>JBDTVO010000010.1:0-23065 GCA_040007135.1 Devosia sp. | reverse complement strand
GACGAATATCTCGGCTCCATCCTGAAGCTCTGCCAGGACCGGCGCGGCATCCAGAAGAACATGACCTATGTCGGCAACCGCGCCATGCTCGAATACGAGCTGCCGCTCAACGAGGTGGTGTTCGATTTCTACGATCGGCTGAAATCGATGAGCGCCGGCTACGCCAGTTTTGACTATGCGCTGGCCGATCGCCGCCCCGGCGACCTGGTGAAGCTCACCATCCTCGTCAACGCCGAGCCGGTCGATGCGCTCAGCATGCTGGTGCACCGCGCCGCCGCCGAATCCCGCGGCCGGCAGATGTGCGAAAAGCTCAAGGAGCTGATCCCGCCGCATCTGTTCGTCATCCCCATCCAGGCCGCCATCGGCGGCAAGGTGATCGCGAGGGAAACGGTGCGCGCCCTGCGCAAGGACGTGACGGCCAAATGCTACGGCGGCGACGCGACCCGCAAACGCAAGCTGCTGGAAAAGCAGAAGGCGGGCAAAAAGCGCATGCGCCAGTTCGGCAATGTCGAGATTCCGCAGGAGGCGTTCATTGCGGCGCTGAAGATGGGGGATGAATAGAGTCCCCGCTGTCATTCCCGCGAAGGCGGGAATCCATCTTTGGTCGTCATCTCCGACTTGATCCCGGGCGGCTGGTCCAACGTCAGTAGTGTGCCGAGGGCGCCGTCCTAGTTCTCGGTTGCGAGTGATATCCATGTGAGCTCGACCCGGAATCGCCTGAATTGACGGAATCAAGCGCCATTCAGGACCCTCCTCTGTAGATAAGGTCGTTCGCCAAGTGGACGTTGCAACTGTGGGGCGCTAACGAATTGAGTACCAATATTGCTATTCTTATTCGGCAGGCCACCCGGCGAACCATTGCCTTGCGATCCGTATCAAGGTGGGGGCAGATTGTCTTGACATCGGGCCTGATGGCCAATGGCTGATAGTTATCTAGCCTTCGCGCAGGCAGTTCTGCAGGCAAGGGCAAGGCCTCTCAGCGCTCAAGAAATACTCAGCGATGCCCGCCGTTTCGACCTTCTGCCAGATCACCTGTCAGGTGAGACGATGCAGAAAACACTCCAGGCCCGTCTCGCCGAGGACATCTTTCGCCGTCGAAATAAATCCGTGTTCTACAGAACTGCCATTGGGACTTATTTTCTGCGGTCCTTTGCGAATGACCGGACGCTTCCTCCGAAGTCACGCCAGGAATACAAGCCGGCTGGCAGACGGCAGCCCACTCCGACAGGACGAGTGCTATTTCTTAAGATACGGACGGCCGCGGACGTCGCCTCCTTAGTACCTCAAGAGGATTTGGGCATCAAATCTTCTAGAACGTCATATCATGACCTTGAGACGCGCGATGCGACCTCCTTCTCCGTCCTGACATTTACCGTAATAAGATTCAGAGATTGTTGCTTGCTTCACCGGGTTGGCGACTACTCGGTTTTCCGAGAGGAAATTGGATATCGAACCGTTGGATTTCGGCGGTTTGTCGATGAGTTTGACACTGACCTGTTCAGTAACGACCCAATCGGCGTTGAGCTTAGCGCGCGACGCGAGGTGAGTCGGATCGTCGGGGCACGTCCGTCGTTTTGGCTACCTGGAACGGTGTTTCGAAACGTCGGCGTAATTGTCGAGCCCGTTGACAGAGCCGCGCTATTTGTAGTCGAGGCAACCCTACCGCCGGATCAAGAGCCGCCGCCCATCGGGCGGCGATTGGGCGTGAAGGCCCCCGGCTGGGAACTCCTACGCAAGATCGACCATATGGCAATAGATTCCAAGTCTACTTTGGCCCTGCATGCCTTGGGAGCAGCATGAAATATTTGGTCGAGGTTGAGCGTCCCATATTCCTGCATTTCCTTAATCGCGAGGCCGCACTCGCCTCCCAGCAAGCGAGAGGGGAGGTTGAAGACCTAGAAGCGATCAACGCGCTTACGGTGTGTCACTGCAGTGGACTGACCGTCAACATATCCCAGATGGTTGAGTATGCAGCAGGAAAGTCGCGCCTGATTTCAACCTTGGTGGGCCTATCACAGAGCGGCATCCTAGCATCGACAAGCCACGACAGCACAATGTCGGAGTTCATCGCCAGCCGGCAGCGCATCTATCGAAACGTCGCGAGTAAGTACCCGATGTATTTTGGCACCGGCTTGGAACTTGAGGGCTTTCGAATTTCGAAGTCGAATTCCTTCTCGATGACAAACCTGCTTCGGCGTGACCTGTTGGATCAGAGCGGTACCGAGCTAAGCCTGATCGGCAAGCGGGCTCGTCCGGAAGATGCTGCAAAGGTCGTTGCCAACTTGGATGTCCTACAGACCATAGCGTTCAAGCATAGAGACGACGCAATAACTCGAGCAAACTTTGAGTTTCTAGCTGACAAGGGTACGCTGACGCCGGACGTGCTGGATGCGACTGGACGCATGTTCTCGGCGCTATATTTCGAACATTACGCAAGTCAAAATGGAGCTGCGACTTGCACGGGAATGACAGAAGTTGGCTTCGTCGAAAATCTCGAACACTTTCCACACTATGATGTACCGGTGTTAAGAGCTGTTTTGCGCTCGTTGGGATGGGAGGCAATGGCCGGTGTCGTGCGGGAGAATCTTCGTCGAGAGCTGGAGACCCTTTATCGCTCAGAGTCTCATCGCCTCTTTGTGGAATACCTGAACGCCTTTCTAGGTGCTTGTCTGGCGGCTGCGAACAGCGCATCTGCGGCCTCGATATTGGCCACATGGAACCCCGGGACCCAGCGTAGCACTGTCATCAACATCGCTTCACACCTTCTGCGAGATTCGCGGGCACTCTCGTCTCCGCCTGCAACTCTCCTGCTGTTCTTTGACGAGGCTATGGATGCCTTGCGCCGCGCGGCCTCAGTTGGTTCTTCCCTTAGTGAAGAATTCAGGGCCGCTTGGGGTGCGAACGCTCCTCCGAAGAACAGAGTGTCCGTATTGATGGTGACTGCAACGGAGGTTGAGGACGAGGCCTTGGACGCGGGGCTGGTAACCGCGGGTTTTATCCTCTCGGGAAGCGTCAATTTGGGGCGGGGGTACGCCGAACTGTACTCGCGCGGAACCCATCATCAGGTCGTGCATGTACGAAGTGGCGCTGGTTCATCGGGCGCCAATGGGTCCGAACTCGTGGTGTATGACGCCCTCAAGGCGGTGGAAGCTGACTTTGCCATTGCTGTGGGTATTTGTTTTGGCCTCAAGAAGGCCACCCAATCGCTGGGTGATGTCCTCGTGTCGGAGAGCATCGTTGACTATGAGACGGTGAGGGTGGGCGAGGCCGAAACCCGCGAACGCGGCGTCAGACAGCCTTCTGGAACTCGCCTCTTGTCAGCAGCTCAGATTGTTAAACGGGCATACGGTTCTGCTGAACACCGGGTTTTCCTCGGTCCAATGCTCTCCGGTCAAAAGCTTGTCGACAACGAGACTCTCGTAGGTGACCTCAGAGCTAGATACCCAGATGCTCTCGGAGGAGAGATGGAAGGCAATGGGATTGTCGGTGCTTGCACGAGGGCATCGACGGAATGGATCATTGTTAAGGGTATTTGCGACTGGGGTTTCAAAAAGCGAGGGAACCATCAAGTTGAAGCGGCGAACAACGCCGTCGGCGTCGCGATTAGGGTCGCAATCTATGTTCTAGACGCCCAAGGATCTCGTCTCCTTGAGTCAAAATGATTGCGTTCGTCCAAGAGGTTCGCCGGCGGCTTTGTTGCAGCCCTCGTCTTACCGCCGCCTTCGCGCCCTCCGCACCGCCCCCGACTCCTCCCCCCGCGCCCGGACATACGCGCGCCGTTCCAGCTCGCGGTTGAGCGCCTCCTCGAACCCCACGTCGCCGAACATTTCGCGCGGGCTCATGTCCCGGAAGACGATGGTCCGGTGCTTTTTCCCGCAGGCGTCGCAGCGCAGCTCCGCCGTGAGCGCCGAATAGCCGTCGTAGAGGTCGAAGGCGCTGCCGAACATCGCCTCGAGCACATCCGGCGGCACGATGCGGCGGCGGGCGCAGGGGCTGCACCACACCTGCACCTCGCGCAGGCCCAGCGCAAATTCCTCCACCGTCCGCGGATAGCGGCCCATCTCCAGCTCCTCGACTCGCAGACGCCTCCATCCATAGCGAAAAGAACGAAACGGGAACATAGCCAACGGGACGGCCGTCTCCTGTCCTCTCCCTCCCCCGGCGTGGGGAGGGCGGCGCGCTTGGTCGACCCCGGACTTGATCCGGGGAGACCGTAGCTAGCCGGGGTGGGGGGACTCGCGAATTCGCCGGGGTTGACTGAGGCTGCCCCACCCAGCTTCGCTAGCCTCCGGCAATCTGCGCACCCCTCCCCACTCGGGGGAGGGAAAGAACGGACCGCGCACAGCCCCGCCCCCGCAAACCCCAGCATTCCCAGCCCTCTCCGCCCCGTCTCCACCCACTTATCCCCGCACCTTCCAGCGCGCGTATACTGCGCTCACCTCGCCCGCACGGGCGGCGTCGACGGCGAACGACGCGGGCGGGGCAGGCAGGCGCGGGGGATCGTCCCTCCGCGAGGTTCGGGCTTAACGCCACGCCGCACGGCATGGCCTGACCCCCGCTCCGAAATCCTGCCGCCCCCGGGGCGGTGACGCCCCATGATTTCTGCCCAGGGGCGTTTCCGTCCCGGGGGCGCCGCCTCCCTCCCCCAAGTCCGGGCGAGGCGGCACGACGGCCGAAACCTCCGGCGCCATCGGCGGCCGGACGCCTCCGGCCGCCCCCACCTCCCCCTCTCTCATTCTGAGGCGCGCCCGCAGGTCGCCTCGAAGCACACCCCCAACCCAAGGAGCGCCCATGTCCACCTACGCCCTCAAATACGACCCGTCCCCCATGCCGGGGGCGCCGCGGCTCGAGTCGTCCGATACCGGCATCGGTCCCGGGCCGCTGTCGCCGGCCTGGCCGCAGCCAAAGCCCGCCGAACCGCCGTCGGCCAACCGCTGGCTGGCGCTGGCGGACGAGCTTTCGGCGCTCCGCCGCGCCTGCTTCCTGTCGCTGCGCGAGACGACACCCGGCGGCCAGTTGCTGCTGTCGATCGCCGAGCGCGACGATCTCAACGACAAGCTCCGCCTGCTGCGGGAGGCGAGTCTGGTGCACCTCGGCCCCTATCACCGCTGGTCGGGGATCGAGCAGTGGACCGATCCGGTGTTACCGTCGAACGTGCTGTGGGGGGCGCGCGACCTCGCCGAGGTGCTCGGCATCGCGGTGCGCATCGCCGCCACCCTCGGTGAGCGGACCGGTCGCGACGGGGGCGCCGCATGAGCCCCCTCACCGCCGCCCTCGCCACCACGCACGAGGCGCTCTATCCGCGGCTCGACATGCTGCTGCGGCAGGTCGAGGCCATCGCCGCGCGCAAGCCCGAGGGCGACGTGCCGGCCGAAACCCTCGCCACCGCCGAGGCGCTGCTGTTCGACACGCGGCGCTTTGCCGGCCGGGGAACGGGGCGCGACCTGGCGCCGGCGCCCGACAGTTTTGGTGCCCTCGCCACCGTGCTCGGCCAGGCGCTCGCCCGGCTCGCCGCCTTCGAGACGGCGCATTCCGTCTGGAGCGGGCCGCACAACGGCTTCGTCTGGCGCCTGCCGCGCGGCGAGCTGAGGCCGGTCGCCCGGCTCCGTCCGCATACGGCGCTGCCCGTCCACGCGGGCGACGATCGCGAGACCGCCCGCATGCGGGCCGAGATCGTCCGCCGCATCGCCGCCAAATACGACGAAGGTTTTGATGCCGGGCGCAAGGCCGCCGCCGCGTCCCTATCCACGCCGCCCTCCCCCGGCATGTCGGGAGGGTAGCCCTCTTTCCGTTGTGTGCCGGGCACGATAGCCTTGCTCCAGTCTCGCGGAGCCAGCGCCATGCCCAGCATCGTCGATCTTACCGCCCAGCAGCCCAGCCGGGTGCTGCAGCCGGGCGACGTGCTCATCGCCGAGGGCGAGGGTGGCGGCGATCTCTATGTGCTGCTGATGGGCGAACTCGCCGTCGAGCGCGACGGGATCAAGCTCGCAACGCTCAACCAGCCGGGGACGCTGGTGGGCGAAATGAGCGTGCTGCTCGGCGCCAAATCCACCGCCGATGTTCGCGCTACGCGGGAATCGCGGGTGCGGGTGGTGCGCGATGCGGCAAAGGTGCTCGAGGCCGAGCCGCGGCTGGCCATGCGGGTCGCGGCGCTGGTCGCCGCCCGGCTCGATGCCACCTCGGCGCTGTTGGTCGATCTCAGCAAGGAGCACGCCGGCAAGCCGCACGAGCAGTCGATCCTCAGCCGGCTCATCGGCGCCCTCCATGTCGCCACCGACGACGGGGCCGAGGTGCAGCGGCTGGATCTGTTCGCCGATCCCACCCTGATGCCGCGGCCGCCGATGTAGGCCACACGGCCGCAGCGTCGCGCCGGCGCTTGGAATCGGGCGCGGGGACGCGCTAGGCTCGCCTCTCCCCTCCGCCCGGACCACGCCATGCCCTCGCTTCTCTCCCTCACCGCCGACCAGCCGCTGCGCGCGCTGCAGCCCACCGAAGCCGTCGTCCACGAGGGCGAGGCGGGTGGGGCGCTCTACGTGCTCGAAACCGGCCGCCTCACCGTCGAGCGCGAGGGCGTCGCCATCGCCACCATCGTCGAGCCGGGCGCGCTGATCGGCGAGATGAGCGTGCTGCTCGGCCGCCCCTACACCGCCACCGTACGGGCCGAGGTGGGCAGCTCCATCCGCGTCATCGACAACGCCATGACCTTCCTCGAGCACAATCCGCTGGTGGCGCTGTTCATCGCCACCGCCGTCTGCGAGCGGCTCGATCGTACGTCGGCTTTGCTGGTGCAGATGCGGCACGAGGCGGGCGGCAACAGCCGCGAGCAGGGCCTCTTCGGCCGCCTCCTCGCCTCGCTCTCGGGTCCGCAGATGCCGGCCGGCGGCTGGCAGGCGCACGAGTAGCAGGCGCCCACATGCAGATCGGCATCATCGGGCTCGGCCGCATGGGCGCCAACATCTCGCGCCGGCTGATGCGGGGTGGGCATAGTGTTGTCGTCTACGACATCGATGCCGCCACACGCGTTGCGCTCGGTGCCCAAGGGGCGACCCCGGCGGATACGCTCGAGGCGATGGTTGCCGCGCTGGCGACGCCGCGCGTGCTGTGGGTCATGCTGCCGGCGGGAAGGATCACCGAGGCGACCGTCGCCCATCTGGGCGTCATCCTCAGCCCCGGTGACATCGTCATCGATGGCGGCAACACCTATTACAAGGACGACATCCGCCGTGCCGCCGAACTGGCGAAATCGGGCATCACCTATGTGGACGTCGGCACCTCTGGTGGGGTGTGGGGCCTGACGCGAGGCTACTGCATGATGATCGGCGGCCCCGACGCCGAAGTCCGCCGTCTCGACCCGGTGTTTGCGACGCTGGCGCCCGGCCTCGGCGACATTGCCCGCACGCCCGACCGGCACGAACACGACCCGCGGGCAGAGCTTGGCTATATCCATGCGGGGCCGGCGGGCGCCGGACACTTCGTCAAGATGGTGCACAATGGCATCGAGTACGGGCTCATGCAGGCCTACGGCGAGGGCTTCAATATCCTCGAAGGCAAGAACACCGATCTATTGCCACCGGATCAGCGCTTCGAGCTGAACCTCGCCGATGTTGCCGAGGTGTGGCGGCGTGGTTCGGTGATCTCCTCGTGGCTGCTCGACCTGGCGGCCGAGGCCCTCGCCAAGGATCCCTCGCTGGCGGGCTTTTCAGGGTACGTCGAGGATTCGGGCGAAGGTCGCTGGACGGTCGAGGCGGCGATCGAGGAAGCGGTTCCGGCCGAGGTACTCACGGCGTCGCTCTACACTCGCTTCCGTTCGCGGCAGGCGCACAATTTCGCTGAGAAAATGCTGAGCGCCATGCGACTTGGTTTCGGCGGCCATCTCGAAAAGAAAGACTGAGCGCTGCCTCAATTGTTGAGCGCGGTGCAGAGCGCGGTCATGTGGTTGACCGACGCCTGCTGGTCGAGGCTGCGCGGGTCGGCGTTGACCGCATTCCACAGATTGTCGCGGACCGTCATGTCGAGACTGCAGGCGCAATAGGCAGTGCAGAATTGGGCGCCATTCGGCGGATCGCAGCTTTGCCGGCAGCTCTGGAGGAAGCTCTCAAGCCGCGTCTGCTCGGCCGCGTTCAGCCAGTTGGCGATCGGCGTCACGATGCCGAACAGGATCGGCTGGTGCAGCAGGTAGAACAGCAGGCTCCAGCGGCCGATGAATCCAGCCGCGCGCAGCGGCCATGCGGCATTCGCCCAGTTGAACACCGGACGATCCCGCAGCAGCCGCATGCCGGCGACGCCTGCAAGCACAACGCCGAACCAAGGGAAGACCGGCACGAGGTCGGCCGTCTCGGGAGTAGTGCGGAAGAAGCCGATCCAGTTGAGCCACGGTGGATCGAACGCCTCAGTGGTCCACAGCGACGCCAGCACTGCGCCCGCAGAAGCAGCACAGGTGAGCCATATCGGCGCGAACAGGAACGGCAGCGCCAGCAGCGAGAACAGCGCGATGGCATGCAGGATGCCGAAATAGGCGAGCGCCGGGCCGAAGGCGAACCATGTTCCAAGCGACACTGCCGCCGCCGCTGCGACAAGCACTACCTCGCGCCGCCAGAACAGGCCCCAGCGGACGCCGTTGCCGTGGGCCAGCACCAGGCTTGCACCAACCAGCAGCAGGAAGCTTCCAGCGATCGCCCGCTGGAACCAGATCCACAGCGGATCGACGCCGATGCCGACCGAGATCAGCCGATAGTAATTGAGGTCCCAGGCCGCGTGATAGGCGGCCATGGCAAGCAACGCCGTGCCGCGATAGACATCGATCGACTGGCGACGCGACGTGACCACCACTAGCCGCGGCCGCGATACGGGGCGACGCCCTGGTCCGGGAGCCAGAGCCCGGCCGGCGGCGCACCGGTCTGCCAGAACACGTCGATCGGCATGCCGCCGCGCGGATACCAGTAGCCGCCGATCCTGAGCCAGCGCGGCTCGAGCGCATCGCGCAGGCGCTTGCCGATCATCACCGTCGTCGACTCGTGAAACGACCCGTGGTTGCGGAACGAGAACATGAAAAGCTTCAGCGACTTGCTCTCGATCAGCCATTTGTCGGCGACATAGTCGATGACCAGGTGGGCGAAGTCGGGCTGCCCGGTGATCGGGCAGAGAGCAGTGAACTCGGGCACCGTGAAGCGGATGAGATAGTCTGTATCGGCGTGCTGGTTGGGAACGCGGTCGAGAACGGCGGATTGCGGATCGGCAGGGATTTCGGCCGGGCGGCCGAGAACCATGGTGTCAGACATCGGGACTCCTTGCCGGCAGCAGACCGGCGTTTCATGCAACATGCGGGCATTCCGGCGGCAGACCGGCGCGAGCGGCGCTATGTGCCGCAAATTGCCGGCCGAGGGAAGTCTCGGCTAAGGTCACATCGGACCCGACGAGGAGACGGCATGGCCGAGAGTTGGCTGCGGCACGAATTTCTGGCCCCCGGTATGGTGCTGCTGGCGCAGGGTGGCCGGAGCCGCGAACTTTATGTGCTGCAGGACGGCCAGCTCGACGTAACGCGCGACGGGGTGCACGTCACCGTGGTCAAGACCGCCGGCGCCGTGTTCGGTGAGATGAGCCTGCTGCTCGACCTGCCGCACACCGCGACCGTGACGGCCATCACCAGCGTCGAGTACTTCGTTATCGAAAATGCGCTCGACGTGCTGCGGACCCACCCCGAGCTGCTGCTGCAGATTGCGCGCCTCCTCGCCCAGCGCGTCAATACCACCACAGAACTCCTCACCCGCGATCGGGCCGAAGAAGCGCTCGTCCTGCCGCGTCGGGTCATGACCGGCTGGGGCGATCCCGCGATATGAGCGACAAGCCGACCCTTGCCGTCACCTACTGCACACAGTGCAACTGGCTGCTGCGCGCCGCGTGGACGGCGCAGGAGCTGCTGCAGACGTTCGGGCTTGACCTCGGCGAGGTGGCTTTGATCCCCGGCACCGGGGGCATCTTCGAAGTCCGGCTCGATGGCGAGTTGATCTGGGACCGCAAGCGGGACGGCGGCTTTCCCGATGTCCGGCAGCTCAAACAGCTGGTGCGCGACCGCATCGATCCCGGCCGCGACCTGGGGCACACGGACACCGCCGCGCTCCGGCCAGACGGCGCGGAATAGCTCCCCGCCGTCCCGGCGATGGGCTTGAGGCGCGACGGCGCGCCGGGCTATCCTTCGCCAGAAGCCTCGAGCGGGGGATAAGCGCGAGGCACCAGGGAGATGACGATGAAGAGTTTTGCCCTCGCCGCAGTGCTCGCCGCGCTGGCTTTGCCGGCCGTCGCGGCCGACGCGCTGCCGGATCTGGGCGGCCGCACCATCCGCGCCGTCACCGAGAACAATTACACGCCGCTCAACTTTGCCGATCCCAAGACCGGCCAAGGCATCGGCTGGGAATATGATGCCTTCGCCGAGATCGCCAAGCGGCTCAATGCCAAGGTGGAATGGAACATCACCAGTTGGGACGTGATGATCCAGGCGGTGCACGACGGCCAGTACGATGTGGGCATGGACGGCATCTCGATCACCGACGAGCGCAAGCAGCAGGTGGATTTCTCGGCGCCGTATCTCGACAACAAGGAGTTCATGCTGGTCCGTGCCAACGAGACCCGCATCACCTCCAAGGACGATTTCGCTGCCAACACCGACCTGCTGATTGGGGCCCAGGCCGGCACCTCGGGGTTCTACGCAGCGATCTACGATATCCTCGATGGCGACGAGAAGAACCCGCGGGTGAAATTGTTCGACACGTTCGGCGCGTCGGTGCAGGCGCTGAAGTCGGGCGACGTCGATATGGTGCTGATGGACCAGGCCTCGCTCAAGGGCTACCAGGCTGCCGATCCCGGTGTGTTCAAGACGGTCGGCGACCCGGTTGGCTCGGACCAGTTCGGCTTCATTCTCAAGACCGGCTCCGAGCTTGTGGCGCCGATCAATGCGGCCATCGCCAGCATGCAGGCCGACGGCACCCTCGATGCCCTCAACACGAAGTGGTTCTACGACTACAGCGCCGGCAAGTGATTTGACCGGCAGGCCGTCGGCGCGCCCATGAGCGAAAGGCGACGCCGGCGGCTTGCCGACCTGCCCTACTGGCTGTTGGCCATTGTCCTGTTGGGCCTTGTGACCGCCTGGGCCCTCGTCGCCAATCAGGGCTATGCGCAGATTTTCCGAGCGCTCGCCAGTGGCGTCGCCACCACGCTGTGGGTGACGCTGGTCGCCTTCTTCCTCGCAACCTGCCTTGGCTTGGGCGTCGCCCTGCTGCGGACCTCGCGTATCGTCGTCTTCGTGCAGCTTGCGACCTTCTACACCGAGCTCATCCGCGGCATCCCGATCCTCGTCTTCCTGTTCTACGTCGCCTTCGTCGGCGCGCCGGCAACAATCGTCGCGCTCAACTGGCTGACGGCGCCCGTGCAGTCGCTCGGCTGGATGCCGGCGCTCACCGTGCGCAATTTCGATCTCACATGGCGGGCGATCATTGCGCTCACCGTCTGCTACGCGGCCTTCCTCAGCGAAGTGTTACGTGCCGGCATCGAGGCGGTGCCGGATGGTCAGCTGGAAGCGGCGCGGGCACTGGGCTTGAGCCGCGGCCATATCTTCCGCCACATCGTGGCGCCGCAGGCATTCCGCATCATCCTGCCGCCGCTCGGCAACGACTTCGTCTCGATGATCAAGGACTCGGCGCTGGTCTCGGCGCTGGGCGTCCAGGACATCACGCAACTGGGCAAGGTCTATTCATCGGGCACCTTCAAGTTCTTCGAGACCTACAATGTCGTCGCCTTCCTCTATCTGACGATGACCATCACGCTGTCGCTGGCGGTGCGCTGGGTAGAACACCGCCTCCGGGTCGAGCGCGCGTAATTTCCAGCCCGGCCGTCTTGCGCGGCGGCGCGGCCGGGACCACATCAGCCGCGTTCAACCACGGGGATGCCTCCATGCTGACCAATCTCGCCCGCGGCGCGGGTGTCGTGCTCGTCGCCGTGCTGCTGGCCGCCTGCGGCAAGGACAATGCGACCAACGTCGCCAAGATCAATGTCGACTGGACGGGCAATGACATCGCCATCGAGGCGGTCGAGGACCCGGACGTCAAGGGCGTGGTCTGCCACGTCGCCTATTTCAACCGCTCGCTGATCGATCGGCTGCAGCAGGGCAACTGGTTCGAGGACCCGTCCTACTCAGCCATCGACTGCGCCGCCTCGGGACCGGTCACGGTGGGCAATATCTCGCTCAACGGTGGCGGCGACGAGATCTTCAAGCAGCAGCGCAGCCTGATCTTCAAGAGCCTGCGCATCACCCGCGTCTACGACAAGGTGAACAACACACTGGTCTATCTCGCCCATGCACGCGAGCTGCAGCTTGGGTCGGGCAAGATGTCGATGTCGGCCGTGCCGCTCAACGGCATCGACGTCACTTGGACCAACGGCAAGCCGAGCTGATCACCGGGCGGGGCGGCCCCGGTCGCTCCGCCGTCCTCACGATTGTGCTGCTGACACCCTGGCTCAAGCCCCGCCTAAAGCGCGACGGCGGACCGCAGTCCGCGCAATTTTCGGCAATGTGACAGACGACCGGCAATCGCCCGACAACCAGCGCCGCCTAGACTGCATGCGCTATGTCACGCACGGCGGAGGATTGAATGGCGGCGATCCTGGACATGTTCTCGGGCCCCAACGCGCCGATGATGGCGGGCGTCGTGGCTTTCGTGGCGTTCTTTCTCATCGCCCGCCTCGGCCGGGCCCGCCAAAGCGTCGCCTTCGCTTTCGCGTTCACGCCGCTGCTGGTGATGTTTGCGCTGGGAGCAGTCGCACTCGCCTGATCGGCGAGGGGCGTCAGGCCGGCCCCTTCAGGGCGTGGCGGATGGCGCCCAGCAGCATGATGATACGGGCAAAACCCATCAGCAGCAGGCCGCCGAGGAACGGCATCAGCGCCCACGAAAAGCGCATCGCCTCACTGCCCAGTGCCGGGAGCAGCGCGTTCGTCCCCTGATTGTAGGCCGCCAGCATGTGATCGTAGATGCTGGGCGCATCGAGACCCACCAGCACGAGGGTCACCACGGCAGCGACCAGCCCGATGATGTAGAGCAGCACGGCAATCATTTGCGGGCCCCTTCGCCTGTGTGGCGAGGTATAGCCGAGGCCTCGCCGCCGTCAACCGCCACCTGCGCTTTCAGCCGATCTTAACGGGCGGGCATCACCATCCGTGGTGGAGCGCAAGAGATGGCGATGGACGACAGAATCGGGGCCCTGCGGCCCGCCATCGCCTGGGCCGCGACGGCCGGCGCCTACGCCCTCAAGGCAACGCTGAGCGCGGTGACCACCCCGCTTGTCCTCGATACCGACGACGCCATGCGCCTCAACGAGGTGCACGACCTGCTGGCTGGTCAGGGCTGGTTCGATCTGGTCCAGCACCGGCTCAACACACCCTTCGGTGGGCTCATCCACTGGTCGCGGCTGGTCGATGTGCCTGAAGCGGTGGTGCTCGGCGCGCTGCGCCCGCTGTTCGGGCCGGGCGCCGATGTGGCGGCCGCGTATGTGTGGCCGCTGTTGCTGCTGGGGCCGCTGCTCTGGCTCAGCGCCCGCCTCGCAATGCGACTGGGCGGACGGGGCGCCCTGTGGCCAGGTCTCATCCTGCCGGGACTGTCGCTCATCGGCATCGCCGAATTCGCTCCCGGACGCTTCGATCACCACGCGCCGCAGATCCTCTTGTCCCTGGCGATGCTCGCCTGCCTCCTCGAGTTCGGCAGGCATCCGCGCTTTGCCATCGGGGCAGGCATCGCAGCAGGAGTGGCGCTGAGCATCGGCATCGAAAGCCTGCCGATCGTCGGCGCGACGGTCCTCGCCGCCGGGCTCCTCTGGGTCGCCGATGATCGCATGGCGACCCCGATGCGCGATCTCGGCCTCGGCTTCGCTGCCGCCACTGCGCTCGGCCTCGCGCAAGGCGTGCCGCCGGCGAACTGGCTGGTGCCGATGACGGACGCCATCTCGGTCGTCTACGCCACCGCGGCAGTCCTCACCGGCCTTGCCTTCACGCTGCTGTCGATCGCGCCGCTGCGCTCGCCCGCTACCCGGCTGCTGGCGGGGGCGACCGCTTGTGCCGTCATCGTCGCCGCGCTGGTCGGCCTCTGGCCGTCGATCCTTCGGGGTCCCTACGGCATGCTCGACCCGTGGCTGGTGACGCACTGGCTCGACCACATCTCGGAAGCTGTGCCATTGGCGCAGAGCTTTCGCGACGACCCCGTCTATGCCGCCGCGGTCGGCGTCCCCGTCCTCATCGCCCTCGTCTATTGCGCGTGGGCGATCGCGCGCTATCGCGCGGCGCGGCGTGACTGGCTGGTCGTCGGCGGCATGCTGGCGCTCTCGGCCGCCATCATGGTCCTCCAGATACGCGGCACGCGCCTCGCCGTGCCCCTGGCCGCTCCGGTCTGTGCTGCACTGCTGGCGCAACTCTGGCGCTGGCAGTTGGGCCGCCGCGGCATCGCACCGGTACTCGCAGTGAGCGGCGCCGCCGTCGGATCGGCCGGCTTGGCGGTCGCGCTCATTACTGCACTGGTGACGCTGGCGACCGACCCGTCAGATGCTGCCGCGGCGGGTCGTGCCGGACGCAATGCCTGCCTGATGCCGTCGGCGTTCACGGCCATCGCGGCGCTGCCACCGGAACGGATCATGGCCCCCATCGATCTTGGCAGCCACCTGCTTCTCTACACACCGCACGCTGTCGTCGCGGCGCCGTATCATCGCAACCAGCAGGCGCTGCTCGATGCACTGCATTTCTTCAACGGCCCGATCGGCGAGGCCCGCGCTATCCTCGAGAGCCGCGGCGTGACCCTCGTCGTCACCTGCCCCGCCCTCAAGGAGATGGCGGGGCTCGACGACCGGGCCGCCGATTCCTTCATTTCGCTGGCGGCGCGGGGCAGCCTTCCCGACTGGCTCGTTGTGCAAAGCGCCGCGGGCGCGCCGCTGACGATTTATTCGGTGCGACCGCGCTAGGTCGTCAGCCCGAGCTCGGTGCGCAATTTCCGCGTCAGACCGGCGGCGACAGTCTCGTGCGAGCGCCTGATATAGGCCTTGAGGTCGGCGTCCGGCAGGGCGCCGCGCGCCACCGACACCCAGTGCCGCTTGGCGAAGTATGGCGCCTGCTCGACGCCAGGCAGCGCCGTCAGTCCCTCGAACGACATTTCAGAGACCTTGAACACCAGCTGCCCGCCCTCGACGCCGCAGAGGACAAACACCTTACCGCCGACCTTGCCGACATGGCCGCCCCATTGCTCGACCAGGGTGGTCGCCGGAAGCGACAGCACGAAGGCATCGAAGCTGCGCAGCGCGTGCAGCGACACCTCAGATCAGGTCCTGGTGGATATAGACGCGTTCGCGGCGCGAGCGCCCGGCCCAGGCGATGACAATTCCCGGAACGCCGATCACCGCCCAGCCCGGCAGCCCGAGGAGGGTGTTGATGACTACCTCGAGCACCGGTCCGAGGAGGCGGGTGGCGAAGAAGCCGCGCAGCGCCGCGAGGCTGTCGGGATGTATCTGGCCCCAGGTGGCATCGAGGGGGGTGATCACCAGGGCGTTGGCGGCGAGCGACCGGCTGCCGTCAATGACGAGGAGGATCACCGCAACGGCGATGAGCAACGTCCCCAAAATCCTGAGAAGAAGCCGCATCTTCCGTCTCTGGCCCTGCCGCAGCCCGGAGCCCGGCCACTGGAAGCGGCCCTTTTGACATGGGCGCCTCCGCCGCCGCAAGGGCGGGCGTATGAACCATCCAAAAGCGGCCGGTGGGCGGCTTGCGGCGACGGCCGCGATGAGTATAGTGCGCCCGCCTTCGGGGGGTGTTTCCGCCCCCCGCGCCGCCAGCCGGCAAGAGGTCCGAGCCGTCGGGTTTCCGGGGGCTCACCCAGCGCGGAGAGGTGGCCGAGTGGTCGAAGGCGCACGCCTGGAAAGTGTGTAGGCGGGCAACCGCCTCGCGGGTTCGAATCCCGCTCTCTCCGCCAGCTAAGAATCAAATGGTCTGAGAAACAGGGGCTTATATGCATCGCCCTTGCTGGCTCCACCATCCCAACCATCCGCCGGTAGCCGCCCGGCACCATGGCACCTCCGTTGCCATCCCGCCCACCACGTCGCTCCCCTTCGAGCGCTCGATGTTAGCTAAAGGGGTCGGTTCCTGGGCCGGAGCGGACTTTACACTCGCGTTACGCCCAGAAAGAGTTTCGGAATAGCGGCTTTACGGCTGCGCGCCCTACCTCGCATCCATCGCAACCGATGGAGCCGGCGATGCTGGGCGATGTCCTCTATTTTCTTGGCGGCCTGGCTGCCTTTGCGCTGATCGCGCTGTCCGTCTCGGCGGCGGGGAGGCTGTGATGGCCTTCGACCTCACGCTTGGATTGCTGTTTGCGGCGGTCGTGCTGGTCTACTGCCTCGCGGCACTGATCCGCCCGGAAAAGTTCTGAGCCCATGATGACCCAGGACATCATGCAGTTCGCCGCCTATGCCGTCGTTCTGGTCGCGCTGTCGATCCCGCTCGGCGCCTACATGGCGCGCGTCTTTGCCGGCGAGGCCGGCTTCCTGCGCTGGGCCGAGCGGCCGATCCTCGCACTGGGCGGCATCAAGCCCGAGACGGGCCAGAGCTGGCCGGCCTACGCGCTGGCGCTGCTCGCGTTCAACACCGCCGGCTTCGTGGTGCTGTTCCTGATCCTCAAGTTCCAGGATCTGCTGCCGTGGAACCCGCTGCACCTGCCCGGCCTGTCCGGGCACCTGGCGTTCAACACCGCCATCAGCTTTGTCACCAACACCAACTGGCAGAGCTATGGTGGCGAGACCACCATGAGCTATTTCAGCCAGATGGCGGGGCTGACGACGCAGAACTTCGTGTCGTCGGCGACCGGCATGGCCGTCGCGGCCGCAGTCGCGCGCGGCCTCGCCAGCAGGCAGCAAAAGACCATCGGCAATTTCTGGGCCGACATGGTCAGGGCGACGCTCTACATTCTCCTGCCGATCTCGATCGTGCTGGCGCTGGTGTTCGTCTGGCAGGGCGTGCCGCAGACGCTGCAATCCTCCCTGGCTGCAACCACGATCGATGGTGGCCAGCAGACCATCGCCATCGGGCCGGTCGCCAGCCAGCTTGCCATCAAGCAGCTCGGCACCAATGGCGGCGGCTTCTTCAACGTCAATTCGGCGCACCCATTCGAGAACCCCACCGCAATCAGCAATTTCCTGTCGATGCTGGGCATCCTCGTTATCTCGTCGGCCTTCTGTTTCACCTTCGGCAGGATGGTCAGGGACTGGCGGCAGGGCGTGGCGCTGTTCGCCGCGATGGGTGTGCTGTTCCTCATCGGGCTCGGCGGCCTCTATGCCTCCGAGCAGCAGCCCAACGGGCTCTACCCGCCGTCCGTCGCCACCGATGCCGGCAACATGGAGGGCAAGGAGGTCCGCTTCGGCATCGCCAATTCCGCGCTCTGGGCAGAGGCGACGACGGCGGCCTCCAACGGCTCGGTCAACACCATGCATGACAGCCTCAATCCGCTGGGCGGCATGATCGCCATGCTCAATATCGAGCTGGGCGAAGTTGTCTTCGGCGGCGTCGGCGTCGGGCTGACGGGCATGCTGCTGCTGGTCATCGTCACCGTGTTCCTCGCCGGGCTGATGGTGGGGCGCACACCCGAATATCTGGGCAAGAAGATCGAGGCGCGCGAGGTCAAGCTCGCGGCCCTGACCCTGCTCGTCATGCCGCTCGGCGTGCTGGCGTTTTCGGCGCTGGCGATTGTCGTGGGCACCGGCCAGAGCGCCATCCTCAACCCCGGCCCGCATGGCCTGACCGAGCTGCTCTATGCCTACAGCTCGGCGACCGGCAACAACGGCTCGGCCTTCGCCGGCCTCACCGCCAATGTCGACTGGCACAATGGCTTCCTCGGCATCGCCATGCTGCTCGGCCGCTACGGCTACATCATCCCGACTCTCGCCATTGCTGGCTCGCTCGCCGCCAAGAAGACGGCGCCCGCGTCGGCCGGCACCTTCCCCACCCACGGCCCGGTGTTCGTCACCCTGCTCGTCGTCACCATCCTGATTGTCGGGGCGCTGACATTCCTGCCCGTGCTCGCTCTCGGCCCCATCGCCGAGCAGGTGTCGATCGCGGCCGGCCAGAGTTTTTGAGGTCCAGCATGCCAAAGCCCACGTCCACCACGGCCGAAATCAGCCTGTTCGACGGCGCCATCCTGCGCCGCGCCGCCGGCCAGGCGGTGCTCAAGCTCAACCCGCGCGGCCTCGCCCGCAATCCGGTGATCTTCGTCACCAGTCTTTGCTCGGTGCTGGTGACGCTGCTCGTCATCCGGGATGGGCTCACTGCCGCGCCAACCTTCGGCATCGGCGTCCAGATTGCGATCTGGCTGTGGTTCACGGTGCTGTTCGCCAACTTTGCCGAGGCCATCGCCGAGGGCCGTGGCAAGGCCCGCGCCGACGCCTTTCGCGCCACCCGTTCGACCACCCGCGCCAAGGTGATGGCTGATCCGCGCCGCCGTGACATCTTTCATCCCAAGGACGCCGCGGCGCTCGATGCGGGCGACGTGATCGTGGTCGAGGCCGGCGACATCCTGCCCACCGACGGCGAGGTGATCGAGGGGATCGCCTCGGTGGACGAGAGCGCCATCACCGGCGAATCGGCGCCCGTCATCCGAGAGTCGGGCGGCGACCGCAGCTCGGTCACCGGCGGCACCCGGCTGGTGTCAGACTGGCTGGTGGTCAAGGTCACCGCGCGGCCGGGTGAAACCTTCCTCGACAAGATGATCGCGCTGGTCGAAGGCGCAAAGCGCCAGAAGACCCCCAACGAGATCGCGCTCGATATCCTCCTGGCGGCGCTGACGCTGGTCTTCCTGTTCGTGGTCGTGACGCTGCCGGTCTTTGCGCTCTGGAGCGGCACGCAGATCCCGCTGATTTACCTTGCGGCGCTGTTCGTAACGCTGATCCCCACCACCATCGGCGGCCTGCTATCGGCGATCGGCATCGCCGGGATGGATCGGCTGGTCAAAGCCAATGTCATCGCCAAATCCGGCCGCGCGGTGGAAGCTGCCGGCGACATCGATGTGCTGCTGCTCGACAAGACCGGCACCATCACTTTCGGCAACCGCATGGCCGATGCCTTCATGCCGCTGCCGGGGGCGAGCGAGCGGCAACTGGCCGAGGCCGCCTATCTCGCCTCGCTTGCCGACGACACGCCCGAGGGCAAATCCATCGTCGAGCTCGCGGGCCGCCGTTTCTCGGTCAACAGCGAGGCCGCAAACAACGCGACCTTCGTGCCCTTCACAGCCCAGACCCGCATGTCGGGCGTAACCCTTGCCGGCGGCACCGCGATCAGGAAGGGCGCCGCCGATGCCATCCTGCGTGCCGTCAACCAGGCCGCGGGTCCGGACCTCGATCGCATCGTGCGCACTATCGCCTCCTCGGGCGGCACGCCGCTGGTGGTCGCCGAAGATACCCGCATCCTCGGCGTCATCCACCTCAAGGATGTGGTCAAGCCCAACATCCGCGAGCGCTTCGCCGAACTGCGCCGGATGGGCATCCGCACGGTGATGATCACCGGCGACAATCCGCTGACGGCCGCGGCGATTGCCGCCGAAGCCGGCGTCGACGATTTCCTCGCCGAGGCCACGCCCGAGCGCAAGCTCGACTATATCCGCAGGGAGCAGGCCGATGGCCGCCTCGTTGCCATGTGCGGCGATGGTTCCAACGACGCCCCGGCGCTGGCGCAGGCCGATGTCGGAGTCGCCATGAACTCGGGCACGCCCGCCGCCAAGGAGGCCGGCAATCTCGTCGATCTCGACAGCGACCCGACCAAGCTCATCGAGATCGTGCTGGTAGGCAAGCAATTGCTGATCTCGCGCGGCGCGCTGACCACGTTTTCGATCGCCAATGACGTGGCGAAATATTTCGCCATCCTGCCGGCCCTGTTCGTCACCGCCTATCCCGGCTTGAAGGTGCTCGACGTGATGGGGCTGGGCTCGCCCACCGGTGCCATCCTGTCGGCGCTGATCTTCAATGCGCTGGTGATCGTCGCCTTGATCCCGGTGGCGCTGCGTGGCGTCCGCTACACCCCCTCCTCGGCCTCGGCGCTGCTTGGCCGCAACCTCCTCATCTACGGCCTCGGCGGGCTCGTAGCGCCGTTCGTCGGCATCAAGCTCATCGACCTCGCGGTCGTCGCGCTGCATCTGGTCTAAAGGGACACGCCATGCTCACCCACCTTCGTCCCGCCATTGCGCTGACACTGTTTTTCATGCTGCTGACCGGGCTCGCCTATCCGCTGGCGATCACCGGCGCGGCGCAAATCCTGTTCCCGCTCCAGGCCAATGGCTCGCAGATCGTCCGCAATGGCGTGCTGCTGGGCTCTGCCCTTATCGGCCAGAACTGGACCACGGACAGATACTTCCACGGCCGCCCCTCTGCCGTGAACTACGACGCCTCGGCCTCGTCGGGCTCCAACCTCGGGCCGAGCTCCAAAACCCTTATCGCCGGCATCGCGGCCAGGGCTGCGGCGCTGGGCGGTGCTGCCATTCCCGCCGACCTGGTGACGGCATCGGCCTCCGGGCTCGACCCCGATATTTCCCCAGCCGGGGCGCTGTTCCAGGTGGGGCGCGTCGCCAGGGCCCGTGGCCTCGGCGAGGACGTACTGCGCCAGCTCGTTGCCGCGCACACCGAAGGCCCGGAACTGGGTATATTGGGGGAGCCGCACGTCAACGTCCTGTCCCTCAATCTCGCGCTGGATGAGCTGAAGCCATAGTCGACGCCGATACCGATCGCCCGTCTCCGGATTCGCTGCTGGCCGATGCCAGGCGCGGCGAGCGCGGCCGGCTGAAGATTTTCCTCGGCGCCTCGCCGGGCGTCGGCAAGACCTATGCGATGCTGCAGGAGGCCGCGCTCCGCGCCCGGCAGGGCATCGATGTCGTTGTCGCGCTGGTCGAGACGCATGGCCGGGTCGAGACCGAGGCGCTGATGGCCGGACTCGAAATCCTGCCGCGCCGGCATCTCGACTATCGCGGCCAGGACCTCGAGGAGCTAGACCTCGATGGCCTCTTGGCACGCAAGCCCCGCCTGGCGCTGATCGACGAGCTGGCCCACACCAACGTGCCGGGCTCGCGCCACCTCAAGCGCTGGCAGGACGTGGTCGAGGCGCTCGATGCCGGTATCGACGTGGTGACCGCGCTCAACATCCAGCACATCGAAACGCTCAACGATGTGGTGGCGCGCATCACCGGGGTGCGGGTGCAGGAGACGGTGCCCGACGAAATCATCAACCGCGCCGACGACATCGAGCTGATCGACCTGCCGCCCGAGGAACTGATCGCCCGGCTGCATGAGGGCAAGGTCTATCGCGCCGGCACGGTCGGCCGCGCCCTCGATAATTTCTTCACCCGCCCGAACCTGACGGCGCTGCGCGAGCTGGCGCTGCGCACCGCCGCGAGCCGCGTCGATACCGAGATGCTGCGGCTGATGCAGGCCGGCGCGGTCAAGGGCCCCTGGCCCACGCAGGAGCGCATCCTCGTTTGCATCAATGAGAGCCCGCTGGCCAAATCGCTGGTGCGGGCGGCCAAGCGCATGTCGGAGCGCGCCGACATCCCCTGGATCGCCGCCACCGTCATCACCTCGCGGCACGAGGCCCTGCCCGAGGCCGCCCGGCGGATGACGACCGACGCCCTGCAGCTGGCGGAATCGCTCGGCGCCGAAACGGCGACCCTGCATGTCGATTCCGGTATTGCCGAAGCCCTTGTCGGCTTTGCCCGCACCCGCAACGTCACGCGGCTACTGATTGGCCGACCGCGGCCTCGCGGCATCTTCGCCTTGAGCCGCGAGCCCGTCGCCGACCAGCTGCTCGACGCGGCGACCGATTTCGAAGTGACCGTGGTCGCCGCTGAGTCTGCCAGTAAATCGCCGCCGCCCTCCAATCGGCCCGTCGTCGGCGCGATCGATTGGCGGGCGCTCTTTGTGGGTGCCGCGGGGGCCGTGCTGGCGACACTCGTCGCCTGGCCGATCGACTATCTTGGCCTCGTCTCGCCGCCCTCGCTGGTCGTCATCTACATGGTGGCGGTGCTGTTCGTCGGCGCCCGCTATGGCCTCGTGCCGGCGCTGGCGACCAGCCTCGTCTGTTTTCTCGCGCAGAATTTCTTCTACACCACGCCGCGCTACAGCTTCACCATCCAGAGCCCCGAGGACATCGCTGGCATCGTCCTGTTCCTCAGCGGCGCGCTGTTCACCGGCACCCTCGCCGGCCGGTTGCGGGCGCAGGTCGCCGCGATGCGCGCCAGCCAGCGCCGCACCGAGATGCTCTATGATTTTTCCAAGCGCATTGCCGCCAAGTCCGACCTCGACGACGTGCTCTACGCCAGCGCCTATCACATCGCGGCAACCCTCGATTGCCGTTCGCTGATCCTGATGCCGGACCCATCCGACGCGCTCGAGCAGGTGCAGGGCTATCCCTCGATCGAGGAAGATCTCGATCCGCGCGCCCTTGCCGCCGCCCGCTGGGCGTTCGACAAGAACGAGCCGGCCGGCGCCGGCACGGCAACGCTGCCCACCTCGGAGTGGATGTTCGTGCCGCTGTCGGCCAATGCCCCGCTTGGCGTCGTCGGCCTGCAGTTCAAGGATGCGCGCCGCGGTGCCGACCCCGAGATGCGCCGCCTGCTGAAGGCGGTCGAGGATCAGGTGGCTGTCGCCATCGAGCGCACGCGCATGGCGGGCGATCTCGAGAATTTGCGGGTCGAGGCCGAGAGCGAGAAGCTCCGCACCGCCCTGCTCAATTCGCTGAGCCACGATTTGCGCACCCCCCTCGTCTCGGTGATCGGCTCGCTCAGCGGCCTTGCCGAGCCCGGCGTCGACCCCGGCACACAGGCGGCGCTTGTCGATGCCGGCCTCGACGAAGCACGGCGCCTCGACCGTTACGTACAGAATTTGCTCAACATGACCCGCATCGAATATGGGGCGCTGAAGCCGCGGCGCAGCACCGTGGACCTGCGCGAGATTGTCGGCTCGGCCCGGGCCGACCTTTCCACCGTCCTCGCCGGACATCGGGTGAGCGTCGAGCTGC
>JBDTVO010000009.1:0-23147 GCA_040007135.1 Devosia sp. | reverse complement strand
GTATGCCCAGGGCGGCAAGTCGTTTGCCTTCGCGCTGCTGGTCGCCGCCGTATTCGCCGAGGCCATAGCCGATTTCGCCTACGCGCTCCAACTGCTGCGCGGAACGTACCAGGCAGGGGGCATCACCGCATTGCTGTGGGTCGCGTCGAGCGGGCTCATCGTGTGGGCCGCGCTCGAGCAGCGCGAGGCAGCGAGACACCCACAGCCCGCAGCAGTGACCCGGCGGAAGGTGCGCAGAATTGCGGAAGCGGTTATCCCCGCCGCCGCCATCGGCCTCGTGCTGCTGTCGGGCAGCCTGACTGGCGCCTTGGGCGATGCCGAGTATGTCGAGCTGTCGGCGGTGCTGGCACTCGCCTTCTCAGCCTTCTCCGGGCTCAGGGAATACTGGATCATCAAGACCCAGGCGCCGTCGAAGCCAATCGGGCAGAGCTGGAGCGGAGCGAAGCGCGCCTCACGTCGGTGCTCGAGAGTACCAGCGATAGTGTGCTGGTGCTCGATCGCGACTGGCGTGTGGTGTATTTCAACCAGGGCGCCGCCGCGACCATCCGGCAGCCGGACCGACTGACGCATGGCATTACAGTCTGGGACCTGTTTCCGGCGGCCGCGACCTCGGGCGAAGGCGCGCACTACCTCGAGGCGGTGCGCACGGGCAAGCCGGCCGAATTCGAAATCTTTGTCGAAGACCGCGCGGTATGGCTCGATATCCACGCCTATCCGTCGGCGGATGGCCTTTCTATCTTTTTCCGCGATGTCTCCGAGCAGAAGGCGGCGCGCGACGAGGTGCTGCACCTCGCCCATCACGACCCGCTGACCGGGATCGCCAATCGAACGCTGTTCCAGGCGCGGCTGGCGGACCTGGTGCACTCGCGGGCGACCTTTGCCGTGATCCTCATCGACGTCGATCACTTCAAGGAAGTGAACGATACGCTCGGCCACCCGATCGGCGACTCGCTGCTAAAGGCCACCGCACGGCGGCTCGAAGACTGCATTCGCGCGACCGACATGCTGGCGCGGCTGGGCGGCGACGAATTCGTCATCATCGCTGAGGGGGCGGACGGACGAGAAGCGGCGCGGCTGGCACAACGCTTCGCCGACGCTGCCAGCACGCCGCACCACGTCGACGACGAACTGATCCGGCTCGGCGCCAGCATCGGCATCGCGCTTGCCGACGGCAGCGAGCAGGATGCCGACCGCGTCTTCCGCAATGCCGACATCGCGCTCTATGCCGCCAAGGCGGATGCGCGCGGCGGCTATCGCGTGTTCGAGGCGGCGATGGAGGCGGGCATGCAGGAGCGGCAATCGCTCCGGGCCGACCTTCGGGCCGCGTTACAGAACCACGAGTTCGAGCTTCACTACCAGCCGCAGGTCGACCTGCGGACGGAGCGGGTGTCTGGGTTCGAGGCGCTGCTGCGCTGGAACCACCCGACGCGGGGGCTGGTGCTCCCGGATGCCTTTATCCCCATCGCGGAGGAATCCGGTCTGATCATTGCCATCGGCGAATGGGTCCTCAACACGGCGTGCGCCGAGGCGATGAAATGGCCCGAGGAGATTTCCGTCGCGGTGAACCTGTCGACGCGGCAATTCGCCAGCGGCGACATTGCGGCGCTGGTGAGCCGCGCGCTGCGGCAGAGCGGACTCTCTGCCGGGCGGCTGGAGCTCGAGATCACCGAGAGCGTGCTGTTCAAGAAGAGCACCGCCAACCTCGAGATGCTGTATCGGCTGCGCGGGCTGGGGGTGCGGATCGCGCTCGACGATTTCGGCACGGGGTACTCGTCGCTGGCCTACCTGCAGCAGTTCCCGTTCTCGAAGATCAAGATCGACCGCTCGTTCGTCAGCGGCCTGCCGCTCAGCGATGCGAGCCAGGCGATCGTGCGCTCGGTGATCGGGCTCGGCATGGCGCTCAACATGCGGGTCACCGCCGAAGGCGTCGAGACGTCGGCGCAATACGACTGGGTCAAGCTGGGCTGCTCGGAGGCGCAGGGCTTTTACCTCAGCCGCCCGGTGCCGGCCGCCGACGTACTGGCGGTGACCGACAGCGTCAATGCCCGGCACATGCGGAAGCCGGGGCGCGGCGTCGCCGCCTGACCTCAGCCTTTGAGGCGAGCAATCTCGGCGCGAGCGGCGGTCACCAGTTCCGCGTTGTCGTGCGCATGGCCCCACAGACCCCAGCCGCCCGCCGCTGCTTCGGTCAGCAACACCCACGTGCGCTGCTTTAGGCCCGGATCATTGGCCGCGGCAGCAACGAGATCGGTGAGCTGCGAGACGAGTGCCAACTGCTTGTCGCGGTCGAGGGCCCCGGCGTTGGTCAGCACCTGCACCCGCACGCAATCTGCATCGCCATCGACATTGCCGAAGGCGCCGACGGGAAGCTCGTGGATGAAGGCAGCGGTATTCTTGCGGAACATCGGAATGTCGGGCACGCCCTCGACCGCCTTTACAGTTGCGGCGGCGTCCATCGCGAGCCTCCTGGTATCGGCGAAGGTGCCGGTCGCGGCGTAAATGTCGATCATGGGCATTGGCGGTTTCCTCGACTATGATGTGCATCATAGTCTGACTATGACGGGCATCATAGTCAAGCAGCGGAGTACACGTTGGCCGGCGACATCCGCCAGAAGATGATCGAGCGAACGGTGGTCCTGCTGGCCAAGAAGGGCCTGCAGGGAACATCCTTCAGTCAGGTCCTCGAAGAGTCCGGGGCGCCGCGGGGATCGCTCTACCATCATTTCCCGGGCGGCAAGGACGAGTTGGTGCTCGCCGCGGTGGGCCTTGCCGGCGACCAGGCGATGGCCGCAATCGAACGCCTCCAAGGGCAGCCGGCGGTCGAGATTGCCGAGGCCTTTATCGGTCTTTGGCGGCTGGTGCTGACGCGCTCCGATTTCGGCGCCGGATGTGCGGTGGCCGCTGTGACCGTGGCGGCTGAGACGCCGGGCCTCCGCGATCGTGCCGGAGCCGTGTTCCGTCGCTGGCGCAACCGGCTCGGCGAACTGTTGGAGACAGGTGGAGTGCCGGTGGGACGCGGTGCGACGCTGGCAGCGAGCCTGATCTCGGCCTGCGAGGGGGCGGTGATCCTCGCGCGCGGCGAGCGCTCGCTGGAACCGTTCGAGCTGGTAACGGCGGAGCAGCTCCGGCAGATCGGCGCAGCGCAGATTCCTCCTGCGCCAGCCCGATAGTGCCTACTGTGCCGCGGCGGCGGGTCTCGCCTTGGGCAGGAACACCAGCCGTGCGAGAGTTCCGGGGGTCCGACGCTCGTAGGCCGCGTCGGCTCCCAGATTGGCAGCCATGGCGGTGACGATGCGCGAGCCGAGGCCGGTGCCCTTGGCGGGAGCGTCGTCAGTCCGGCCGACACCGTCGTCCTCGACCTCGAGCTCGATTTCGCCGGTCGAGCGCTGGCGCAAGTGCACGCGGATTTCGCCAACGCCACCGGGGTAGGCGTATTTGTAAGCGTTGGTCACCCATTCGGTCACGATGACGCCAAGGCTGATGCCGCCGTCGGTCTCGAGGTGGACGGGCTCGAGGTCGTACGTGAGAGAGACCCCCTGCCCTTCGCTGCGGAGCGAGGTCTTGAGATGGTCGAGCAGACCCGACAGGTATTCGTCGAGGGCGACGACGCGCGCGTCGCCGGAGCTGTAGAGCCGCTTGTGCACGAGGGAGATGGCGAGGACACGCGCCTGCGCTTCGGCGAGCGCCTTCTTCGCGGCATCGTCCTTAATCGACTTCGACTGGAGGCCGACCAGCGAGGAGACCAGCGCCAGCGAATTGGCGACGCGGTGATTGACCTCGGACAGCAGCACCTGCGCCAAATCTCGCGCGTGCACCAGCTCGGCAGTGCGCTCGCCGACCCGGGTTTCGAGCTGAGCATTGAGGGTGTTGAGCTCGTCGCGGGCGATCCGCAGTTCGCGCGTGTAGCGCAGCAACAGGAACGCAGCACCGCCGACCACGAGGATGATGACAAGGGCACCGATGCCCGACACCAGCCGGAGGTAGCCGGCATTGGTGCGCTGCTCGTCGACACCCGCCGTCAGCCGGTCGTCGGCCTGGCGGATGACGCCCGAAAAGAAGACGTTGGCCTGGTCCATCAGGGCCTTGCCCTTGTTGGAGCGGAAGGCGGCAAGCGCCTCGTCGTCGTGGCCGGCGCGCTTCAGCGCGATGGTCTGGTCCATTTCGTCGAACTTGCCGGCGAGTAGCGCGCCCAGCCGCTCCAGCGGCACGGTGGACTCCGGGTAGCGCTGCAGCAGTTGCGTCAGCGAGGCGAGCCAGCGCTGCATCTGCACTTTGGCCGTATCGTAGGGGGCGAGATAGATCTCGTTGCCGGTGACCATGAAGCCGCGCTGGCTCGACTCGGCTGTCTGCACGGCGCTGCGCAGTTCGACGGCGGCGCCGCGGGTGTCGCGGGCCTCAATCGCCTGGTTGAAATAGGTCTGGGCCCGCTCGCCCAGCCACAAGGTCATACCGACAATGCTGAGGAGGGCCACAAGGCCCACCAGCAGGAAGGCGAAGGTCGCCTGGACAACGGTGCGCGAGCGAAATGGCATGGCGAGCCTCAGATGCCCGAACTTCAGGCAAAGCGCCAATTATCTTTGACACGTGCGGCGCGGGCAAAGGCCGACCGGAACTGCTGTTCAGCGGCCGTCGGAATCGGGCGGTCGAAAGGTACCGTCCTTGTCGCGCTTCAGGGTGATGACCCCGGGCGCGTCCCGCTCGCGCAAGTCACGGTCGTGAATGGCCTTTTCCTCGGCCCGGAACTGCTTGGTCCAGTCGCGCCAGATGCGGCGGACGACCAGATACACGGCTCCGGCGATGAGCACAATGACGAGAGCGCGGAGCAGGAGGCCGGTCACAGGCCGAAGCGCGACCACATGGCGCGGTCCTCGATGGTGGCGGCAAGCTCGGCGGCAAGTCCGAAGCCAGGCAGCCGCAGCCAGCCTCGCCTCGGCTCGATGACGCGAGTGCGCACCTTGTTGCCAAAGCGGGTGCGCAGCGTTTCGTGCAGGTCGCCAAGGGAATCGACGAGACCGAGATGGAGGCCGCGAACACCGCTCCAGAACTCACCGGTGAACAGGTCGTCGTCGGAGGCGGTGAGTTTGCCGGCACGGCGAGCCTTGACCCAGTCGATGAAGACCTGGTGGACCTCGAGCTCCATCGCCTTGATGCGCTCGACGTCCTCGGGCTTTTCGGGAAGGAAGGGGTCAAGGGTGGACTTATTGCGGCCGGCGGTGTGGATGCGGCGCTCGACGCCGAGCTTGTCCATGGCACCTGCGAAGCCGAAGCCGGCATAGATGACACCGATGGAGCCGACGATCGAGGATGGGTCGGCGATGACCTGGTCGCCGGCGACGGCGATGAAATATCCGCCCGAAGCGGCGGCGTCCTCGACGAACACCAAAACCTCGGTGCCGTGTTCATCGGCGAGGTCGCGAATGCGCTTGGAAATGAGCCGCGACTGCACCGCCGAACCGCCCGGTGAATTGACGACGATGGCAACCGCCGGAGCGCCGCTGGTAAACGCCTTTTGCAAGAGCGGCGCCACCGACTGAATGTTGAGACGCCCGGCGCGCTGATCGGCGGCGATGACCCCGTGCAGGCGCACCACCGGAATGACCGGCCCACCGCCGCGGAACGGGCGGGTCAGCCACGCCAGGAATCCGGTTTCGCGCATGCTGGGTTCTCGAATTTCGGCCGAGATGTAGGGCCGGGCCGCCGACTTTACCAGTGGAGGGCGTCTTCGCCCCTGAAGATCGCCTCGAATTCGGGGCGGAAGCCGCGACCTTTTTGCGCATGCAGAGGACGGGATGCCAGCAGCGTCAACGGGGCCCGCGAGCCCTTGACGCCACGCACAAGGACGCGGTGGGCCGGTTCCCCCTCGCGCGGGGTCAGCGGCAGGACGGTGAGCGCCCCGAAGCGGGCCGCGAAGGCATCGAGCAGTTCGCGCAGGCGCTCGGCGGTGTGGATGAAGATGGCCTCGCCGCCGGGCATCGCGTGGGTCGCGGCGGCCTTGACCCAAACATCGATGGCGGCCGCCGGCATCTGTCGGGCGGCAGCGCCGCGGCGCGACGCGGGCGTGCCCTCAAAGAAGGGCGGATTGGCAATGATGCGGCCAAAGGCGTCTGCCCTGAGGCCGGCAACGCGACGAGCGCCCGGCGCCGTGACGTCGGCGATTGTCACCGCGGCCCGGATGGCGAAGCCATTGGCACCGAGATTGGCGGCAGCAAGGGCGGCTGCGTCAGCATCGGTTTCGACCAGCGTGGCCGTGATCTCAGGATCGTGCGCAAGTGCAACGAGGGCGGCGGTGCCGACCCCGGCCCCGAGATCGAGGAGGCTTTCTCCGCCGGGGCTAACTGCAGCGCCGAGCAGCACCGAATCGAGACCGGCCCGGAAGCCGCTCGTCGGCTGCGTCACGATTAGCCGCCCACCCAGAAAGGCGTCGCGGGTCACCTCCGGCTGTTTTACAATCTGGCTCGCCTCGGCTAGGGACATCGCGGATTTCCGGCTGGCAGAGCCGGGATCATAGAGTTTTGCGGCACGGGCTGCCACGGACGTTTGGCATGGCGATCACGGCGACAGCGGAGAAGGAACGGGCGGCCGCGGGCGCGCTCGATCGGCTGCTGGCCGCAACCAAGACCGAAATGGGCAAGGTCAACACGCTGATTCTCAGCCGCGCCGACTCGCGCGTCGAGATGGTGCCGGAACTGGCGCGCTACCTGATCGATGCCGGCGGCAAGCGTTTGCGGCCGATGCTGACGGTGGCGGCGGCGATTGCGGCCGGGCAACCGGACGGCTCGCAGACCAACTACGCGGCCTCGGTCGAGTTCATGCACAACGCGACGCTGCTGCACGATGATGTGGTGGACGAGAGCGACTTGCGACGCGGCCGGCCGGCGGCGCGCATGATCTGGGGCAACCAGGCAAGCGTCCTCGTGGGCGACTATCTGCTCGGGCAGGCGTTCCTGATGATGGTCGAGACCGGCCGGCTCGATGCGCTCGGCGTCCTTGCCAAGGCGGCGACCGTGATCGCCGAAGGCGAGGTGTTCCAGCTTTCGAAAGTGCGCGATCTCGACACCTCCGCCGCCGACTACGAGCAGGTGATCCACGCCAAGACCGCGACGCTGTTCCAGGCGGCGGCGGAAGTGGGTGCCATGGCCGGCGGCAGCGACGACCGCATCCGCGACGCACTGCGCGACTATGGGCACGCACTTGGAATGGCGTTCCAATTGGTGGATGACGTGCTCGACTATCGCGGCGAAAGTGGTGCCATGGGCAAGAACACCGGCGACGACCTCCGCGAAGGCAAGATGACATTGCCGGTGATCCTGACGCTCAGGGACGCCAACCCGGCCGAACGCGAGCTCATCACCGGCGTCCTCGGCAAGGCCGATGCGCCCGACGCGGCGCTGGCGCAAATCGTCGAGATCATGGGCCGGTACAGCGCACTCGATCGCACTGTGGCGGAAGCGGATGCCTATGTGGCCAAGGCCCGTGCCGCACTCGCGCCGGTGCCCGACAGCGAGATGAAGACGATCCTCCTCGACATCGCCGAGTTCTACGTCAGCCGCGCCTACTGAACCCCGACCAGCGGGCAAGCGGCGATCCAGTAACCGGGCCAGGCGGCGCGGAGATCGTGCGCGGCCTGATGCGCCTGGGCCGATGAGCCGAAGAGGCCGAACACCGTGGCGCCCGAGCCCGACATGCGGGCGAGGATGCAGCCGCTCTGCCGGCTGAGCCGCGCGGTGAGTTCGCCGATGGCTGGGACCAGGGCGCGGGCCGCGGGCTCGAGGTCGTTGCGGGTTTCGCTTAGCCAAAGCGCAAATTGCGCCGGGCGAGTCAGCGGCCCGCCCAGGTCTGGGAGACCGGGATTCTCGCGCCGTTCGAGCCGGCGGAAGACATCGGCGGTCACCACCGGCACCAGTGGATTGACCAGCACCACGTGCAGCGGCGGGAAATGCTTGAGGGGTGTCACAATCTCGCCGAGCCCGCGTACCTCGGCAGGCCGCGAGTAGAGGCACATCGGCACATCGGCGCCGAGCGGAGCGGCCAACTCGAGCAGGTCGGCGAAGGCAATCGCGGTGGAACTCATCGTGGCCAGCAGGCGAAGTGTTGCCGCAGCATCGGCGGAGCCGCCTCCGAGGCCGGCGGCGACGGGGAGGTTCTTGCGGAGGGTGAGCGCCACCCCCTGAGGCAACGCTCCGGGCCAGCGCGAGCGGAACGCCGCCAGCGCCTTGAGCACGAGGTTGCTGTCGCCGCCGCCGAGCGCAATTGCGAACGGACCAGTGATGGCGAGGCCGTCCTTGCGGGCCGGCGCAGCGGTGACCTCGTCGCCAATGTCGGCGAAGGCGACCAGGGTCTCGAGCGAATGGTAGCCGTCGGCGCGACGGCCGGTGACGTGAAGGGCCAGGTTGATCTTGGCTGGCGCCGCCTCAGTGAGCGCGGGCTCGCTCAGTTGGTCGCAGCCACGGGCTCCAGCGACGCGCCGTCGGCTGGGGGCGCCTCGAGCACGGGGGCGGACTCGCCGTCCTTGGGCGCAGCATCGAGCCCTCCCGTGATCTTGGGGCCGACGCGCTTTTTCACGCTGCCATCAGTGTCGAGCGAGAAGGCGACGTTCCACTGGAAATGCGCCTCGAGCTTGCGACCGACGCGCCAGTAGGCGTCACCAAGATGATCGTTGATTTCGGGATCGTTGGGCCGCAGCAGGGCGGCCTGCTCGAGCTGGGTCACGGCGTCATCGTAGCGGCCGAGCCGGTAGTAGGCCCAGCCGAGGCTGTCGATAATGTAGCCGTCGTTGGGCGAGGCGGCGACGGCCTTCTGGATCATGTCGAGGGCACGGGTCAGGTTCATGCCCTTATCGACCCAGCTGTAGCCCAGATAGTTCAGCACCTGCGGCTGGCCGGGATTGAGCGCCAGCGCCTTGAGGAAATCGGCCTCGGCCGACGGGAACTGGTTGTTGCGCTCCTGGGCGATGCCGCGCACGTAATAGAAGCGCCAGTCGCCCGGCGACTGCCCGCCGGTGATGTCGAGCGCCTTGCTGTAAGCGCCGACCGCGAGATCGTACTTCTTATCGGTGCGATAAAGATCGCCGAGGACCGAGATGGCGTCGATATTGGTCGGGTTGACGGCGACGATGTTGGCGAGGCGGCGGATGGCCTCAGGACGGTCGCCGAGCGTGTCGAGGTTGTCGGCGACGCGAACGGTCGCCTGGGCGCGCAGCGGCGAGCCGGAGGGGATGGCGTCGTAGATGGCGTTGGCGAGCTTGGCCTGGCCGGCGCCGTCGTAAAGCTGGCCGACGATCATGGCGATGTTGTCGTTACCCGGTGCGAGGTACTGGCCAAGCCGCATCAGCACCATGGCGACGTCGTTGCTGTTTTCACGTGCCAGCGCCACGCCGACCGAGTGGAACATCTCGGCGGCACCCTCCTGCACGGTCTGGGTGAAGCGACCGGGGCGCTGGTGAGCAGCGAGCGCCTTCTGCACGATGTCGATGGTGGGCGAGCTGAGCCCCTGCGAGGCGAACTGCACGATGGCGTCGATGGCCGCGTCGAACTGGCCGGCGTTGCCGAGGATACGGGCGTAAGCCTCGACCACGTCGGGGGTGAGCGGGTCGGCGTCGTGCGCCTGCGTGATGTACTTGACCGCGAGGTCGCTACGGCCGGCGACGTCGGCCATCAGGGCGCGGTGGAAGACAAGGAATTCCTCGAGGCCACCGCTGGCGAGCTTGTCGAGGCTGGCGAAGGCGTCGTCGACCTTGCCCTGCCCGGTCAGAGCCCAGGCCTTCAGAATGGATGCGGTGATGCCCTCGAAGCTCTCCGTGCTGAGGCCGTCCACGGCGGTAATCACGGCGTCGTAGCGGCGCTGCTTCAGCGCATCGGTCGCCAGCACCACGTGAGCCATCTCGTCCTTGGGATCGACGTCGAGCAGGTGCTTGGCGGCGTCAACTGCAGCTGAGATCTGGCCGTCGGCCGCGTAGGCGACGAAGGCATGGCCGATGACGAGGCCGTTGTCCCATTGGCCGTTGACTGCATCGCCGAAATACTTCGCGGCGTCGGGAGTGCGCAGCTCACTCATGGCCTGCTGGCCGGCGAGGAAAGCACCGGTAACGCTCTGGGTGGCGAGCGGCAGCAAAGCATCGGCCGTCACCGGCGTCGCGAGGGCCAGGACGAGCAGCCCAGGGGCGGCAAGGCGCATCAGCTTGTTCACGGAAGTTCGAATCTCCGGGGAGGACGCCACGTTAGGCCCGCCAAGATTGGCGATTTTGGGACGGCGGCGCAAGGACGGGTTCCGATCAATTGGGCGTCACATCCCCACATAGGTCGGCCCGCTTCCCCCCTCGGGCGGGACCCAGGTGATGTTCCTCGCCGGGTCCTTGATGTCGCAGGTCTTGCAGTGGACGCAGTTGGCGGCGTTGATGCGGAACGTGGGCGCGGAGCCCTCCGAGGCGACCTCGTAGACGCCGGCCGGGCAGTAAAGCGGCGCCGGTTCAGCGCCGTAGGTGGGGAGCGTGTGGCGCAGCGGCACGTCCGGGTCGGCGAGCCTGAGATGTACCGGCTGATCCTCGTCGTGGGTGATATTGGCGAGGAAGACCGAGGCGGCGCGGTCGAACGTGGCCGTGCCATCCAAGCGCGGATAGGCGCGGGCGCTGGTGGCGGCGACGGGCCACAGGCTGTCGGCATCGGCCTTCCGGTGTCGCAGCGTGCCGAAGGGCGAAAAGCGGAAGAGCGACGTGACCCACATGTCGATGCCGCCGAGCAGCACCCCGAGTACGGTGCCGAAGCGTGACCATAGCGGCTTGACGTTGCGGACGCGGCGCAGCTCGCGACCGATGCCACTCGCCATGACGCGGGCGGGGAGATGCTCGAGCCGGTCGTTGGCGCGGCCGGCGGCGAGGGCCTCGGCCACCGAGTCCGCCGCGCCGATACCGGAGCGGATGGCCGAGTGGATGGCTTTGAGCCGTGGCGCGTTCATGAAGCCTGCGGCGCAGCCGATGAGGGCACCGCCGGGGAAGATCAGTTCGGGGATCGACTGCCAGCCGCCGGAGGTCAGCGCGCGGGCGCCATAACTGACGCGGGTCGCGCCAGCGAGCAGGCGGGCAATCGAGGGATGGGTCTTGAAGCGCTGGAACTCGTCGAACGGCGACAGTGTCGGGTTGCGGTAGTCGAGGTGGACGACGAGGCCGAGGTAAATCCTCCGGTTGGCGGCGTGGTAACAGAAGCCGCCGCCGGAGGTAGCGTCATCGAGCGGGAAACCGAGATAGTGGTCGACCCGGCCTGGCCGATGCAGTGCCTCCGGGATTTCCCAGATCTCCTTGATGCCCAGCCCGAATTTCTGTGGGCTGGCGCTGGCGTCGAGGCCGAAGCGGGCAATGAGCTGCTTGGCCAGCGAGCCACGGGCGCCCTCCCCGATCAGCGTGTACTTGGCGCGGATGCCGATACCGGCGGCAAAGCCGGGCTTCGGCTTGCCGTCGCGGCCGACGCCGAGGTCGCCGGTGACGATGCCGGCGACGGCGCCGCCCGCGTCGGTCAGCACATCGACGGCAGCAGTCATCGGGAAGATGTCGACGCCGAGGGCCTGCGCTTCGTCACCCAGCCAGCGGACAAGGTCGCCGAGCGAAATGATGACGCCGTTATGGGTCTTCATCAGCGGCGGCAGCAGCCAGTTGGGCAGGACGAAATCGCGCGACCGTGACAGAACGTGGAAGGTGTCCGTGGTGACGGAGGGTCCAACGGGGGCGCCCTTCTGCCGCCAGTCGGGGATGAGCTCGGTCAGGCCCGACGGGTCCATCACCGCGCCCGAGAGGATGTGGCCGCCGATTCCGGCCGCCTTTTCGACAATCGTCACCGAGGTTTGCGGCGATTGCTGCTTGAGCCGGATGGCCGCCGCCAGCCCGGCCGGGCCGGCACCGACGATGACGACATCGGTCTCGATGGTTTCGCGTTCGGTCATCAGGGTTCCCGCCGGAAAGCGGCCGTGACATAACAGAGCCTATGCCTGCAAATCATCCGCTAAGTGAGGCCGAGGCGCTGGCGGCGTTGGAGTGGAGCCTTGCCGCGGGCGTCGACGTAGCCGTCGGCGACGAGCCGGTAGACCGGTTCGCGGCATCGGCCCTCGCTCCGCCGCGCAAGGTGCTGCCGGCGGGCCTGCCGGTGCCCGGGCCGGTCCCGACCGCGCCGCTGGTGACCGATCCGAACGAAACCCGGGGCATTGCGGCGGCAGCGCGGACGCTGGACGAGCTCCGCGCAGCAATGGACGCCTATGACGGCTGTGCGCTGAAACACCGGGCGACGCAGCTCTGCTTTGCCGACGGTAACCCGGAGGCGGAGATCATGCTGGTGGGCGAAGGGCCGGGCGAGCAGGAGGACCGCGAGGGAAAGCCGTTCGTCGGTCGCGCCGGGCAACTGCTCGACCGTATGCTGGCCGCCATCGGGCTCGACCGGACGAAGGTGTTCATCGCCAACATGGTGCCGTGGCGGCCACCGGGGAACCGCAACCCGACGCCGGACGAGCTGGCGCTGTGCGCGCCTTTCCTCCACCGGCAGGTGGAACTGGTGGCGCCCAAACTGCTGGTGACGCTGGGCAATGTGCCGACCCAGGCGCTGTTCTCGACGACACAGGGGATCACCCGGATGCGCGGGACCTGGAAGACGCTGAGCATCGGCAACTGGACCGGGCCGGTGCTGCCGACGATGCACCCGGCGTTCCTGCTGCGCACACCCGGCGCCAAGGCGCAGGCGTGGAAGGACATGCTGAGTCTGAAGCAAGCGATCGTTAAGGCAAATATCGGAACGCACTGAAGCGATTGCCTGAATTCGGTCGCTGTTGACCATCACGGGGCACAATGCCGGTGCCATTTGAGGCGCCGTATCGCGTCCGGAGTGCCATGTCGTCGCTGGTAAAGATCTACGCCCTGTTTCTCGGCTCCGCCTTCCTGCTGTTCGCGGGCGGGCTGCAGGGGCTGCTGCTCAGCGTGCGCGGCGCCGACGAGGGCTTCTCGCTGCTGGCGCTGGGCCTGATCGGCACCGGCTGGTCGGTGGGGTTCATCGCCGGCTCGATCACGGTGCCGCTGCTGGTGCAGCGCGCCGGACATATCCGGGCGTTCTCGATCATGGCGTCGATCGGCACGATCACGATCCTCTGCAACCTGCTGCTGGTCAACGACATCGCTTGGATCGTGATGCGGGCGTTCTCGGGCTTCTGTTTTGCAGGGGCGGCGATGATCGTCGAGAGCTGGCTCAACGAGGTGGCCGAGAACAAGAGCCGCGGCACCATCTTTTCGATCTACACCACGATCAACATGACGGCCTCGACGCTGGGGCAACTGGCGATGTCGGTGACGGGCGTCTCAAGCGCCATTCCGTTCATCGTGGGGGCGATCAGCTTCATCTGCGCCATCATTCCCACGGCGTTGACGTCGACGCCGCAGCCGCGGCCCCTCGCCTCGGCCAAGCTCGATGTGGTGCTGCTGTACAAAACCTCGCCGCTGGCGGTGATCGCCGCGTTCGCCGTGGGGATGGCCAACGGCACGTTCGGCACCCTCGCCCCGGTCTATGGTCACGACCAGGGGCTCGATGCGGCCGGCATCGCCTACCTGTTCGCGGTGACGGCGGTGGTCGGCGCCATCGCACAGGTGCCGTTCGGGCGGCTCAGCGACACGATGGACCGGCGGCTGGTGCTGGTGTTCCTCGGCGGGGTGGCCGCCGTCGTCGGTTTCCTGATGCTGCTCACCAACCCGCATGGCGGCTGGTGGATGTACGTGCTGTTCGGCTGCTACGGCTTTTCGGCCTATCCGATCTACGCAATTGCGGTGGCGCATGCGAACGACTTTGCCAAAAAGGGCGAATTCGGGCGCGTTGCCGGAGGCATGCTGCTGACGATGGGCGGCGGGCTGGCCATTGGGCCGGTAATCGCCGCCGTCGTCATGAATCTCTACCAGCCGGTCGGGCTGTTCATCGTGACGGCAACCTTCCACGGAGCACTGGCGCTGACGGCGTTCCTGCGCATGAAGGTGCGGCCGGTGCGGATCGATGGCCGCATCCGCTTCCGGGCGCTCAACCCCGAACGCGGCGTCTCGCCGGGAACGGTGGCGCTTGACCCAAGGTCGGACGGGACGCAGGAAGATTTGCCACGGACTGCGGCAACGGGCAGCCTGAAGCCTGAGCACAAAGTAACAGGCGTGGCCGAAACAGTGGCTGTGACGGTGGAACCGGGAGGAGTGACGATCATCGAGCCCCAAGTGATCGAGGATGACGCGGCGGACGCCGCCGCGGCCGAGACAACGAAGGACAAAGATGTTCAAGTCGGAACTTGACCCGAACAAGCCGTTCACGCCGCTGGCGATCGCTGTCCTTGCGGTCAGTGACACGCGGACGCTCGAGACAGACACCGCCGGGGCGCTGCTCAAATCGCTGATGGAAGCGGACGGGCACCGCTGCGCGGACCGCGTTGTGGTGAAGGACGACATCCAGGCGATCCGGGCGCAGGTGATGGCGTGGGTGGTCGACACGGCGATCGATGCGATCATCACTACGGGTGGAACGGGATTCTCCGGCCGCGATGTGACGCCTGAAGCGCTGGAGCCGCTGTTTGCCAAGCGGATGGAGGGATTTTCTGTCCTGTTCCATCAGTATTCAGCGACGACGGTGGGAACGTCGTCGCTGCAGTCGCGGGCGACCGGCGGGCTGATCGGCACCACCTTCGTCTTTGTGCTGCCGGGTTCGCGCGGGGCCTGCCGCGATGCGTGGGAAGGCATCCTTCGGGCGCAGCTCGACAGCCGCCACCTGCCCTGCAATTTCGTCGAGCTGATGCCGCGGCTGGCGGAGCGCTAGCCTCAGGCCGTGCGAGTTTTCGGGGCCTCTCCAATCAAGATGTCGAGCTGGTTGAACTGCTCGGGGTAGCCGTTGATGCTGCCTGAGGCCATTGCTTCATCGAGGGCAGCCTTGGAAGGGTAAAGGTCGGAAAGGACGAGGTGTGTCTTGCCGTCCTTTTCCTCAAAGGTGACGGTGGTCACCGAGCCCTCTTGGCTTTCCTCATTGGTCCAGACGAGACGCTTGGGCGGCTCCACTTCGAGGTAGCGGCCGACGAACGCCATCGGCTTGTCGAAGGCGGGGTGGCCCATGACGAAGCGGTAGGTGCCACCGGCGCGAACGTCGGCTTCGCATGAGATGAAGGTGATGCCAAAGGACTTTGGCGTCCACCACTTCATGATGAGTTCGGGTTTGGTCCAGGCATCGAAAACGATGCGCGCCGGCCCGTCAAAGGTACGGGTGACGACGACTTCGCGGTCCGAGCGGCGATCCGTGGTGGTTTCGCGCGCCGGTGCGCGATCACTCGTCCTCATTGCGTCCATTGGCTTTCTCCTTCTGCTTCAATTGCTCAACGACTTTGTCCAGCTCGTCGAAGCGCGCCGCCCAAAGCTGGCGATAGCGCTCGATCCATGCCGCCTCTTCCTCGAGGCCACGCAGACCGAGCTTGCAGGTGCGAACGCGCCCGACCTTCCGCGTGGTCACAAGCCCTGCCTGCTCAAGCACGGTGACGTGCTTCTTCATGCCGGTGAGGGTCATGTGGAATTTCTCGGCGAGGTCGGTGATCGAGGCCTCGGAGCGCCCGAGCTGCTCGAGAACACCGCGACGCGTGGCGTCCGAGAGGGCCGCGAAGGATGTGTCGAACCGGCGAGCGCTAAACTGAACCATATGGTTCAGTATTTCATGTGTCCGCCGAATGCAAGGGCAACTGAGGCGGCTGCAACGTCTAGGTACCGACCACGTTTCTCTACGGAGGAGAATGGCGATGATCAGGAAGCTGAAATCGGGCGAGTATCGGCTGTATTCGCGGAAGCTCGATCCCACGACCGGCAAGCGACGGACCTAGGGACGTTCGAGACGCGCCAAGCAGCGGAGACGCACGAGCGCGAGGTGCAGTACTTCAAGCGGCACTGACCTTGGGAGCATGAGGACTGCCGCCGGTTCCGGGAAGGCGCGACCACTGTTCTTGTTTTGTTCACATCGGCGTGCTAGTGGTTAAGACCCGTTAACTTCCGGGCGATTCGTCCCCATCTGGTGTGACATGGCGATGCAGACTGCACCCTCGTTCGAGCAACTTGAAAAGCTCAAGGATAGCCGCGACGCGGACCTGATCGGCCGTCAGCTGGTCGATGCGAAGCGCAACCGCGGGCGTGGGGCGCAGAGCAACGCAGATGGCCGGTTCGAGACGCAAAGCCGCGAGGCGGTCGACGACGGCTGGGGGCTGGTCGAGGAGCTGAAGCCGTTCCAGACGGTCGAGCACATCGAGCGGGCAAGGACGATCATCACGCGCAACGAGAGCCCCGACATCGGGTTCGACCGGTCAATCAATGCCTATCGCGGCTGCGAGCACGGCTGCTCGTACTGCTTCGCGCGGCCGACGCACGCTTATCTCGGGCATTCGGCGGGGCTGGATTTCGAGCAGCAGATCTATGTGAAGGTCAACGCTGTCGAGCAATTGCGACGCGAGCTTGCCGACCGCAAGTACAAACCCAAGCCGATCGCCATGGGGACCAATACCGATCCGTACCAGCCGGCCGAACGCGAGCACCGGCTGACCCGCGGCATCCTCGAGGTGATGCTCGAAACCCGGCATCCAGTGACGATCGTCACCAAATCGGCGCTGATCGTGCGCGACATCGACATTCTGAGCGAGCTGGCAAAGCTCGGGCTGGTACACGCGGCGCTGTCGGTGACCAGCCTCGACCATATCCTCAGCCGCAAGATGGAGCCGCGGGCGTCAACACCGGAGAAGCGGCTCGAGGCGGTGCGGTTGCTTTCAGCGGCGGGCATTCCGACGGGCATCATGGCGGCACCGATGATCCCGGCGATCAACGATATGGAGATGGAGCGCATCCTTGATGCCGGCGCGGCGCAAGGCGCCAAGTCCGCGGGGATGGTGCTGCTGCGCTTGCCGGGCGAGGTTCGCGAGATCTTCCGCGAGTGGCTGCTGCGGTTCTATCCGGACCGGGTGAAGCACGTCATGAGCCTCGTGCGCGATACGCGCGGCGGCAAGGACTACAATGCTGCCTGGGGCGAACGCATGGTCGGCGAAGGCGCCTACGCGACGCTGATGCGGCAGCGCATGGCCAAGGCCCGGGAACGCTTCGGGCTCGACAAGAAGCTGCCGCCGCTGCGCACCGATCTGTTCGCGCCGCCGGTGCCCGATGACGCACAGATGAGCTTGTTCTGAGGTCGAAGCTCAGCCGGGGGCGGCGAGCCGGGACGGTAGCAGCTCTCCAGCGTGATCGAGAACCGGATATGCCGCGGCGGCAACGATCAGCGAATTGATGAGCTTCATGTCGCGCAGCAGGTCGAGGTGCAGGGCGCTCTGCATCCCGGTGCTGCGCTCATCGCTGCGCATGACATTGAAATGGGCGGCCATGGCCTCGCGCTCGGCCCGGCGGAAGGTCACTTTCTCCTCAGCCAGCGTGCGGGCGACACGGGCGTCCTCGGTCATGAACAGCGACGCGGCCGTGCGCAGGTTGAGAACGAGGCGGTCCATCAGAAGCGCCAGCTCGGAATCGGTGTCGCTGCCGACGAGGCCGCGCTTCAGCCGCTTGCTGACATGAGGCAGCAGGTTACGGTCGATGACGTCGCCGGCCTGCTCGATGTTCATCGAGAAGATGAGTATCTGGTTGAGGCGCCGCTGGTCGTCCTCGTTGAGTTCGTCGGCGTCGATCGAGGTCAGGTAGCGCTTGATGGCGGTGTTGAGCCCGTCGAGCACGTCGTCGCGGCTGCGTGTTTCCTCGATCAGCCGGCGGTTGGACTTGAGCAGCGCGTCGTGGGCGCCGTGCAGCATCTCCTCGAGCACATCGGCCAGCCGGAGCGCTTCGCGGGCGGCGCCACCGAGGGCAACGAGCGGCGTCTCGCGCGCCGCGCGGTCGAGATAGAGGGGCGCGGCAGGATTGACCGTGACGACATCGGGTAGCAGCCGCTTCAGCCCGACCTGCGCTGGGGCCAGCAGCGGCAGGAAGACCAGCGCCAGGATGAGATTGAAGCCGAGGTGAAACACGGCAACCGCATGAGCCGGCGAGAGGCCGGAGCCGAGCCAGTGTGCGGCCAGGCCGGCCAGCGGCAGCGCGACGGCAATACCGACGAGGCGATTGATGAGATTGCCGGTGGGGAGCCGCCTCGCCTTGGGTGTCGCGGCATCGGCTTCGAGCAGCGGATTGACGGCAGTGCCGAAATTGGCACCGAGCACGGCGATCAACGCGACGTCCAGCGGCAGGGCACCGCTGCTGGCGAGGGAGATGATCAGCAGCACCACGGCGACACTTGAATGAATGCCCCAGGCGGCGAGCGCGGCGAAGACGAAGGCGAGCGCCGGCACGGCGGCTACGATGCCAACCGCCGCCGCAAACTGCGGCGCGGTTTCGACCGAGGCGAGGATGGCCAGCATCTGGTGCAGCGCCAGCAGCATCAGGCCGAGGCCGATGAGGGCGCGTCCCAGATCGTGCACCAACGCATTGGCCGAACGCCGGAACATCAAGAAACCGGCGAGCACCAGGATCGGCGAGACCACCGCCACGTCGAAGGCCAGCACCTGGACCATCAGCGCGGTGCCGACGTTGGCGCCGAGCATCACCGCCATCGCGGGAAGCAGGTCGACCAGGCCGCTGGCGGTGAAGCTCGCGGCCATCAGGCCGGTGGCGGTGCTCGACTGCAGCAACAGCGTCAGGCCAATGCCGGCGAAGAACGCCTTGACGCGATTGGAGAGTGTGAGGCCGAGGACGCGGCGAAGGCGGGGACCGAGGGCGCGCTGCACACCCGTTTGGGCCATGTGCGTGCCCCAGAGGAAAAGCGCGATGGCGCCGGCCAAGCCAAGGACGGCCAGAGTGAAGTCCATCGGTCTGCTCTTCTCCTTCTCCGCCCGTCAGCTGCAGGCAGCCGACCCGGCGGGTCGACTCCTGTTGTCATTGAACTGTCATATTGCGCCTGAAGCCCCTGAGCGCAAAGGTCTATCTTGACCGCCGCCTGGGCCGCTTGCAGAGCGGACCGAAACGGCGATGCTGCGGCATGGTTGCCGCCACCGATTCGACCGCGTTGCCCTCGCCCGATCTCAGATACGAGAAGCGGGCGCAGCGGCGCGGCGCATCGGTGATTGCGGGGGTCGACGAGGTGGGCCGCGGGCCGCTGGCGGGACCGGTGGTGGTTGCGGCGGTGATCCTCAACCGGCGGAAGATCCCCGAAGGGATCAACGACAGCAAGCAGCTCAGCGCCGAGGCCCGGGCCGAGCTGCATGCCGCGCTGATCGAAAGTGGAGCCAGCATTTCGGTGGTGGCGGCGCCGGCGGCGATAATCGCCGAAATCAACATCCTCCACGCCTCGCTGTGGGCGATGCGGCGGGCGATCATGGGCCTTAGCCTGGCGCCCGACCATGTGCTGGTCGACGGGCATATCGTGCCGCGCGGGTTTCCCTGCGGCGGCGAGGCGATCGTCGGCGGCGACGCGCTGTCGCTGTCGATCGCAGCGGCATCGATCATCGCCAAGGTGACACGCGACCGCATGTGCCAGGTGATGCACTGCGACGAGCCGCACTACGGCTTCGACTCGCACAAGGGCTATTCGGCGCCGGCGCATTTCCGGGCCCTCGATAGCCACGGGCCAGGGCGCTATCACCGCACCGATTTCGCGCCGGTGATCGAGGCGACCGAGCGCCGGCGGACAGCGGCCGCGATGCAGGCTGGCGCCGGTGCCATGGTTGTGCCCGCCGGCATTTCGGCGCATGCCGAGAGCCAAACAGCGGCCTGAGCCGACGGCTGGTAACCTCTTGCTAACCCTCTGACTTAAATCGCCTTTAACCCTCGGTCCCTACAACTGGCACTGTTAGTGCTGCGTTAGGGTTACGGGTATGTTGCGTGCCGCGCGTACGGTCCATCGGACCGCTGCGGAAAGCCCGATGCCGGTCGACACCCTGCTGGTGGGCGACTGCATCGCGCATATGAACGCCTTGCCGGCCGGCTCGGTCGATCTCGTGTTTGCGGATCCGCCATATAACCTCCAGCTCGAGGACGGGCTGACACGTCCCGACCAGTCCAAGGTCGATGCGGTCGACGACGATTGGGACAAGTTCGACAGCTTTGCCCACTACGACGCATTCACCCGCGAATGGCTGGCGGCGGCGCGTCGCGTGCTCAAGCCGAATGGCGCGCTGTGGGTGATCGGCAGTTATCACAACATCTTCCGGGTCGGCGCGACGCTGCAGGATCTTGGCTTCTGGATGCTCAACGACGTGGTGTGGCGCAAGGCCAACCCGATGCCGAACTTCCGCGGCACCCGCTTTACCAACGCGCACGAGACCCTGATCTGGGCGGCGCGGGACAAGAAGAGCCGGGTGACCTTCAACTACGAGGCGATGAAGCGCGCCAACGACGACACGCAGATGCGCAGCGACTGGCTGTTTCCCATCTGCACCGGCGCCGAACGGCTCGTCGACGACGACGGCGACAAGGTGCACCCGACGCAGAAGCCGGAGGCGCTGCTGCAGCGCATTCTCAATGCGACGACGAAGCCGGGCGATATCGTGCTCGACCCGTTCTTCGGGACCGGCACGACGGGGGCGGTGGCGAAGAAGCTCGGGCGGTATTTCATCGGTATCGACCGCGACACCACTTACGTGGCCGCGGCGCTGAAGCGCATTGCGGCGGTGAAACCGTTCAGCGCCGAGGTGCTGGAAACGGCCGTATCAAAGCGCTCGGCACCGCGGGTCGCCTTCGGGTCGCTGGTCGAGATGGGGCTGATTTCGCCGGGCACGGAACTGATCGATGCGCGCGGCCGCTGGTCGGCGCTGGTCAAGGCCGACGGGACGCTGCGGTCGGGACTGCACGAGGGCTCGATCCACCGGGTCGGCGCGCTCGTCCAGGGCGCCGAGGCCTGCAATGGCTGGACCTTCTGGCACACCAACGCCAACGGGCGCGTGGCGCCGATCGACCTGCTCCGCGCCGACGTGCGCGCCAACATGGGTTTGCTTTCCGCCTGAGCTAGACCTCCAGTCTTCGGGCGAGACCTGCCGCCGGCCCGATGCATGGGGCCGGCGGCTTCATTTCAGCCGAGGCCCGCGGCGGCGAGCGCCTTGCGGAAGACGCTCGGCAGCGCTTCGGCGTCGAGCCGGGTCGGATCGGCCCACCAGCCATCGGCCAGTGCCGAGGTGTCCGCGATGGTTGCCGACCAGACCTCGAGCTCGAGGCGGAAGTGGGTGAAGACGTGGGCGATCCGGCCATGGTGACGCCAGTCGGCGGCGGCGGGGAACGATGGCCCGGCCTTGGCGGGTAGCCAGTCGGAGACCGGGGGCTCGGTCATCTTGGCGAGGAGACCGGTGGGCGGGCGGGTGCGGAGGAAGACGTCGCCGTCGCTGTCGCGCATGACGAAGGCGTGGCCGTAACGGGTTGGGCGGACGGGCTTTTCGACCTTCACCGGGAACGCCAGCGGGTCGAGAAGGCGGCCCTTGCAGTCCGGCGCCAGCGGGCAGATGAGGCAGTTGGCGGTGCGCGGGGCGCAGATGGTGGCGCCGAGGTCCATCAGGGCCTGGGCGAAATCGCCGGCCCGCGGGGGTACCGAGGCCTGCACGATGGCCCGGACGCCACCGAAATTTGTGCTTATGGGACGAAAAATCGCATCGAAACGTGCGACCAGGCGCTCGACATTGCCGTCGACGACGGCAATCGGCTCGTCGAAGGCGATCGCGGCGATGGCGGCGGCGGTGTAGGGGCCGATGCCGGGAAGCGTGAGGAGTTCGGCCGAGGTCTGCGGGAAACGACCGGCGAAGCGTTCGACGATGGCGATGGCGCAGGCGTGGAGGTTGCGGGCGCGGGCGTAGTAGCCGAGCCCGGCCCATTCGACGAGGATCGCGGCGAGCGGCGCGGCGGCCAGCGCCTCGACGGTCGGCCACAGCTCGAGGAAACTCGCGTAGTAACGGCCGGCGGCGGCGACGGTGGTCTGCTGCAGCATGATCTCGCTGAGCCAGACGCTGTAGGGATCGGGCCGCATGCCACGGGCGCGGTCGGCGGGCGCCGTGCGCCAGGGCAGGACGCGCGCGTGGCGGTCGTACCAGGCGAGCACGGCGGCGGAATCGAGCGCCCTCACCTGTTGCGCGGCGGCGGTCTTTGGCATGATGGCGACATGAACCAGCCGGGCGACCGGCGCAACGGGAATTGCAGTTGGCCGATCCGTCCAAGACCAAGGCCCCAGGCAAGCCCTCGACCAAAGCGGAGGCGGAACCGAGACGGCTCAACCGCGCCGTGGCGGTGTCGGAGGCACTTGGCCATGTGCTGGACGCGGCGTTGAAGAAGCGCGGGTTCGCCACGCGCGACATCCTCACCCACTGGGCGACGATCGCGCCCAAGCCCTACGATGCGGTGGCGGTGCCGGCCGAACTCAAATGGCCGCGCGGGGCGGGGCACGAAGGGGCGACGCTGTTCGTCAGGGCGGCGCCCGGACACGCCCTGGCCATCGCGCACCAGGGGCCGCTCATCGCGCAGGCGGTCAACCGATACTTCGGCTACTTCCTCGTGCGCGACGTGCGGCTTTCGGCCGAGCCGATGGTCGCGGCGACGCCCCCCAAACCGAAGCGAGGGGTCGCGGACAGCGCGTCGCAGGCGATGGCGGCGGAGGCCGTTGGGGGGGTTGCGGACGATGCCCTCAAGGGGGCGCTCGGCCAGCTTGGAGCGGCGGTGCTGGGCCGAAAGACGCGCCCGCCGGAGTGACCGCGGCGTTCGCGCGCACGTGACCAAAGCGTAAGGATTCTGCCATTGCGCCGCCGCGGGCCGTGTGTAACTTGCCGGCCAAACAAGGAGCCAGTTCCGTGAACCTCACCCGTCGCCAGACCCTGACCCTGGCTGCCGCGAGTGCCGTCGCCGGCGCCGCCGGCCTGCCGCTTCCGGCATTCGCCAAGGATGGCGACAAGCTCGACCAGCTCAAGCTGATGGCACCGATGGTGGTGCCCGACAAGATCGAGGGCGACCCCAACGCCAAGGTGACGCTGATCGAGTATCTGTCGCCGACCTGCCCGCACTGCGCACTGGTGGCGACGACGGTGATGGGGCCGTTCAAGGACAAATACGTCAAGACCGGCAAGGTGAAGTTCATCCCGCGGCCGTTCGCCCGCAACACGCTCGATGCCGCGATCTTCATGCTCGCCGAGGCCGC
>JBDTVO010000008.1:0-27133 GCA_040007135.1 Devosia sp. | reverse complement strand
CAACATCCATCGCGCCATTCGACATTGTGGCCGCTGCGCGCGATGCGAACCTGTTGGTCGAGCGCGACCTCCGCGGGTTAGGCGCGACAGTCTATCTGAAAGCACAGCCCGGCCTCTCGATGGTCGAGGGCGACGTGATTCAAATCCAACAGGTGTTTACCAACCTGATGCTGAATGCCGCTCAGGCAATGGCCAAGCAGTCAACACCCAAGGACATCACCGTGTCGTTCAAGGACGTTGGGGGTGGCATCTCGGTGGAGGTCGCCGACACTGGACCGGGCATCGATCCGCTCCAGTTCGAGCAGGTGTTCGACCCGTTTTACACGACCAGGTCAGACGGGATGGGGATGGGTCTGGCGATCTGCCGCAATTGCATCGATGCGCACGGTGGAAATATCTGGGCGACGCGGAGCGCCGAAGGAGGCGCGGTGATCCATTTCACGTTGCCGATCCATGATGACTGACACGTCGACAAGAGGGGGCGGGCAGATCGTCGCAATCGTCGATGATGACGAGGCAATTCGCCCCGCTCTCGCCCGCCTGATCCGGACCTTCGGCTATCAGGCGCGGACCTTTGCAAGTGCCGAAGCACTGCTCGTCGCGGTCGCGGATCTACGGGCCGATTGCGTTCTGACAGACATCCAGATGCCGGGCATGAACGGCTTGGACCTGGTTAAGGCGCTGCGCGGGCGCTTTCCCAGGCTGCCGATCATCGTGATGACCGCCTACCCTAGCCTCGCCAATCGCGAGCTGGCACTCTCCTTCGGCGCAATCGAATATATGACTAAGCCCCTCGACGATGCACGGCTCGAGGCGTGCCTGCTGCGTACGATCGGCAATCCGGTGCCTTGAGCGCCCCGTGCCAACTTTGCGCAAATCTGGATAAGACGCGCGGCCCATGACTGGGTATCTACGAGTCCGGGAGATTTGTAGAACGGATGCTTGGGACCGAGACGCGATTGGCAATCGCCCCCCAATCGGCAGCAGCCGGAATCGTCCATGTCGTCGATGATGACGATGCGCTCCGCGCCGCCCTCATTCGGCTCATTCGCTCCGACTACCTGGAAGCCGTCGGCCATTCTTCTGCAAATACACTGCGCAGCGCGCTCAGCCGGCAGGTGCCTTCATGCATCCTTCTCGACATGCGTTTGGACGGCGCAAACGGCCTCGACATCCAGGAGGCATTACGCGGTGACGGCAACACAGCACCAGTCATTTTCCTTACTGGGTACGGCACGATTCCGATGACTGTGCAGGCGATGCGTGGGGGGGCGGTTGAATTCCTCACCAAGCCAGCCGATGACAGTGTCGTGCTAGCTGCAATCCGTCGCGCGCTCGCCTTCGATGCTTCAACCGCGCTGCGCCGTCGCGCACAAAACGATTTGACGGACCGTCTGGGCACGCTGACAGAACGCGAGCGCGAAGTAATGGCCCTTGCGATCGGTGGACTGATGAACAAGCAGATCGCGGGCGAACTCGGGATCACCGAGATCACGGCGAAAGTTCACAAGCGTCGCGTCATGGACAAGATGGGCGCCCGCTCGTTGCCCGATCTCGTGCGGATGGCCGAAATGCTCGGCATCGACGCACCCCGGTCCCGTTAACGACTGGTGAAAGGGACCTCTGGATCGCTGGCTTGACGCACGTCGGCATGAGGAGCCCCATGATAGTATATCTATGTATCATGCGCGCACAGTGAGTATAGCAAGCGAGGAAAATACGACCCACCGGCGTCCGGCGAAGATGATTGCATCATCAGCAATAGGACAGCCGCTATGCATGTCGCTTCAGTATTTTTCAGCAATGCTCATCGGGTTGGTGCACTGAGTCCTACAGCAGCTTTCAGCGCCCGCAATGCCTACGACCAGGGCCCGACGACCGGCGGCGATCGGAGATGATCCCCGCAACCACGAGCGTCATGTTTGGGAGCCGGCTCGGAAGCCTCGTCGGGATGCGCGCCGCGCCCGCAACCCTCGAACGGCCGGTGCGCGGGAGGCTTTTTGCGGCAACGCGGCTCGTCGCGCCACCCAACATCAGTGGCCCCATTCGGTTCGCTAAAGAGCGCGCATATGTGCTTTCCGTCCAGCTCAGCCCAGTTCGCCGACGTGATCTCTGGGTCGAGGGCAAGCGGGTCGAGCAGACGCAGCTGCCTGCGGGGTCGGTAAGCTTCTACGACCTCGAGGCTGAAATCGACTCGCAGGTGCACTCGGGCTTCGACAGCCTTCAGTTCTATCTCTCGCGTGATGCGCTCGACGAATACGCGCGCGAGACTGGAAGCTCAGCGAGCCTAGATCTCACGATCGGTGTTCCAATAGACGACGGAACGATCAGGCATTTGGCACATTCCATGTTGCCGACTCTAGAAAGTCCAACTGCGCGCGACACCCCATTCGTCGAAGAGATGGCGCTTGCCCTGCTCGCTCACGCGGTGCGCGCCTACGGCACGACCGGGAATGCCATCATCCGTGGTGGACTGGCGCCGTGGCAACAAAAGCGCGCACAGGACATGCTCACCGCAGACCTGACGAGCGATGTTTCCCTGATCGAGGTGGCGGCAGAATGCGGTCTTTCTGTCAGTCACTTCGCGCGGGCGTTTCGCCAGGGTGTGGGCAAGTCACCCCACCGATGGTTGGTCGATCAACGGATCGAACGGGCAAAGGTCTTGCTCGCTGATCCCGACACCCGGCTGGCCGAAATTGCCGTGGACTGCGGTTTCTCCGATCAAAGCCATTTTACGCGAATGTTTGCGAGGGACACGGGCTGGCCGCCCGGCGCGTGGCGGCGACTGAGCCGAGACTAGGTGAGTGCGCCATGTGCTGACATCCCCCAACACGTTCGTTCAATGAGGCCCCGCAATGAATATCCAATCTATCCTGAGCACTACCACCTCTCGCCTAACCGTAGTCAGCTCCGACCGCCCTTTCCTGGAAGCCGCCAAGCACTTGAGCGGTGGGACCATCCGCATGGTCGTGGTTTGTGACGAGAATAGTCGGGCAATCGGCGTCGTGACGCGAACCGATGCTATGAGGCATCTTCTTGTATCGACCGAACCGTTGGGGGCTGTGATGTCGGATGTGATGAGCCACCCCATCCTTGCTATCGCCGCGTCCGACGATCTGTTTGCCACCTGGCAGATGATGCTCGAACGAGGCCGGAACCACGTTCCAGTGCTTGAACCTGACGGTAGCCCCATTGGCGTTCTCAACAGCGACGACGCTCTCAGAGTCCTATTGCAGTCAGAGCAATATGAAGAGCGCCTGTTGAGCGATTACGTCGCCGGCATTGGATATCAATAGGGCGGTGAACCTCCGTTTTCGATGCTCGCTTCGTTCCAAACGCGACCGCTTTGAGAAAGTTTGCTCCTGGGCCACAGCATAGGGTCCGTCATACCGACCTTGGAACGATTCCGATCGGCGATCAACGGAGAGTCAAAATGCTCGATAGCAACACCAGCAGTCCAAAAGCACCAGCGCCGGTCCCCGAACTGTCGGGGATCAAGACCACACAGCAATTCGCTGCCCAGGTGATCACGCGAGCCGACCTCTCGCGCAAGGCGAGCAAGGTCGCGGTGGACCGTCTCACCAACGTCGCGGCGAAGGAATTCGCCGGCTACGAACTGCTCGAGGCAGAGACCGTAGTTCAAGTTCTGCAGGACCTCGGTACGGTCCTCCCGCCGATGACGTCCGACACGAAGGCCGCCCTCGACAGCATCGTCAACACGCCCAATGGAACGGCGTTCGATACCGCCTATATGACGGCTGAATATGAGAACCATGCCTTCCTGCTCGAGTTGGCAAAGGCCTACGTGAAAAACTCCGATCCATCGTCACCGGCCGAAGCGACCGGTCGCGCCCTTGGCAAAGTCACGGTGTTCGCTTTTACGGAGCACACTGGAGTCAGCCGTCGCATCCTCCAGGACCTTACGGTCTGAGGCGAACGGCAACACGGCTGGTCGCCACTGGCGACCAGCTCAGGATCTCAGCAAGGAGCGAGTATGGCGAACGTCAGGGTAATCGGAGGAAGCACGGGCCTCGCTTCACGGATCCGGATCGGTGCTCACGACCTTGTCGCAGATGACACGCCCGATGGATTAGGCCCAAGACCGATCGATCTGGTTCTCGCCGGCCTTGGCGGTTGCACAGTCGCAAATGTGACGCGCTGCGCCTCGGCCAACAGGTGGGACTTGGGCGGGGTGTACGTGGAGTTGGCCATCCATGGCGCGGCACCATTCCAGGCAATTGGCCGCCGAGTTTGGCTCGACGGATCGCTGAATGATCGACAACTAGCCGAGCTGGGTCAGGCAGCGGACATCTGCGCGGTGCGGCTTGCCTTGACTTCGGTCGTGGACGTCACGACTCGAGTCTGCCGGTTTCCGAGGCCGGACTTCGCCGCGTGATAGCTGGCGTGTTGCGGCACTTGCGCCGGTGACGTGCATGGCTATCACGTAGGTCCGAAGCTTCGGCCGATCGGTCGTACCCACAGGGTCCGCTTCGGGCCAGAAACCGACCCTTGAGCTACAATTGGCCGCTCGCGGGAGCGAAGCGGTGGGCGGGATGGCGAGGAATTTGCCATGGACACCGCCATTCAGGTACGTCGGCCTTGGAACAAGGGGCTCATAGTCGGACAGAAACGCCCACTCCTTCCGAGACAGGTCTGGTCGATCCGCGTTCGACTAGAGATGTCAGCCCCTGCCCGGGACCTCGCGCTATTCAACCTCGCTATTGACAGCAAGCTGAGAGCGTCAGACTTGGTCCGCCTCAAGATTGAGGACATCTGTTCCGGCCCCGTCCTTCGCGATCGTGCCATTGTCACCCAGTTGAAGACTGGTCGACCCGTCCAGTTCGAAATCACCGAGGTGACCCGACAGTCCGTCGAACGCCTGTTGGCCACCAAGCCATCCTACGAGACAGGCTACCTGTTCCGAAGCAGGACGCACGGGCGGTCGCACATCTCTGCCCGGCAGTACGCCCGCATCGTCCACCGGTGGATCAGCGACATCGGACTCGATGACCGAGCGTTTGGCACTCATTCGCTGCGGAGAACCAAAGTCGCGCAGCTCTATCGGAAGACTGGCAACCTAAGAGCGGTTCAACTCCTACTCGGCCACGCAAAGATCGAGACGACCGTTCGCTATCTCGGTGTGGAAGTAGATGACGCGCTTCGGCTCGCAGAGCAGATTGAGCTCTGAACGTTGGCGCGAAACCAAAGGTCGGATTCGCGCCAGAACCGGTCACTCGCCGTTGGCGCAAACTAGGGTCTCGTCCTACTCTCTTCCACCATTGACCTTCGGCGGGGCACGGTTGCCTTTGGCAATACTGTTCAGGCGTTGTTTCGAAAGCATTGCCACGAACGCAGTCACCCCGGACGGACGAAAACGTGCGGGGGGAAGGACCACATAAACTCCTCCTTCAGGGAGATCCCAGTCGGAGAGTAGCCGCACGAGCTGGCCGGACCGGATGTGCTCATCGGCGAGAAAGTCGGGCAATATCGACACGCCGCCGCCAGCCAGCGTCGCCGCAAGGGCGGCCGGGGTGGAGTTCGTCAGAATGTGCTGACTCAATCGCACGACGGACTCATCGCCCCCGGCTTTGGTGAAGGACCATAGAAGCGGATCCTTCAACGAGGCGTTAGCAACAAACGGGAGGACCGCGAGATCTTCCGGTGCTTTGACGCGCTGCGCCGCGACAGCGTTCGAAGCCGCCACGATGAACTGTCGAAACGAACCAATCCGGCGCGCCTGGTTGCTGGAGTCCTGCAGCCAGCCGACCCGGACTGAGAGATCGATATGGGCCTCGATCAGATCGATCTTGGTGTCCGAGAGCAGCAATTCCACCCTGCAATAGGGATGCCGCTGCGTGAACTCGGCGACGACCGGGGCGACGATGGAGGCGCCGAAGTCGTTGGGTGCCGTGACCCTGAGCACACCCTGGGGCTCCGCATTGAACTGCGCCACCTCGGCGATGGCGTCCTCGGCGCTGCTGAAGATCGGCACGCATCGGCCATGCAGCAACCTCCCCGCTTCGGTGAGATCGACCCGGCGGGTGGTCCGAACAAGCAGGCTCGTCCGCAGGTCGGTTTCGAGGCGTTTCACCTGCTGGCTGACCACCGCCTTGGTAATCCCGAGGCGCTCAGCCGCACGGGTGAACGACCCGGTTTCGGCAACGGCAACGAAGTAGGCCAGACGATTGAGGTTGATCGCCTCCAATGCCGATCTCCGATTGTATGGTTCTGACTTACAGTAAATCAGTCAGGACGCGATTTATCAATCAATAGACGTGCCCTATCTCCGCGTCACTTTCAACTTCTGACGCGGAGAGCGCGATGACCAAACTCGAATGGAGCCACTTCCCAGCGGGCCCCAACGGCTTCTTCCGGGCGCCAGTTCTGCTGACCGGCCCGACGGAAGCGCTGCTCATTGACGGCGGTTTCACCTACCCTGACGGGCGTGCCCTGGCGGCGGCGATAAAGGCTACCGGCAAGACCCTCACAACCATCTACGTCAGCCAGTCCGATCCCGACTACTATTTCGGTCTCGGGCCTGTGTGCGCTGCCTTTCCCAACGCCAGGGTGCTCGCCGCCTCGGCAACCATCGAGGCGATCAAGGGCAACGTTTCCAAGAAGCTTGCGACCTGGGGACCACAGCTGGGCGAGAACGGCCCACAGACGCTCGCCGACATCGTCATGCCGGACGCGTTCGACGGGCCGTCATTGTCGACCGACGGACAAACAATCGAGATCGCCTCGGCCGGCGGTCTCGCCAACCGGCGCTCACTGTTCGTGCCCTCGTTGAATGCGGTCTTCGGCGGGGTCATGATCTTTTCCGGGGTTCACGTCTGGACCGCAGACACGGCGACGAAAGAGCAGCGTGCTGCTTGGGTTGCCAATCTGGACCGGATCGCGGCGCAGAACCCCGCTGTCGTCGTGCCCGGCCACATGACGCCCGAGGCGCCGCTCGGCCTCGACGCGATCCAGCATACCAAGGCCTACCTCGTCGCCTTTGAAACAGAGCTCGCACGGGCCACGGACGCAGCCGAACTCAAGGCTGCGATGGAAACACGCTTCCCGGGCCTTGCGATGGGCGTGGCGCTCGACATCGGCGCCAAGGTTGCCATGGGCGAGATGAAGTGGGGCTAAGATGAGCGGCAATCTGGAGTTGATCCGGGCCACCTATGAAGGCTCGTCCGAAGAAAACGGTCGCAACCTGCTTGCGGCACTGTCCCCCGATATCGAATGGACCGAGGCGGAGGGCTTTCCATATGGCGGCACATACGTTGGCATCGATGCTCTGATGCGGGGCGTGTTTCGCCGCCTCGCAACCGAGTGGATCGGGTATCGCGCCGACGTGCACACCTACCTCGTGGATGGCGATCGGGTTGCCGCCTTCGGTGTCTATTCGGGCACCTATAGGGCCACGGGCAAGGCGATGACCGCACCCTTCGCTCATCTCTACCGCATCGCCGGCGGCAAGATCATTCGCATGACCCAACACGTCGACACGGTTCTGGTGTCGCGGGCGCTCAGCTAATCATCATCACACTGGAAAGGACTTCTACCATGCATTCGACGAGGTTTCTGGCTGCGGCAGCGCTGACCGCAGTCTTCGCGGCCGCCGATCTAGGCTCCGCAATGGCGCAGGCGTTTACGCCCGATCAGAAGGTTCAACAGTACGATCTGACCGAGCAGAACAAGCAGTTGGTGACCACGGCCTACCAGGCCCTGTTCGGTGACCACGACCTCACGGCACTCGACCGCTATTGGGCTGACACCTACATCCAGCACAATCCCTATATGAGCGACGGCCGAGAGGCTGTGAAGCAGGCTCTGAAGCAATGGGGCATTCTCGATGCTCCCAAGCAGAAGATTTCGTTCCTGCGCGTGATTGCCGAAAGCGACTTGGTCATGACGCAGATTGCGCAACCCGGTCAGAAGAATGGCCCACCCACGGTCATCGTCGACATCTTCAGGGTCGCGGACGGCAAGATTGCCGAACACTGGGACGTCACTCAGCAGGTTCCAAACGACGCAACCAACCAACGGTCGATGTACTAAAAGCCTGGGGCGGTTGTTCGAAATCGCGCGACCGCCCCATCTGCTCCTTCAGGTCCCTCGCCGGTCAGGCTGTCGGTGTCCGCTTTGGGCCAGAAGGGGACTCTGATCGATGACCGCTTGGCGCCAGAAGCGGGTGTCGAGGGATCCGCCAAGACTACATACTCGTATTCCCCTCGATCCGGTCCACCTTCTAGGGTAGGACGATGCGCTATCTAGGTGACGCGAAGCAGCCATGTTGAACAAGGCAAGGGTTACGGAGAAACAAGAAATGCGCAAGTTCTCGTGGCAGCTCCTCGCGCTTGGGGCGACGGCTGCGGCACTCGCGACGGTAACTCCCGCGTTTGCTGGTCCAAAAGAGCTGGCATTGCTTTCCAGCTACGTTGGCGAGTGGAGCGGATCGAGCACGCTCGTCGGAGGGGCAAAGCCGGAGCGGTTCTCATGTAGGCTGACGATCGACAAGGGTAACCAAGCCAAGATCAACTACGCCGGACGTTGCGCCGTAACGACCATGAACCTGTCGGTGACGGGTACCATCGCCTTTGATGATGCCTCGCGGACCTACCAGGCTGTCATGAGCACGAACGCCGGCTTCAAGGGGACAGCGATTGGACGGATCAGTGGCGGCAAGATCACTTTCGACCTCGCTGAAAAAGAAGCGGACCGAGCTGGGAATGCCGTCAGGCTGGGGGCTCAGATCATCTTGATCGGCTCGAACTCGATCACCGTGAACTACCAGGTCGAGTTCAACGATTCGGGCAACGTGCTGACGGCCTCGGTGCCTTTCATCAAATAGCCGCGTCGTCAGCGCACAGGATCCGAGGGCGTAACCAGTGGTACAGGCAACCCGCATAACTGGACCCACATCGGGCGGCGCCTTCGTCACGCCGTTGGTTGCTGTTTCTAATGTTGACTACACACTGAAGGTTGGCGCGGCGCCGCTGCAGATCCTGCGCAACGTTTCGCTCGAGGTCGCGCCAGCGCAAGTGGTCGCCATTGTCGGCCCCTCCGGCAGCGGCAAGACTTCACTGCTGATGTTGCTGGGGGGGCTCGAACGTCCCACTGGCGGCAAGGTGGTTATCGGCGGACAGGATCTCACCGGCCTGAGCCAGGACGCGCTGGCAGCGTTCCGGCGCAAGACTCTTGGAATCGTGTTTCAGAGTTTTTACCTCATTCCCTCGTTGTCCGCGTTAGATAACGTAAGCCTGGCGCTGGAGATCGCGGAGCCAAGACTGCCGCTGGCTGAGGCGCGGAAGCGCTCGGATGCCGCACTCGAGTTGGTCGGTCTCGGCGGTCGCGTCCACCATCGCCCCGCGGCCCTCTCCGGCGGCGAACAGCAGCGCGTGGGTCTGGCGCGTGCGATGATCGCGACGCCGCAGTTGCTGCTCGCCGACGAGCCTACCGGCAATCTCGACCAGGCCACCGGCGCGCGGGTTATCGAGCTGATGTTCGATCTGGCGCGCCAGCAGCAGGCCGCCGTGATTTTCGTTACGCACGATCCGGGGCTCGCTGCCCGCGCGGATCGGGTGCTCACCATGACCCGCGGCGAGCTCACCGAAGAGCATAAGTGATGCGCGGCGCTTGGGCAGCCATCATTCTTGGTCTGTTGGACATGCGGGGCGACATCCGCCGCTTTGTCCTGCTGATCGTGTGCCTCGCGGTCGGCACCGCGCTTATCGCTGGCGTCAATTCGGTCGGCGCGAGTGTCAAACAGGCGGTCGAACGCGACGCCGCCGTGATTGTTGGCGGTGACGTCGAGCTGTCACGGACAGATCGACCGGCGGCGGCCGACGAACTCGCGAAGTTCGCTACCTTCGGCAAAGTCGCGGGCGCGATCGACACAAACGTCCGCGCGCAGGCGGCTGCAAATGACGCTTTCGTCGATCTGGTCGCGGTGGGCGAAGGATTTCCGCTGGTCGGCAAGATCGAAGGCGAAGGTCTCCCCGCAGGGGTGCAACCCTTCGCGTTCCTGGGCCTAGAGGGTGACAATTTCGGCGCATTGATCGACCCATTGCTGCTCGACAAGCTCGGAGCCAAGGTTGGCGACCTTATCCAATTGGCGGGGACGTCGTTCCAAGTCCGCGGCACGCTCGGGAGCCTCCCCGACAAAGCCGTGCGTGGCTTCCGCCTCGGACTTCCGGCGCTGATCAGCACCGAGGGCTTTGCGGCGCTCAGCGATATGACGTCGCCCCTGCCCGGCCTTGGCACTCATTATCGCTACAAAGTGTTGGGGACGGTCCACGACGCAGACCGGCTGCGAACTGATCTCAGCGCTGCGCTTGGTGATACTGGCTGGACTATCCGCACCCCGCGGGACGCACTAGGCGCGATGGTGCGCTACTACGATCTATTCATGCGCTTCCTGGTCATCGTCGGGCTCGCCTCGCTGCTGATCGGCGGCGTCAGCGTGTGGACCGTCATCTCGTCTTACGTGTCGGAGCGTTCGACCGTCATTGCCGTGATGCGCAGTATCGGTGCCAGCAGCGCGCGGATCTTCCTCCACTTCTTCACCCAGGTCGCGACGCTGGCGCTGATCGGGGTCGCGATTGGCCTTGTCATCGGTGCCGGCACCGGCTTGCTCGTGCTGCCGGCCGTGGGACATGCGATCGGCGTCGCCCTCCTGCCAGCGCTCTACCCGCAACCCCTCGCGGTTGCTGCTGCGGTCGGCCTCGTCACCGCGTTTGCCTTCTCCTACCTGCCACTGCAGCAGGCCCTTGGCATCGAACCGGTGATCCTCTTCCGTTCCAAGGGCATGGCTGCGCCGCAGTTCGCCTGGCGCGGCGCCCTGGCGTCGGTGCAGGTGATCCCAGTGCTCATCTCGGCCGTGGTCTTCATATGGCTCGCAGTCGTCATGACCAGCGACCCAACGCTCGTGGCCGCGTTCGCCGTCACTGGCATCGTCGGGGCGGTCGTGTTCCGGCTCGCTGCGGGCCTTGCGATCGCCGCGCTGCGGCGCCTGCCGGAACCTGCCAACCCGATCGCCCGGCGCGCGCTCCGTGGCATCTCGGGGCCCGGCGCGAATGCACCTTCGGTGATCATCACCAGCGGCATGGCGCTGGCGATGCTGATCGTCGTGTTGGCGCTCCAGACCAACCTCAGCAACGAATATCTGGGCGCCTCGGCCTTCGACGTTCCCACCTTCGTCGCCTCGGACCTGTTCAAGGACGAAGCGGCCAAACTCAGTTCGATGCAGACGCAGGGCTACGACATCGTCGATTTCACCACGACCCCAATGCTGCGTGGCGCGATGACAGCGGTAAACGGCACCCCGGTGGCCGATGCCAAGCCGCGCGGCTCCGAAGCTCCGTTCCTGCTCTCCGGCGACGTGCCTCTGACTTACCGCGGTCAGCTGCCGAAGGCCTCGCGGCTCGTCGAGGGCGACTGGTGGCCTTCCGACTACAGTGGCGCGCCACTCGTGTCGCTGCACCAAAGCTTGCGTGCAGGGTTGGGCGTAAAACTTGGCGACAGGCTCACTTTCGACATCTTCGGCGACTCCATCACTGCGACCGTCGCCAACTTCCGCGACTATTCCTGGCAAGGCGGTATCGACTTCCTCGTCGCTTTCTCGCCGGGCGTTCTTGAGTCGTATCCGGCGACGCTGCTCGGTGCGGTCAAAGCTGCTCCCGGACGCGAGGAGGCCGTCGAAAGAAGCCTCGCTACGGCGTTACCAGATGTCCGGTTCGTTGCCATCGGTGAGACGCTCGACCAGATCACCAAGGCCCTCGCGCAACTGTCACTGGCGGCGACCGCCGTCGGAGCGCTGGCCGTTGGCAATGGTCTGTTGGTGCTGATCGGCAGCCTTGCCGCAGGACGCCAGCAGCGCCGGGCAGATGCGCTCATCACGACAGTTCTCGGCGCGTCGCAGCCCGAGGTCACTGTGACGTTCGCCATTCAGTATCTTCTGCTCGCGGTGTTTGCCGCGATCCTTGCAACGATCCTAGGGATCGCGGTGGCGTGGGCGCTGACGTTGGCGCTGCTCGATGTCGACTTCACGATCAACAGCTGGGTGCTGACGGCGGTCGATATCGGCGCTATCGCGATCGTATCGTTGCTTGGCGCCAGCACCGTACTCAGCGCCTTCCGTTCTGCGCCCGCACGTCTTCTGCGCGAACTTTAACCTGTACGATCATCGGCGCGCCAATGCAGTCGATCTCGGCCGTCTGAGCTTCCGTCCCACTCCCACCAACCAACCCACATGAACTGCCTCGAGGCGTCCTGCATCCGATGCGCCGGGGCTCCGCTTTACGCCATGTGTGGGCGGCTCGGTGTTGGCAAGAGCTTTCTTGACCTGATGCATTGCTGGTCGGAGCTGCCATGTGTTCGGCCTTTGGATGCGACGCTTCAGGATGGCCGCTGGCCATACTGCTCTCCGCGGATCGAGGCAATTCGTGCAATGGCTCAATAATGGGCAGCCGCAAAGCCACGGAACTCCGCACATATGAAGTGCTATCCCAGCCATTCGGCATCTGCGGAGTTACGGGGCTTGAGGCCAAAATGGGGTGATCCTAATGCTTCTCGGGGTAACCCAAGAAGCCAAGTTGGCAGCCTCCTAAGATTCGGGCGAGAAGCAGGAATCATTGGCACGACGCGAGTCGATTGGCGCCTTCGCGCTGGAACCGGTCTCTCCTTAGCTCACGAGGCGCTGGGTCAGCCACGCGTTGATCTGGCTCGCCTGCATAGCACCGGAGATGCGATCGGCTTCTTTGCCGTCCTTGAACAAGATCATCGTCGGGATGCCGCGGATGTTGAGGGCGCCGGCCAGCTGTTGTTCGCTGTCCGAATTGAGCTTGAGGAACCGTGCCCTGGGTTCGAGTGCCGTGGCGGCCTTTTCATATTCCGGCCCCATGAATTTGCACGGACCGCACCACGGTGCCCAAATGTCCACCACCACCGGGAGCGTGCTCTTCTGCACCTGGCGTTGCAACATGTCGCTAGTCACGTCCGACGGCTTGCCGGAGAACAGCGGCGCCCCGCAGCTGCCGCACTTGCCCGCGCCCGCGCCTTGGCTTCAGGCACGCGGTTCACCGCCCCGCAGGCAACGCAGACGACGCGACTGTCGTTCATTTCTTAAATCCCTTCCGCACTGCTCCCTTCGGCGGCGCGCAGTAAATGCCGTAGAGCGTCGTCAGGACCTTTGCCACGTCATCCGAGGCCAGGCGATAAAGGATCATCTGGCCGTCGCGACGCGTCGCCACCGACTCCAACGGGAGTCAGTCAAGGTGCCGCACGAACGCTCAGTTTGCGCGGACACGATGTGGACACGAAACGCGAGCGATTTTGCAGTGCGCTAAGGTCGCTCGTAACTAGTTGAAATCTTTGGGTTTTGGCGCGCCCGGAGCGATTCGAACGCCCGACCCCCAGATTCGTAGTCTGGTGCTCTATCCAGCTGAGCTACGGGCGCGCAGGCCACATGCAGCCCAGGGGCCGCAGAAGCGGGCCACCCATAGCGAAGCAGACCTTGGTTGTCCAGCAGGCGCTCAGGCAAGCCGCAGGCTGCTGGGAAGGGTCAGGTCGAAGCGCGTACCAGGGTCCAACGGCGTATAGACGAGATCGCCGCCGTGGGCGACGACCAGCTCGCGGGCGATGGCGAGGCCGAGCCCAGTGCCGCCGGCTTTGGCCGAGCCCTCGAAGGCCTCGAACAGATGCTCGCGGGCGCGCGGCGGCAGCCCCGGGCCGTTGTCGGCAAAGCCCAGCACCATGCCGCCGCTCAGCGCTTCGCCGAAGGAGACGGCGACGGAGGGAGCTGCCGGCCTGTCGGTCATCGCCTCGATGGCTTCGCGGGCGTTCTTGAGCAGATTGACGAAGACCCGCGCCAGCTGCTCGGGATCGGCCTTGATGCTGACGCCGTCGGGCACGTCGTTGCGGAAGGCGATGTCGGGATGGCGAAGAAGCCCGGCGTCGATCGCCGATTCCTCGATGAGAGCGCGGAGATCCACCGGTACCGGCTTCGGCGGGGTAGCGCTCTCGCGGCCGTAGTCGAGCACCGACTGGGCGAAGCCGATGGCTTTGTCGATCGACAGGACGAGACGCGGCGCCAGGCGCTGCACCTTCGGATCGTCGAGCGCCACCACCTGGTCGGACAGAAGCTGCGCCGAGGTCAGGGTGTTGCGCAGATCGTGGTTGATCTTGGCCACGGCGAGGCCAAGGTCTGCGAGGTGCCGGCGCTGCCGGAGCATCGAGAAAATGTCGGTCTCCATCGCGGCCAGCTCGTTCTCGGCGATGCCGATCTCATCCTTGCGGCGCGTCGGCGAGATGATGAGGGCGGCGTTTTCGGGCGCCATGCGGTAGGACACCATGTTGGCGGTCAGCCGGCGGATCGGCAGGATGAGCAGCCGGCTCACGAGGAGGTACAGCGCACCGGCGGTGAAGACGGCGACCAGCAACGAGATCAGAGCGGCGTTCCACGAATAGGCGACGAGGTCGGCCCGCAGCGGCGCCTCATCCATGATGACCTCGACCTCAGCCTGCTCGCCGTCGGAAACACCGTCGGAATTGCCGAGGATGCGCAGCGTGCGATTGCCGTCATGCATGAGCGTATCGAGGGCGCCGGCGATCAGGTTGGGGTAGTCGGTCATGCGCATGTCGACGGCGACGGCGTCGCGCGGCATCGGCTTTTCGTCGAGCTCGAGCAACTGGCTCTGGCCGTTGCGGCGATAGACGATAGCGATGGCGCCGGCAGAGCGCAGCAGATTGTCGGTGAGCATCGCGGGCAGGTTCAAGACATCGGGGACGGCATCGAGGACGCGCGCGGCGACAATGCCGATGCGCAGCCGGTCATCGAGCCAGGATTGGCGGAAGTTGCCCACCGACGGCAGGTAGATGACGATCTCGACCGCAAGGATCAGCAGCGTGATCGTGGCGATCAGCTTGACGGAGAGCCCGGACAGCGGGCCGGGCATGGCGCGCGGCGTGGTGGTCATCTGTCGGCGACTCTTATCAGACACCCCTAGGGCAACAAGCGGTTGAGGGCGAATAGCCGCTGCGTCCAGCGGTCGGGGGCGGGATCGCGGGCGGCCGCCTGCCCGCCAAGGCTGCGGATCAGCTCGGCATAGGAGGGATAGGGTGCCGGGAGGTCGGCAAGGCGCTTGCTGTCGAGACCGAGGTGCATGGCGAGCCCGAACAGGGCCACCAGCTCGCCCGCATCGGGGCCAACGACGCCCGCGCCAAGTATCTTGCCATCCTTGCCGACGATGAGCTTGGCGAGCCCCATTCCCTCCCCGGCGGCCCGGGCCCGGTCGGTCTCCGCATAGGCGGCGCGGAGGACGCTGAAGCCGGTCTTGAAGCGCTGGCGCGCCACCGGCTCGCTGAGGCCGATCTCGGCGATCGGCGGGTCGGTAAGAACGAGGCGCGGTACCGCAGCGGGATCGTAGCGGCTCGACTGGCCCAGGAGCGCGGCACGAACGACGAGGTCGGCCTCGGGTGCGGCGAGGTGTGCTGCAGGCGCGTGACCTGCCGCCTCGCCAACCGCAAAGACGCGCGGGTTGGTGGTGCGCAGCGACGAATTGAGCGACAGCATGCCGGGATCGGACATGGCGCGGCGGATTTTCGCAGCCTCGAGGTTCAGCTCGTCGAGGCTGGCGACGCGGCCGGAGGCAACGAGGATGTGGGTCGCCTCGATGGTCAGCGCCTCGTCACCGACGCGCAACGAGGCAGCGATCCCCTCGCCGCTGCTGTTGAGCGCCTGCACGGCAGAGCTTTCGTAGATCGTCACCCCTGCCTCGCGCATGCGGCGGAGCGCGACATCCGCCAGCTCTGGGTCGCATTGCGGTAGGATGCGGCCCGGCTCGACGATGGTGACCCTTGTGCCGAGCCGGCGATAGCCGAGCGCGATCTCGACGCCCATGGGGCCGGCGCCGACCAGCAGCAGATGCGGCAGCCGGCGGGTGTTGTCGAAAATGGTCTCGGTGGTGAAATAGGGCACCGACAGCAGGCCCGGCAGATCGGGCAACACCGGCCGGGCGCCGGTGGCGATGACGAAACGGCGGGCGCGAACGGCGCTGGCGCCGACGCTGAGGGTGCGCGGATCGGTGAAGCTGCCAGTACCGCGGATGAGATCGACGCCCAGCGCCTGCAGCCGTGCCGGGCCTGAATCGGCGGCGTTGGCAGCAATGACTTCGCCGATGTGATCGTGGAGGCGGCGAAAGCTCACCCGCGGCACCGACCCGAAGATGCCGACCTGGGCGCCCCCGGTGGCGGCGACGGCCCGTTCGGCCGCCGCGCCGAGCGCCCTGAGCGCAATCGCGGCATTGCGGCGGCTGGCATTGGCGGGGACACCCTTTTCGGCGACGACCACCTCGGCGCCAAGGCGACGCGCGGCTTCGGCCGCGGCCACGCCGGTGGCGCCGGCGCCGATGACGCAGAGATCGGGAGTCAAAACCGTAGCCACGCCCTGCCTTTACCGCCGCCGAGGGAAGGTGTGTCCCGCTTCTATTGGAACTTCAGCAAAACGCCAGACGAAAGCCGCCAAATGCCCCTCGGAACGCCGTTTTCACGGTTGAGACGAGGCGGGCGATGCAGGCCGGGCGCGTTGACTTCGAGGGATCGTTTCAGTATAGCCCCGCCCAATCTGCCCAAGCGACAGGCCGCATGCCTGCGGTCGTGCCGTTCCGCGGCGACGATCTAGCGCAAGCTGACGATTTTAGAGGACCGCGCCGGGCGTGGTATCGAAACTATGAAGCGTACATACCAGCCGAGCAAACTTGTCCGTACCCGCCGCCACGGCTTCAGGGCCCGCATGGCGACCAAGGACGGCCGCAAGATCCTCAACCGTCGCCGCCTGGTCGGCCGCAGCCGCCTCTCGGCCTGAGCTTTGGCCGGATGGCCGGAGCCCCTTCGATCGCGACGCTGAGGCAGCTCACCAAGCGGGCGCAGTTCCTCAACGCGGCGCTCGGTCGCAGGGCGGGACGCAGGGCGTTCTCGCTGCAGGCAATTGCGGTGGACAATGCGCAGCCCGGCGTCGGCTTCACCGTCACCAAAAAGGCCGGCAACTCCCCCGAGCGCAATCGCATCCGCCGGCGCCTCCGCGCCGCGGCGCGGGCTTGCGCGCAAAGCCTAAGGCCCCAACATGACTACGTGCTCGTCGGTCGCCGCGAGGCGCTGAGTATTGCCTTCGACGAGGTCGTCGCCGATCTCGCTTCCGCCCTCAAAAAACTTCACGCCTCCGAGGAGGCCGGACCCAAGCGCCCATGACCGAGTCCAACCGCAATATGATCGTCGCCGTCGTGCTCAGCATCGTGGTGCTGCTGGGCTGGCAGGTCTTCGTGGCTGGACCGCAGGCGGAGCGGGTGCAAAAGCAGGCTGAACTGGCGCAGCAGCAGGCGGCGGCGGCCAATCCGGGCCTTGCGACCACCGCGTCGAGCGCGGCGGGAACAACAACGACGGCAACGAACGCAGCTGCCCCGGCCACGGCGCAGGCTGCGACCTTCACCGATCGCAACGCCGCGATCGCCGCCTCCGCGCGGATTGCCATCGACACGCCGACGCTCAAGGGGACGATCAACCTGACCGGCGCCCGGCTCGATGACCTCGAGCTCAAGAACTACCATGAGACGGTCGACCCCAATTCGCCGATCATCACGCTGCTGACGCCCTCGGGCGCACCGGGCGGCTACTACATCGAGCAAGGCTGGGCGGTCGCCAATGGCGCAACCGTGAAGTTGCCGAACGCATCGACGGTGTGGACGGCCGATGCGGGAGCCTCGACGCTGACGCCCTCCGCTCCGGTGACGCTGAGCTGGGACAATGGGGCGGGCCTCGTGTTCCACCGCAGCTTTGCGGTCGACGCGAACTATCTGTTCACGGTGACGCAGGCGATCGACAATGTGTCGGCCGGCGACGTGGCGCTGGTGCCCTACGCGCGAGCCGTGCGCGAGGGGACGCCCAAGGTCTCCAATTTCTTCGTCCAGCACGAAGGCCCGCTTGGCGTGATCGGCTCCAACAACCTGATCAATCCGAAATATTCCGACATCCAGAACGACAAGCAGCGCGACGCCACAGCCACCGGCGGATGGCTCGGCTTCACCGACAAATACTGGGCGACGGCGGTGATCGCCGATCCGGCGAAGCCGATCAACGCGCGCTTCAGCTACCTGACGCCGACGCCTGCGGGCGAGTACCAGACGAGCTTCGTCGAGACGACGCCGGTTGCCATCGGCAATGGCCAGGCGGCGACCGACACCAGCTACGTGTTTGCCGGCGCCAAGGAAGAGCCGGTGATCGCGGCCTATGAGAGCCAGTACCATTTCGACCGGCTGAACCTCTTGATCGACTGGGGCTGGTTCTTCTTCCTCACCCACCCGATGTTCAGCTTCCTGCGCTGGCTCTATGGCGTGGTGGGCAATTTCGGCGTCGCCATGCTGGTGATGACGGTGTGCGTCAAGGCGCTGTTCTTCCCGCTCGCCAGCCGCTCCTACGCGTCGATGGCGGCCATGCGGCGGGTGCAGCCCGAGATGAAGTCGATCCAGGAGCGCTTCAAGGAGGATCGCCCGGCGCAGCAGCAGGCGATGATGGAGCTCTACAAGCGCGAGAAGATCAATCCGCTGTCCGGGTGCTGGCCGGTCCTGCTGCAAATCCCGGTGTTCTTTTCGCTCTACACCGTGATCTTCATCAGCCTCGACATGCGGCATGCGCCGTTCATCGGCTGGATCCACGACCTCGCGGCGCCCGATCCGACCAACATCTTCACGCTGTTCGGGTTGATCCCGTGGGATCCCTCGACGGTGCCGTTCATCGGCGGCCTGCTGCACCTGGGCATCTGGCCGGTGATCATGGGCTTTACGATGTGGGTGCAGATGCGGCTCAACCCGCCGCCACCCGATCCGACGCAGGCGGCGATCTTCAACTGGATGCCGGTGATCTTCACCTTCACGCTGGGCACCTTCCCAGCCGGGCTGGTGATCTACTGGAGCTGGAACAACTTCCTGTCGATCTGCCAGCAGTATTTCATCATGCGGCGGCACGGCGCGGACGTGGACCTGTTCGGCAATATCCTGACGTCGCTGGGCATCCGCAAGAAGGCGGCGACCTAGTCTTCGAGCAAGGCTGGGACCGGCGGGGCTTTCCATCCTCGCCGTCCCCCGCTACCACCCTGCCATGAGCGACACCCTCGATCTCGAAGCCGGACGCCTGCTGTTCGCGCGGCCGTTCGTGTTCGTGAAGGGCTGCGTGCGGGTCGCCGACCTGCCGCCCCCCGACCGGGTCGAGATCGCCTTTGCCGGCCGCTCCAATGTCGGCAAGTCGTCGCTGATCAACGCGCTGACCGGGACGCGGGATCTCGCCCGCACCTCCAACACGCCAGGGCGGACGCAGGAGCTCAACATCTTCGAGGCGGCGGATGCGCCGCTGCGGATCGTCGATATGCCGGGCTATGGCTTTGCGCAGGCACCCAAGCCGAAGGTTGCCACGTGGACGCGGCTGATCCACCAGTACCTCACCGGGCGTGCGAACCTGCGACGTGTCTATGTGCTGGTGGATGGACGGCACGGGCCCAAGGCCAACGACCTGTCGTTGATGAACGAGCTGGACAAGTCGGCGGTGAGCTACCAGGTGGTCATCACCAAGGCCGACAAGCCGCTGGCGCCCGAAGTCGAGGCCGTGGCGGCGGCGACCAGAACGGTGCTCGCCAAACGCCCGGCGGCGCATCCCGACCTGATCGTCACCTCATCGGAAACCAAAGCCGGTATCGACGTGCTGCGGGCCGAGATCGCAGCGCTGGTTGCATCATAGAGCAGAGTTGAACCACCCGCCTCTGTCGGCGTTACGTCGCCATCAATGGAGGAAGACGCAATGCGCCAGTCCAAAGGTCAGAAGGCAACCACCGAAAGGGTGATGCACGAGTACAAGGCGGGCGAGCTCGAGAGCTCGTCCGGCGACAAGGTGAAGAGCCGGAAGCAGGCGATCGCCATCGCGCTCAGCGAATCCGGTTCATCGAACCGCAACTCGCCGAAGAAGAATCGCACGAACCTCAGCAAGACCAAGTCCAAGGAGCGCGCCGGCCGCACGGCGGAGGCCGAGAAGGAAGGCCGCCCTGCACAGCGCCGCACACTCGCCAAGGGCGCGGCAGGCGCACGTCGCAGCCGCAGCACCGGCTCGTCGGGACGGGTGAACGGTCCGACCAAGGCCGAGCTGATGGCGCGGGCGAGGCAGCGCAACATCAGCGGCCGCTCAACGATGAGCAAGGGCGAGCTGCAGCGAGCGCTCGGCGCAGGCGGACGCTAGGCTTTGATGAAGGCTGCGAGGTAGCCGGCAAGTTCGCGGCTGTCGGATGGACGTGCCACCGACGCAATCGCCGTATCGATGAGCGCATCCGGCGCCTTGCCACGACGCATCTCGGCAAGGGCGACGGTGTAGTCGTCGTCGAACTCCGGGTGCGGTTGCAGGCTGACGGCTTTGCCGTTGCGATAGAGGAGGCCGGCATTGGGGGTAAAGTCGGAGGCGAGGAACACCTCGGCCTCGGCGGGAGGCACGAGCACCTGGTCCTGGTGCGAACAGGCGATGGCGAATTCGGGCAGGTCGCCACCGATCGCCGCCGGGCGCTGCGTAACATCGTAGACGTGCCGCCCGAGGCCCCAGCCCTTTTCGGAGCGGCGCACATCGCCGCCGAGGGCGTCGGCGATCACCTGATGGCCAAAGCAGATGCCGACCATGGGTGTGCTGGCGGCGTAGGCGCCACGGATGAACTGGCGCAACGGCTCAAGCCAGGCAAAGTGGCTGTCATAAACCCCTGCCGACGACCCCATGACGAGAGTCGCATCAAGCGTCGCCGGGTCCGGCAGCGGCTCGCCGGCGCTGAGACGCACCGTGTCGAAGGTAAACCCCTGGCCTGCAAACATCCGCTCGAACATCGCAGCGTACGGCCCAAACCGGCCGCGTAAGGCCTCCGGCACGTCCGTGGGCTGAATCAACGTGAGCTTCATGCTCCGAAAAATGGAGCAGTCCGGCCCACCGCGCAAGCGGCAGGCGCTTCAAGGGAGCATTGCGCCTAGAAGACGAACTGGCCAACCGCCAGGGCAATCACCACGACGATGACGGCCACCACGAGGAACAGACCGAACAGCACCTTGGCGATGGTGCTCGAGGCGGTCGACACCCGGTAGAAGCCGAAATATCCGGCGACGAGCGAGACGAGGAAGAAAATGAGGGCCCATTTGAGCATGGCACGGCTCCGTTGACGCTTGGCTGGGAGAGATAATTCCCAGCCCCGACAATTGGTTGCGTCGGCCCCCTCCCCTCGTTCAGGCGGCCTTGGGGATGAACTTCAGGGCCAGGCCATCCATGCAGTAGCGGTTGTTCATCGGCTGGCTGGGGACGTCATGGAAGAGATGCCCGAGGTGGCCGCCGCAGCGGCGGCAGTGGCACTCGTCACGCTCCATGCCGAGCGAATTGTCCGACGCAATCTGCACGGCGTTGGGGAGGGCCTGCCAGAAGCTGGGCCAGCCGGTGCCGCTGTCGAACTTGGTGGAGGCATCGAACAGCGCCAGGTCGCAGCCGGCGCACGTGAAGGTGCCGTTGCGGTGCTCGTTGAGCAGCGCCGAGGTGCCGGGATATTCGGTGCCCTGGCGGCGCATGATGTTGAAGGCGTCGTCGCCGAGGATCTTGCGCCATTCGTCGTCGGTGTGGGTGACCTCGAAGCTGCCCGGAACTGCCTCGCCCTCGCCGGCGATGGCGTTGCCGAGGAAAGTGCTGAGATAGGGCAGCGCGGCGATGGCGGCGACGGCGGTGCCGCCAAGCAGCAGGGAACGACGGTTCATCGGGCTCATGGGTCTCTCCAAAATGGCTGCGCGTGTCCTACCAGAAGATAGGACACGCGCTGCTCAAAAGCGTGTGCGCGCGGGAGGGAGCGCGTACACGTCAGATCACATCTTCGGCAGCAGAACCTTGTCGATGACGTGGATGACGCCGTTCGACTGGATCACGTCGGCGATCGTCACGTTGGCAACGCCACCGGCTTCGTCGGTCACGGTGACCTTGTTGCCGTCGACCTTGAGGGTCAGCTTGCAGCCGCCGACGGTGTCGACGACGTGCGAGCCGCCATCGGCCTTGACCATCGCCATCACGTCAGTCGACAGCGCCTTGGCGGCAACGACATGGCAGGTGAGGATCTTGACCAGCGTCGCCTTGTTCTCGGGCTTCAACAGGTTGTCGACGGTACCGGCCGGGAGCGCGGCGAAGGCTTCGTTGGTCGGGGCGAAGACGGTGAACGGGCCGGCGCCTTCGAGGGTCTCGACGAGACCGGCGGCCTTGACGGCGGCAACCAGCGTCGTGTGGTCGGCAGAATTGACGGCGTTCTCGATGATGTTCTTGCTGTCGAGCATCGGCGCGCCGCCGACCATCGGATTGTCGGCGAGAGCGACGCCCGAGATGGAGGCAAACGAGACGGCAGCGCCAAAGGCAATGGCGCGCAGGGCGGTGATCTTCATGGGTGACTTCCTTCCTTTGCGGCACCGGTTGGTCCGGTTGCTACAGTCGGAACTACGGAAGGCGGTTGCGTCCGGTTTCACCAAATCCAGAGGCGAAGAAATATATCGCCGGCGGTGATCCGGACCGAAACCTGGCAGCGTAATTAGCCGTTCTGGCGCGATGGAACCGGCAGGGCAGCGACCGGCGGTGGTCGCCCGAGCCCAAATCCCCGCCGGCCCCTCGCGCATCGGTGCGTCAGGAGACACACAAGGGTGAGACGGCGCCTGCCACTCACTCCTTGGTGGTGGTTTGCGTCAGATGGGGGTGGCCTTGCCGGCCGCGACCACCGGGCCGGTTGGCCCAGCGCCTGGCGAGCCGCCAAGCGGCTCGAGCGAGATGGCGAGGGTCGTGCCGGGACCGAACCGGGCGAGGATGTCGGCGGGCAACTTCACGTCGTTACGGGCATCGATCTTGATGACGCCCAGCGACTTGGGGGCTTCGGCGCCTTCGATGGCCCAAAGCTCGTAGTCCTTGTCGGGAACCTTGTCGCCGGACAGGGCCGTGAGACGCACCTGGCCGCTTTGTGCATTGTAGAGGGCGACCACCTGGACGTTGGAGCCCTGGGCACTGAGTGCGGCGACGAGCTGGGCGGCGAAAGCGTTCGGATCGGGACGTGGCATGGCGAGGTTGAGGCCGATGGCGACCACCGCCACGGCGGCGGCGACGCCGGTGAGGCCCCGCCACAGCGCCAGCGAGTGCCAGAGGCCGGCACGGGACGCGTCGGGGGCGAAGAGACGACGCTCGAGACGCGACCAGACGGCGCTTGGCGCCGGGGTTTCAGCAAATTCGGCATCGAGCTGGCCAAGCCGCTGGCGCCAGGAGCGCACTTCGGCCTGCAGCTCGGGCTCAACCCGCAGACGAGCGGCAAAGGCCGCGTGCTCGGCAGCATCAAGCAAGCCGAGCACGTACTCGCCGGCAAGGACACCGTGGTCCCCAGTCTCGTCGATGTGTCCGGTTTCGCTCATGCCGACAGGCACTCTCTCAATCGCATCAGGCTGCGCCTCAGCCAGGTTCGCATGGTGTTGAGCGGCACCTTGTGGCGCACCGCCAACTCTTCGTAACTAAACCCGTCGAGATAGGCGCCGCGCACAGCGTCGGCCTTCTCGGCGTCGAGCTGGTCCAGGCACCGGTCGATGCGCGCACGCTCACCGCGGGAGGCTTCCGCCTGCTCCGGGTTGGGTCCGGCATCGGCCACATCCAGGGCCATCTCAATATCCTCGCTTTGCGGCTTGCGAGCGCGCAGGACGTCGAGGGCGTGGTTGCGGGCCACGGCAACCAACCACGAAATCGGGCTGTAGCCGCCTGGGACGTAGCGGTCCGCGCGCTGCCAGATCTTGACGTAAACTTCCTGCAACGCCTCATCGGCTTGGGAGCGATCTCTCAAGATACGCAGGGCGACTCCGTAGAGTTTCGCGTTGGTGCGGCTGTAAAGCGCCCGGAATGCCTGCCTGTCGCGGAGCGCACAGCGGGCAATCAGATCGGCGATGTCGGCAGTGTCGCTGGCCATGGGCACGACCCTAACCCGCCCGGCTCCGGCTTTCTATCCGGGAGCAGCCGGGAAAATCGCTTTGCGCTGCCGCGCGATGGTTTATACGGTGCGCCGCGAAATGAGCCGCAAGATGCCCGACATCGAATCGTTCTCCCGCGACGCCGCAATCCTCTCCCAAGCCCTGCCTTACATGCAGAAGTACGAGGGGAAGACGGTGGTGGTGAAATATGGCGGCCACGCCATGGGCGATATCGCGCTCGGCCGGGGGTTCGCGCGCGACATTGCGCTGCTCAAGCAATCCAAGGTCAACCCCATCGTCGTCCACGGCGGCGGGCCGCAGATCGCCTCGATGCTGAAGAACCTCGGGATCGAGAGCAAGTTCGAGGGCGGGCTGCGCGTCACCGACCAGCGGACCATGGACGTGGTCGAGATGGTGCTGGCCGGCTCGATCAACAAGGAGATCGTCGCGCTGATCAATGCCGAAGGCGAATGGGCCATCGGGCTTTGCGGCAAGGACGGCAACATGGTGTTTGCCCGAAAAGCCAATAAGCTCTGGAAAGACCCGGGCAGCAATATCGAGCGTGTGCTCGACCTCGGATTCGTGGGTGAACCGGTGGAGGTCGACCGGACCCTGCTCGACCTCCTGGCGCGGTCCGAGATGATCCCGGTGATCGCGCCGGTGGCGCCAGGGCGCGACGGCGCGACGTACAACATCAATGCCGATACCTTTGCCGGCGCGATTGCCGGCTCGCTCGGCGCGAAACGACTGCTCTTTCTCACCGATGTCGATGGCGTCCTGGGGCCGGACAAGAAGCTCATTCCGGAATTGACCATGCGTGACGCGCGGGCGTTGATCGCCGATGGCACGATTTCAGGCGGCATGATCCCCAAGGTCGAAACCTGCCTCGAGGCCCTCGACAACGGCGTCGAGGGCGTCGTCATCCTCAACGGCAAGACGCCGCACGTGGTGCTGGTCGAGTTGTTCACCGAGCATGGCGCCGGTACGCTGATCGTGCGATAGCTCCAGCAGGACCAGACGTGCCGGAGGGCCGGATGAAGCTGGCCGCCTATCAAGCCCCTGTTCTCGATATCGGCTCAATGGCGGCGCTTGCTTTGATTGAGCGGCGCGTCAGATGGTGCGCGACAGAAGCGGTCGATATCCTCTGCTGTCCCGAGGCGATCCTGGGCGGACTCGCTGACGATGCTTCGCGCCCCTTCGAACTGGCCCTGAGCGTCGAAAGCGGTCAGTTACGCGCAGTGCTGGCCCCGCTGGCAAGCTCCACCGTGACAACGATCATTGGCTTCACAGAACTTGCTGCTGACGGTGCGCTCTACAATTCAGCAGCGATCTTGACCGCGGGCGAGATCGCCGGGGTTTATCGCAAGCGACATCCGGCAATTCGTTCATCCGTCTACAAAGCCGGCGATCAAAGCCCGGTGTTTTCGATCGGCGATTGGCGCTTCGGGATCATGATCTGCAACGACAGCAATTTTCCTGCCCTTGGCGCCGACATGGTCGAGCGGGGCGCTCGGGCGCTGTTCGTACCGAGCAACAATGCTCTGCCGGTCGCGAAGGCCGAAATTTTGGCCGCGACGCGGGCGACGGACATTTCGACCGCCCAGACGAACGGCGTTTCCATCATTCGCGCCGATGTCGCCGGTCGGTTGGACGGCCGGATATCGGTGGGCTCATCCGCGATCATCGATGCGAGCGGGACGGTGCTGCAAGCGGGGTCGCGGCTTAGCGAAGAGATGTTGATCGCTGAGCGTTGAATGATTCGAATATGGAGCCGCCAAAAAAAAAGGGGCGCCGAAGCGCCCCTTTCGATCTTAAGCCTCGACCGGCATAGGAGGCTGGGCTGGTTCGGCCCGCATACCACCCTGCCCTACGGCTGGACCGCGGGCCTTCAGCAACCAGATCAGCAGCGCAACGGCGCCGAAGGTCGCCACCTGGTACCAGGTGGCCAAGGCGGCAGCGCTTGCAAAGCTGGCGTGAACGGCAGCGGGACCCTGCCGGAACAGGCCGCCGATATCGCCGAGGCTGGTGAAGAAGATTTCGCCCACGAGCGCCACACCGATCGAGCCGCCCACCTGCTGGAAGGCCTGCAGCGCCCCAGAGGCGGAGCCGGCATCACGCGGCGGGATACCCGAGAGCACGGCCTGGAAGAGGGCCGAGAAGCCCAGACCAAGGCCGAGGCCGGCGAGCAGCAACGGCGGCAGGAAAGTCCAATGGTCGATGCTGTCGCCGAGGTTGGCGATGATGACGTGCAGCCAGGCGATGCCAGTCACCAGCATTGCGGCACTGATGAAGACGCGAGTGCGCAGATAGTGCGAACCAAAGCGTCCGGCGATGAGCGAAATCAGCAGCACCCCGACTGAGAATGGGGTGTTGGTGAGGCCCGATTCGATCGGGGTCAGGCCATAGCCGACCTGCAGCAGGATCGAAATCACCATGAAAAACGCGGGGATGCCCGATGCGAAGATGGTGGTGACGGCGGCGCCGAGAAGGAAGTTGCGGTTGGTGATGAGATTGTAGTTGAGCAACTGCGGGCGGTCGCCAGACGCCATGCGGCGTTCCCACAGAACGAACAGCGTGAGCAGCACGACGGAGGAGGCAATCAGTCCCCACGCCCAGAGAGGCCAACCATAGGTGCGACCCTCGATCAACGGATAGACCAGCGCCACCATGCTCGCGGCAAACAGGCCGATGCCGACGAAATCGTTCTTGAGCCCCGGATGGCCGGGCGGACGCGGGATGATGAACCAGCCGAGGACCAATGCGAGGATGCCCACCGGCACATTCACCAGGAAGATCGGGCGCCAGTCGAGACCACCAAGGTTGGCGCCGATGAGAAGGCCACCGACGATTGGGCCGGCAACCGCCGCCAGACCTGCGCTGAGGCCGAAGAGCGAGAACGACTGGCCACGCTCCTCGGGCGGGAAGGTCACGGTGGCGATGGCGAGCACCTGCGGCGTCATGATCGCGCCGGCAAGGCCCTGGATAACGCGGAAGGCGATCAGCCACTCGATCGACGGCGCCAGGCCGCAGGCGGCCGACGCCACGGTGAAGGCGGCGACGCCAACGAGGAACATATGGGTGCGGCCGACGATGTCGCCGAGCCGGCCGAACGGCAGCAGGCC
>JBDTVO010000007.1:0-28455 GCA_040007135.1 Devosia sp. | reverse complement strand
CCCCCTCCCGTCCTCCCCCACAAGGGGGGAGGTGTGCTCTCGTGCGCGGGCAACATCGCGCCCCAACCTCGATGCAGCGCCCTCCCCCGCAAGGGGGGAGGTCTGCCCTTGTGCGTGGGCGCGATCGCGCCTCAGCTTCGATGCGGCACCCTCCCCCTCGTGGGGAGGGTTGGGGAGGGGGCGCCCCACGCGCTGACTCTTCGACCGTCCCTCAAGCGCGCGCACCACGGCATCAAAGACGCCCTCTGGATTTCCCAGCACGTCGCGGTTGGACACACGGAGGACTATGTAGCCTTCGGATGCAAGGAACCCGTCCCGTCGGGCGTCCGCACCTTGCGCGGCATCGCTGCCATGGGTCTCACCGTCCACTTCGATCACAAGCGCTGCGTGGTGGCAGGCAAAATCCACAACATAAGGTCCGATAGGTGCCTGCTTGCGAAAATGATACCCATCGGTCCTCAGAGGGTGCAGCAGCCGCCACATGCGTCGCTCCACAGGCGAGGAATTGTCGCGCAGCATTTTGGCGCGAGAGGTCATACCGCCTCGAACTCGAGGATCACCTCGTCGACCGCCAGCACCGCGCCGGCCGCCACCCGCACCGTGCTCACGCGGGCGCGGCGCTCGGCCTTGAGCACGTTTTCCATCTTCATCGCCTCGACGATGGCGAGTGGCTGGCCGGCTTCGACCACCTCGCCCGGCTTGACGTCGATCCGCACCACCTGCCCGGGCATCGGGCAGAGGAGGAAGCGGCTCAGGTCGGGCGGCAGCTTCACCGGCATCAGCACCATGAGGTCGGCAACCGCCGGCAACAGCACGTGCGCCACGAGGTCGACGCCGCGCCAGCGCATGCGGAAGCCGCCGGTGACCCGATCGAGCCGCACGTGATGGAGCTGGCCATCGAGACGGGCGCTGGCGAGGCTCATGCCGGGCTTCCAGCCGGTCTCGACCAGGAGCTTGGTGCCGTCGGGCTCGGCCAGCCAGTATTCGATGCCGTCGGCGTGCACGGCAAAATCCCAGCGCTGTCCGTCGATCACCACCGCCCGCTTCGACGCGGTACCGGCATGGGCGCGCGCGTCGAGCGCGTAGGCCGAGCAGCAGGCGAGTGCGGCGAGCCGGCGCAGTGTCGGTGCATCGGGCGTTGCGCCTGAGAACCCATCGGGGAATTCTTCGGCGATGTAGCCGGTGGTCAGCCGGCCCTCGCGAAAGCGAGCCTGCGCCATGACTGCGCTGAGGAACGGGATGTTGTTGCCGACGCCCTCGACCTCGAACTCGTCGAGCGCCATCTGCATCGCCTCGATCGCGGCCGCGCGTGTCGGCGCCCAGGTGCAGAGCTTTGCGATCATCGGATCGTAGAAGGTCGAAATCTCGCCGCCCTCATACACACCGGTGTCGTTGCGCACCGAATGCGTGCCGGTGCGGCTCGCGAGCTCGCGCGGCGGGCGATAGCGCGTCAGCCGTCCAGTCGAGGGGAGGAAATTGCGATACGGGTCCTCGGCATAGAGCCGGCTTTCGATGGCCCAGCCGTTGAGCTTCACGTCCTTTTGCCGGAGCGGCAGCTTCTCCCCCGCTGCGACACGCAGCATCAGCTCGACCAGATCGAGCCCGGTGGTGAGCTCCGTCACCGGGTGCTCGACCTGCAGCCGGGTGTTCATCTCGAGGAAATAGAATTTGCGTTTCGCGTCGACGATAAACTCGACCGTGCCGGCGGAGAAATAGCCGACGGCCTTGGCCAGCGCCACTGCCTCCTCGCCCATGGCCTTGCGCGTTTTCGCATCAAGGAAGGGCGAGGGCGATTCCTCGATCACCTTCTGGTTGCGCCGCTGGATCGAGCACTCGCGCTCGTTGAGCCACAGCACATTGCCGTGCTGGTCGCCGATCAACTGAATTTCGATGTGCCGCGGCTCGGTGACGAATTTCTCGATGAAGATGCGGTCATCGCCAAACGAGCTCGCGGCTTCCGACTTCGATCGCTCGAACCCCTCGCGCGCCTCGGCGTCGTTGCGCGCAATGCGCATGCCCTTGCCGCCGCCGCCGGCGCTGGCCTTGATCATCACCGGGTAACCGACCTTTTTGGCGATCTTCACCGCCTCGGCCGCATCCTTGATGATCCCCATGTGTCCCGGCACGGTGGTGACGCCCGCTTCGGCCGCGAGCTTCTTCGACGTGATCTTGTCGCCCATCGCCTCGATGGCCTTCACCGGCGGGCCGACAAAGATAATGCCGTTCTTCTCAAGCGCCGCCGCAAAGGCCGGGTTCTCGCTGAGAAACCCATACCCCGGATGCACCGCCTCGGCGCCGGTCTGCTTGCAGGCTGCGACGATCTTCTCGATCGACAGATACGAGTCCCGTGCCGCCGAACCGCCGATATGCACGGCCTCATCCGCCATCCGCACATGCAGCGCCTGCGCATCGGCATCGGAATACACCGCGATGGTGCGAATACCCATGCGCTTGGCGGTCTTGATGACGCGACAGGCGATCTCGCCGCGATTGGCGATGAGTAGGGAGGTGAGCATCAGACCGTGCGCTCCTTATGGTCGGCGCCCGTGGCTTCCCCCACCCCACCCTCCCCACAAGGGGGAGGGAGAGGCTGGAGCAATTTCCATTGGTGATGCGCGCACGCAGTCATCTCCCTCCCCCTTGTGGGGAGGGATCAAGGGTGGGGGTCGCCGCTTGCGCTGCGTGCCGAGCAAGCGCAGCCACCACACCCTCGAGAACCCCTTCAAGGTTCCTCATCACGTCATCGTTGCTGACGCGAAACACGTCGTATCCCTGCGAGTGGATGAAGTCGTTTCGCCTCAGGTCATGGCTCGCTTCGGGTCCACTCCCATGCGTCCAGCCATCGACCTCGACCACCAGTCGAGGATGATGACACGCAAAATCCGCGAAATAGACACCGAGCGGTACCTGCCGCCTAAAGTGATAGCCGAGCGGCTTCAAGTCTCGCAGACCATTCCACAGCCGAGCCTCTGGAGTGGGCATCTGCTTTCGCAGGTCTCGGGCTCGCTGGATTGTCGCCAGACTGCTCACAGCGGAATGTTCCCATGCTTCTTCGCCGGCACAGTCGCCTTCTTGTGCCGCAGCGTTTCAAACGCCCGTGCCACACGCCGCCTTGTGCTGTGCGGCAAAATCACATCGTCGATGAAACCGCGTTCCGCCGCGACGAACGGGTTGGCGAAGCGCGCCTCATAGTCCGCGGTGCGCTTCTTGATCTTGCCTTTGTCGCTCAGCTCGGCGCGATACAAAATTTCCGTCGCGCCCTTCGCCCCCATCACCGCGATTTCGGCGCTCGGCCAGGCATAGTTCACATCGGCGCGGATGTGCTTTGAGCTCATCACGTCGTAGGCGCCGCCGTAGGCTTTGCGGGTGATCACCGTCACCTTGGGCACCGTCGCTTCGGCGTACGCGAACAGCAGTTTTGCGCCGTGCTTGATGATGCCGCCATATTCCTGGGCCACGCCCGGCAGGAACCCCGGCACGTCGACCAGCGTCAAAATCGGAATGCCGAACGCATCGCAGAAGCGGATGAAGCGCGCGGCTTTCTTCGATGAGTTGATATCGAGGCAGCCGGCCAGCACCAGCGGCTGGTTGGCGACGACGCCCACCGTCTCGCCGTCGAGCCGGATGAAGCCGGTGAGGATGTTGCCGGCGTGCTCCTTCTGCAGCTCGAGGAAATCGCCCTCGTCGGCGATGCGCAGCACCACCTCGCGCATGTCGTAGGGCTTCTGCGCGCTGTCGGGGATGAGCGTATCGAGCGCGTCGTCGCGCCGCTCGATCGAGTCGAAATGCGTCACCCGCGGCGGCCTGGCGTTGGCGTTCAGCGGCAGGAAACCGAACAGCCGGCGCACTTCGAGCAGCGTCTCGATGTCGTTGTCGAACGCGGCATCGGCGACCGAGCTGACTTTGGTGTGCGTGCCGGCGCCGCCCAGCTCCTCGTGCGTCACGATCTCGGAGGTGACAGTCTTCACCACATCGGGGCCGGTCACGTACATGAAGCTCGTGTCCTTCACCATGTAGATGAAGTCGGTCATCGCCGGCGAATACACGGCGCCGCCGGCGGTCGGCCCCATGATCACCGAGATCTGCGGCACGGCGCCCGAGGCCTGCACGTTGCGCCAGAACACTTCGGCATAGCCGCCGAGCGCCGCGACGCCCTCCTGGATACGCGCCCCACCGCTGTCGTTGAGGCCGATGATTGGAGCGCCGTTCTGGACGGCGAGGTCCATGACCTTGCAGATCTTCTGCGCATGGGTCTCGCTCAGCGATCCGCCGAACACGGTGAAGTCCTGCGAAAACACATAGGTCATGCGACCGTCGATGGTGCCCCAGCCGGTGACCACGCCGTCCCCGGGGATCACCGTCTCGTCCATGCCGAAATCGGTCGCCCGGTGGGTGACGAACATGTCGTATTCTTCGAACGAGCCGGGATCGAGCAGCACTTCCAGCCGCTCGCGCGCGGTGAGCTTGCCCTTCTTGTGCTGGGCGTCGATCCGCTTTTGCCCGCCGCCAAGCCGTGCCTCGGCCCGGCGCTGCTCCAGCGCGTCGATGATGTTGGCCATGCTCCCTCGCTCCGGCCTTTGACCGGTTAGTCAAAACCTTATCGGGGCTGGGGAAAAAGGCAAATGGCTCATGCTCAGGTCCCCCGTGGTTTTGCCCGGGCCGTGGCGGCAGCGGCCAGAGGGTCGTCGGGCCAGGGGTGGCGCGGGTAGCGGCCGCGCAAATCCTTGGCTACGTCCTTCCAACTGCCACGCCAGAAGCCGGGCAGGTCGCGGGTGGTCTGGATCGGGCGCCGGGCCGGCGACAGCAGCACCAGCAGCAGCGGTACCTTGCCGCCGGCGATCGCCGGGTGACGGTCGAGACCGAACAGCTCCTGCACGCGGATTTCGAGGGTCGGACCATTCTCGGCCTCGTAGTCGATGGGCACTCTGCTGCCCGATGGCGCCGCGAAGTGCGACGGCAGCAGCCGGTCGATCTCGGCCCGCAGATGGTAGGGCAGCAGTTCCACCAGAAGCGCCTCGAGGTCGTCGGCCGTCACTTCGTAGAACGACGTTTTTCCGACGAGCACCGGGATCACCCGTTCGCCCGTAAGGGCTGCATCGGAGAGGTCGGGCCAGGGCGGGCCGATGGTGCGGTGAAGGAAGGCGGTGCGTGTGCGCAACGTCTCCTGTGCCGGGGTGAACGGCAGGTTGCCACCGGCGGCCTCGGCCAGCAGCGTCGCCGCAGCCTCGAAATTGTCGACCGCCACCGGCCCGTCGCTCAGCGCCAGGGCGCCCAGCAGGCGCTGGTGGCGGGCCCGCACGGCGCGCGCGGCGCTGTCGTAGTCGAGCGTCGTTTCCTCGACGATGCGGTCGCCAAACATCGCCTCGATATCAGCGCGCGCAATGGACACCGCGCCGCGAATGCGGCCGGTGGCAGCGCCGCCGGTCACCTCGGTCACCACGAGATAGGGGTTTTGCGTCAGCGGATCGGTCTCCTCCAGCGACGCGGCGCGACCGTTGGCCAACCGGTAGCGGGCGCGGCTGCCGGCCTGCTGCGCCACCCGGTCGGGGAAGGCGAGCGCCAGCATGCGGCCCAGATTGAGATCGAGCCCCGGCGCGCCGCCCCAGCGCTGCGCCAGCGTGCGCGCGTCGTCGGCGCGGTTCGAACGGTCGTGCCGGAAATGCGTCAGCCGGTGCGCGAGATCGGTGTCGCTGCCGCCGAGCCCGCGCTCGGTCAGCAGCATCGCCAGCTCAGCGGCCGTGCCCTTGTCGTGGGCGTGGTGGATCATGTGAGCGAGCCGCGGATGCAGCGGCAGGCCGGCGAGCGCCGCGCCGTCCTCGGTGAGCCTGCCGGCCTCGTCCAGCGCCCCGAGTTGGCGTAGCAGGGCGACTGCCTCGCTCCAGGCGGCAGCCGGCGGCGGGTCGAGAAAGCGCAGCTTCGCCGGATCGGAGATGCCCCAGGCGGCGAGGTCGAGCACCAGCCCGGTCAGATCGGCGCTGAGTATTTCCGGCGTATCAAACGGCTCGAGCCCGCCGGTCTGCCCCTCGCCCCACAGCCGGTAGGCAATCCCTGGCTCGGTACGCCCGGCGCGGCCGCGCCGCTGGTCGGCGGCGGCCCGCGACACACGCCGCGTCTCGAGCGTCGTCAGCCCGCTCCCCGGCTCGTACACCGGCACCCGGCGCCAGCCGGAATCGACGACGATGCGCACGCCCTCGATGGTCAGCGAGGTCTCGGCGATCGAAGTGGCCAGCACCACCTTGCGGCGGCCCGACGCCGCCGGTGCGATGGCGCGGTCCTGCTCGTCGGCGCTGAGCTGACCGTAGAGTGGCGCCAGCTCGACGCCCGCCGGCAGGCGCCCGGCGAGCCGCTCGGCGGTCCGCCCGATCTCGCCCTGCCCGGGCAGGAACACCAGCACCGATCCGGGATCGGCCGCGAGCGCGACAAGCACGGCGCCCGCCACCTGCTGCTCGATCCGCGCCGCCGGGTCTGGAACGAGGTGCCGGGTCTCGACCGGATAGGCGCGGCCCTCGCTCTCGACGATTGTCGCATTGCCGAGCAGGCTCGCCACCCGAGCGCCGTCGAGTGTTGCCGACATCACCAAAATCCTGAGGTCGGGGCGCAACGCCGTTGCATCGAGCGCCAGCGCGAGGCCGAGATCGGCATCGAGGCTGCGCTCGTGGAACTCGTCGAAGATCACCGCCGCAACGCCCTTGAGTTCGGGGTTGTCGCGGATCATCCGGGTGAAGACGCCCTCGGTCACCACTTCGATGCGGGTGGCCGGGCCGACCCGGCTCTCGAGCCGCACGCGATACCCCACCGTCTGGCCGACGCCCTGGCCGAGTTGCTTCGCCATGTAGCGGGCGGCGGCGCGGGCGGCGAGCCGGCGCGGCTCCAGCATGACGATCCTGCCCTCGCGCCGCCACGGAGCCTCGAGCAGTGCCAGCGGCACGCGTGTCGTTTTGCCGGCGCCGGGCGGCGCCACGAGGACGGCATGAGGCGCCGCCGCGAGGGCAGCGAGCAACTCGGGCAGCACGTCGTCGACGGGAAGGGCCATTAACCGTGTCTTGGCGTCAATTCGATTTGGCGGCAAGGGGGGCAACCTCCGCCAGGGCGAGACGTTGAGCGCACCAGAGGATCTTGCCATGCTCGACCGCCGGCCGCCGCTGCCATCGCTGCCCCTCCTCGCCGATGAGATCGCGCACTGGAGCGTTGCAGCCGACCGCTGTCGCCTCGCAGCCCTCCGCACTCGCAGCAGCGGCACCGCATCGCCCGAGCTTGTCGCCGATGCGCAGGAAGCGCAGCATTGCCTCCTGATGCTGCTCGACCAGATTGCCCACGACCTCGAGATCATGCCCGCCGGCCACCCCGACTTCGCGCCCCTCTTGGTTGCGCAGGTGAGCCTCACGGCGCTGCTTGAATGTGTCAGCCGCTCGCTCGACCGGTTGCTGGAACCCCTGCCGCAGGCCGTCCGCTGGCGAGCAGGCGTGCCCGTCGCGGCATGATCGCCGAGCCACAGCGCCTCGAGCTGGCGCCGGGCACGACGATGCCCAACAGCCGACTGCCTGTGCTCATCTATCGCACGGCGCTGCCCACCGCTGCCGCGGACTTCGCGGCGCTGTTCCGCCAGAACGGCTGGACCGGCATCTGGCACGACGGGGTCTACGACTTTGACCACTATCATTCCAACGCCCACGAGGTGCTGGGCGTCAGCGGCGGGGGCGCACGCCTGCAACTGGGTGGCCCGGAAGGCACGCAGGTCGATTTATCTGCAGGCGACTGCGTCGTGCTGCCGGCCGGCACCGGCCATCGCTGCGTCCGGGCAACCGGCGATTTCCGGATGGTGGGCGCCTACCCGCCGGGGCAGGAGCGCTACGACATCTGCCGCACCCGCACACCCGAAGCCGAGTTGCGCATCGCCCGGGTGACGCTGCCGGAGACCGATCCGGTGCGCGGCGCCGACGGGCCGCTGCTGCGCGCCTGGTCGAGCTAGGCCCTGGCCCAGGCCACGACGAAGCGGGGATAAAAGATCGCCGGGTCGGTCGCTGCGGCTTCCACCGCGAGTCGGTCGGCGAGCGTCTCGATATCGGCGGCCTCGGCGGTGATGAGCCCGAGCTTTTGCATGGTCGGCAACAGGCTGCGCACCGACTCGGCGAGGAACTCGAAGCCGGCAGGTTCGTCCTTGTGGCCGACACGGGTAAAGCCGGTGATCGTCGGATCGAGGCCGGCGGCGCGATAGGTGGCGCGCAACTTTGCTCCCATGTCGGGGCTGAGCCCGATGCTGCCGTACATGGTGCGGATGTTGCCCATGTGCAGATCCATCAGCGGAAACGGCGCCGTCGCCATGGCGGTGCTCATGTCCATCTCCATCGACACGAGCGGCGTTCCAGTCCGCAGCTTGCCTGCGACGCTGCGCAGGGCCGCCGACGGGTCGGGGAAATGGACGAGGATGAAGCGGCCGATGACGGCGTCGAAGTCGGCGAAGCGGGCGAAGTCCTCGATGCGCGACTGCTCGAAGCTCGCGCCGAGCCCCCGTTGCCGCGCCCGGGCGGTCGACGTCGCGACGGCGCCCTCGGAAATGTCGATGCCGGTGACACTGCCCTCGGGGCCGACAAGTTCGGCAGCGATCAGCGAGACGTCGCCGACGCCGCAGCCGAGGTCGAGAACCGTCATTCCAGGGCCGATGCCGGCCTTGACCAGACCGTCCCGCGTCGCCTCGGCATAGAAGCCGGCCTGTTTTTCGAGCCGCGCCAGTTCGCGCTCGGAGTGCCCCAGAACGTAACCCTCGGATGCCATCAAACCCCCTGAATCCCTTGGGATTGCTGCGTTGTTGGGTGAATCGCCACGCTTTATTCACCAGAAGCCTAGACGGGACGTAAACATCCAACAGGCAAACTCCAACCTAAAATCGGGAACTGGAGTGCCAGAATGTCGCTCACCGAAGCCACCATCGAGACGCCGAACGCGTCGATCCGGATCACCGACAGCGGCGGCTCAGGCCTGCCGGTGCTGCTGCTGCACGGCTCGGGCAGCAGCCGGCGCGTCTTCGACCGGCAGATGATGAGCCCGCTCGCCGGGCACTATCGCATGATCGCGCCGGACCTTCCCGGTCACGGCGAGTCCTCGGACGCACGTGACGTGTCGCGCCTGAGCTACACGCTGCCGGGTCTCGCCCGCAGCGTCGGCGCCCTCATCGACGCCCTCGGACTGGGCAAGGTCGCGGTCGTCGGCTGGTCGCTCGGCGGCCATTTGGCGCTTGAGCTGATGGATTTTCACCCGGCAGTCGCCGGAGTGATGGTGATGGGTGCGCCGCCGATCGGGCGCGGCCCGATCGCGCTGTTCCGCGCCTTCCGCACCAATCTCGACACCACCCTCGCCTCGAAGCCGAAATTCAGCGACGCCGAAATCATGCGGTTTGCGCGGCTGTGCTTCGGCTACGACATCGAGCCCACATCGCTCGACAGCATCCGCCGCGCCGACGGCCAATTGCGCAAGGTGATGTTCGGCTCGATGATGAGCGGCGCCTGCGTCGACGAAAAGGCGCTGGTCGAGACGTCCGACACGCCGGTCGCCATCGTCAATGGCTCCGACGATCCCTTCATCCGGCTGCGCTACATCGCCGGCCTGCGCTACCGCAATCTGTGGGAGGGCATGTGCCACGTCATTCCCGACGCCGGCCACGATGCCTTCCGCAGCCATGCCGACAGCTTCAACCCGCTGCTCGGGCGCTTCGCCGATGCCATTGCGGCACGTGTCGCGCAGCCGCGGCAGGCCGTGACCGCGCCGATGCGGTTGACCGCCTAGTCCTTGGCGCGCTCGACGTAGGAGCCGTCCTCGGTCATCACCACGACGCGAGTGCCGACGCCGATATGGGGCGGCACCATGGTCTTGACACCGTTCGACAGCACGGCGGTCTTGAACGACGACGACGCGGTCTGGCCCTTCATCACCGGCTCGGTTTCGGTGATCTCGAGCGTGACGCGCTGCGGCAGCTCGATCGCCAGCGCGTTGCCTTCGAAGGTCTTCATGAACACCTTCATGCCGTCCTGCAGGAACGCCTTCTGCTCGCCGATGACGTCTTCCTGCACCGCGAGCTGGTCGAAGGTGGTGGGCTCCATGAAGTGGTAGCCCTCGCCGTCGCTGTAGAGGAACTGGTATTCGCGCTCGTCGACATCGGCCTTCTCGACCATTTCGACGGTGCGCCAGCGGCCGACGACCTTCACCCCATCGGACATGCGGCGCATGTTGACGTTGGTCACCGAGTTGCCCTTGCCGGGATGGATGTTTTCGGCGGTCAGGACGACGTGGAGATTGCCGTCCTGCTCGACGACGTGCCCTTTGCGCAGGGACGAGGCGATGACCTTGACCATGGTTCTTCCTTGTGGCGGCGGAGGCGGCGGCCTAGAGAGCGGCGCCCGACTTGTGGGCGCCACCTAGCCCAGTTTCGTTGGAATCGCCAGCCGGAAATCCCTCGGATGCAAACGCCTTCGCCCTGGTGGACGCCCGCCACCCACGCCGACCGGCGGCCGCTGCTGCTGGCGCGCAACCGAATCCTCGCGGCAACGCTCAGCCATTTTGCGGCGGAGGACTTCGTTCTGGTCGATCCGCCGGGGCTGCAGGTCTCGCCGGGCAATGAAGCGCACCTCCACGCCTTTGCCACCGAAATGGTCGGCGAGGACGGCAGCGCCGCGACCCGCTACCTCCACACCTCGCCCGAATTCTCGATGAAGAAGCTGCTCGCGGCCGGCGAGACCAAGATCGTCTCGATCGGCCATGTCTGGCGCAACCGCGAGCGCACCGCGACGCACCACCCCGAGTTCACCATGGCCGAGTGGTACCGGGCCGGCGCACCCTATGATGCAGTGATCGCCGATTGCATCGACCTCGTGCGCCTCGCGGCACGCACGACCGGCGCAACGTCGCTACGCTTCCGCGGCCGGTCCTGCGATCCTTTCGCCGACCCGGAACGGATCAGCGTCGCCGACGCCTTCCTCCGCCATGCCGGCATCGACCTTCTCGCCACCATGTCGGCCGATGGCGCCACCGACGCCGCCGCGCTCGCCGCACAGATGCGGACAAGCGGCGTCGCCGTCCCCGACGACGCCGGCTGGTCGTATCTCTTCACCCGCATCCTTACCGGGCTCGTCGAGCCGGAACTCGGCATCGGCCGCCTCACCATCCTCGATCGCTACCCGGCGAGCGAAGCGGCCCTTGCCCGCCGCGTCCCCGGCGATCCGCGGGTCGCCGAACGCTTCGAGCTCTACGCCGCAGGCGTCGAGCTCGCCAACGGCTTCGGCGAGTTGACCGACCCGGCCGAGCAGCGGCGGCGGTTCACGCTGGAGATGGACGAAAAGCAGCGGCTCTACGGCGAGCGTTACCCGATCGACGACGACTTCCTCGCCGCCCTCGCGATCATGCCGCCGTCGAGCGGGGTGGCGCTTGGCTTCGACCGGCTGGTGATGCTGGTCACCGGCGCGCCGCGGGTGGAGCAGGTGATCTGGGTGCCCGTCGGCTGAGCTGGAACCTTTGCCCGGGCTGCTCCGTTGTGGCGGCGTCCCCAAGTGATCATTCACTTACGCCGCACTGCCCCTCCCCCGAGGCAGTGCGGCTTTTGTTCGCCGCCTGCCGCACGGGCCCCGGCTAGTCCGGCTTGACGTCACAGGCGACGCGCAGCCCCACCGCCGGCGACGACCAGGCCCGCACGCCGTTGCCGGTGCGCGGCGCAACGCCGCCATCGCCGATGCCGGCCATCGCATCGGCGCGGGTGGCGAAGGAGCCGCCGACGACGCGGCCGTCGCCGCAGGCGCCATGCTCGTTGATCACCTCGAGCGCGCAGCGCGGCTCGTTGGGGGCAACGCCATCGGCCACCCATTCCCAAACATTGCCGAGCATGTCGTAGAGGCCGGCGGCATCGGCTGGCTCCGAGGCGACGCGAATTGCCGCAACGCCGTCCTGGCCCGGCCCGCAGCCCCAGCACACCGGATGGCCATCGGCCACGGCCTGCGGCCAGCTCACCTGGCCGGCGGTGCCGTAGAGCGCCGCATAGCGCCACTCGTCGAGCGTCGGGATGCGGTAGCTGATGCAGGGTGCGTCGCCGCTGCGCGTCTTCAGCCAGCTCAGATACTGCAGCGCGTCGAGCCAGGTGAGGTTGGCCGCCGGGCGATCGCCGCGGCCGAAGCCGTCGTCGGGCAGGTAGCGCTGGCAGGCGGCGACGCGGTAGCAGGCGTCCCACTGCGCATAGGTCACTTCGGTGCTCGACAGGGCCAGTTTCCCACCGCTGCCCGGCAGCTTCACCATCGTCGGGCAGTCGACGCAGGCGAGGAACTGGCCGTCGCTCAAGCGCGCCTGCTGCTCCTTCAGCAGCGCCGCCTGCTCGTCGATGCCCTGCTGCGCAGCAGGGGTCGCGCCAAGCGGATCAAGGAAGATGAAGTCGCCCTGTAGCGCCGCGTCGATCCCCTTCGGTCCGTTCGGATTGTCGGACTTGGCGATCACCGCGAACACCGGGTCGTTGGGGTGGTTGGCAAGCCGCGAGGCCCGCGCCACGCGTCCCCGCACATATTGCGCCAGCTCGCTGCCGAGGATCAGCCCGTCGCCGTCCATGTCCGCTTCCCCCGCAAGCGCGGCAGCGACAGCGGCGCCGAACGGGCTGTCGCCATCGGGCACGGTCTCGCTGGCGTTGCCGGCGGTCAGCACCAGGCGGGCGTTGAGCCCGAGCAGGTCGTGGGTCCACTCGGCCGTCTCGGGCGACAGCGCCTCGCCGGGCTTGTTCGCCAGCAGCGTATCGACCGCGCGGTCAGGACCGGGCAGCATGGCGCCCGAAAAGCAGGAGTCGAAGAACATATAGATGTGGCGCGACGCCGGGAGGCTCAGCGCCGATTTGAGTTCGGTGACGGAATAACCGCGTTCTACTGCGCTCCCCTCTGGCGCCTCGGAGTCCGAGGCGATGAGGTAACCGTCGCCGGCCGGGTTGTCCGGGTCGGCATAGCCGTGCGTCGCCACGTAGACGACAAGCCGGGCGTCGGGCGTCTGCCCGTAGGTCTCGAAGAAATGGCTGATGGCCTTTGCCAGCTCGCCGTGACTCATGCGGCCGACGTGACTCTCGGGGGCAATCGAAAAGCCCTGCGCCGTGAGCGCCTTGCTCACCGTCTCGACCTCCGGCTGGACGCCGCCGAGGTGCCGCCAGGCGGCATTGTCGAAGTCGGAAACGCCGATCAGCAGCGCCCACGACTTCTCCGGCGCAAGCTGCTGGCGGATCTGCGCATAGACCGGCGATTTCGCCGGGTCGCTGCGCACCGGCGACACCGCCAGCGCCGGCGCGCCGAGCGCCAGGGTCGCCAGCAACGGCAAGAGCAGGCTAGGCCAGCGCATCGATCGCTCCCGTTTCATCCACCGCCAGCGGCGCCCGCTGGCGCACCGCCTCCAGGGCGGAGCGCCCGAGCGCCACATGCACGCGCCAGGCGCGGCGGAGCACATCGGCCAGTCCCGCGGCATTGCGGTCCGTTGCGGCATCGAGCACCGCCTCGACCCGGATGCCGTTGGCCAGCAGCGCCGATGCGGCCTCGATCATGGCCGGCTCGTTCAAGGCTACGACGATCACCGGCACACTGTCCTTGGGCGCCGTGCCGAGGTTTTGCAGCAGCGTCGACAGGGTCCGCACGCCGGGCGCGGCGAGCAATGCGAGGCGCCACTCACGGGCCAGCGTTTCGCCGGCGAGCGCTGCCATCGCGGGGAGGCTCGCCACCTCGTCGCGGTCCTTCTGCTTGGTCGGCTCGTCGAGCGCCGCGTAGGAAATCATGTCCGGATGGAGCTGGGTGCGATCGTCCCGCCGCGCCCCGTAGCGCCAGCCACTGAGCGCCTTGGCGGCCCACCAGCGTGCATGCGCCAGCCCCGCGAGCTGCTCGATCTCGTCGGACGTCAAGGCAGCAGCGGTTCCCCCAGGCCGCGCCAGCATGAAGGTCTCGGCGAGCTTCAGGTCCATGTGATCGGCAACGGCGCGGTTGTCGTCGCGGAAGGGCTCAGGCAAGCGGGCCCACTCGACTTCGGCCGGCGCCGTGCCGAACGCGCCCTTCCGTTCGGCGCGCTGTGCCGACATGAACAACTCGTGCACGGCGCGGGCCCGCGCATCCATCAGGTGCGCAAGGTCGCGCGCCTCGCTCAGGTCGGGCGCCTCGGCGACACGGATCATACCGGTGCTGCCGAGCGGTCGGTCGCTGCTGCCATAGGCGACGATGGGCGGCACCGGCAGCCCCAGCGCCAGCAGCAATTCCTCGGCGCGGAGCGCGATGGCCTCGGCCTCCGCCGGAGTGGCGCCGGTGCAATGCACGACACGCAACGGCGGACCATCGGTCAGTGCGGCAATGGCTCGATCGAGGCCACCGGCAACCCCCGCCTCGGCGGTGCCGGTCTGCAGCTCGGCGGTTTCGCCAGCATGCAGCCGCTCCAGCAGGCTGGCCGAGACATCCCAGGTTCCGGTGCGGATGATCGAGAGCAGCGGACGCTGGCGCTCGAGGCCAAAACCCTGGCGCAAGACCTCGACGGCCACCGCCTGCAGGGCGGGTCCATTGCCGCAGATGACGATGTGGACGCGCGGATCGCCGTCGATGGAATAGCGGCCCGACATCGCCATCATCATGCCGCGCCGGGTCTGCAACTGGGTCAGCGACACCACCGCGAGACTCCTGCCGCTGGCCGCGGCGCTGCCCCGCAGCCGGTGCGCCGAAAGAGCGCGGACGGCGGCCTGTTCGAGCCGCAGCAGCACCTCGCCGTTGCCGGGCGTCGCCAGCACGCTGTCGGCAATGGCGATGTTGGCAAGGTCGTCGCGGGTGGTCGCGGCAATGAAGCGGGCCCTCGACGCGCCGAAGCGCTGCAGCAGGGCCGGCAGCGTGCGCTGCTCGATCGGCGCCGCCTCGGCAAACGGGTGGGCCCAGGAGAGCTGGCGCAGTCCCTGCGGTTCGGCCGCGAGATAGACCGCCGGACCGCCGGTCTTTTTCCGCAGGCCGGCGATATCGGCGGGCTCGCCCGCCAGCAGCACGTGGCCGCCGCGACTGCGATAGGCGAGGCGCCGGAGGTGCCGCCCGGCGGTCTCCCACAGGACGATCGCGGCCAGCGCCACCAGCACCACTCCTGCAGTCCTGGCGCCGAGCCAGAGCCCGAAGGCTGCGGCGGTGTCTCCCGTGAAACATGTCGTCGATCCGGCGCGGAGCGCCAATGCCAACGCGGCGCTCGCGTTGTGCCGCCAGGTCCACAGCTCGTCACCCGGAAGCGGCGGCGGGGCGCAGGCGAACAGCGCCCATAGCAGCAGCAGGTAGCCCGCGACGGCAAGGCCGACGAGCACCACGACATAAAAGAGGAGGCGCAGGCGGTTCATGCCGACGAATTGGTCCCCGATCCCGGGGCACCATGTCAACGCCGGCCCCGCAGGTAAAGGCCAGGCCGTCCGCAGGGTTATCGGCGAGCGGAGCTAAAGCTTCAGCCAGCCGACGACGAGCGTTGCCGCGGTTGCGGAGACCGCCGTCAGCACCGCACCCCAGGCAAGGTCAGCGAGCGTCACCGTCAGCGACCAGTCCTTGAGCGTCGACAAATTGGTGATGTCGTAAGTGCCATAGGCAACGAGCCCGAGCACCGCGCCGGTCCACAGCGCCTGAACCCAGCCACCACCGGCGAGCGCTGGCGCGACGCAGAGCACGACGATGCCGGCAACGAACAGCAGGTAGAAAATACCGGCGATGGCGAGGTTGGGGCTGTCGAGCAGCAGGCCGCCGAGTTCGCGGCGGTACATGCCGAGCGCCACCTGCGACAGCCACAGCACGTCGAGGCCGAGAAAGACGATGACGGTGACGACATAGGCGACGAGGTAGCGCATCAGATTCCCAAGAATGGCTGCAGGGCACGAACGAGCAGGCTGCGGAAGCGCAGCGGCGCATCGGTCACCGCAAGACAGATGCAATCGGCTTCCGGTGTCGCCGTTGGAATGTGTTCGATGGAATCGTCGGCATCCTCGACGCCGCCGCGGGCGAAGCGCCCGACCCCGTCGCTGAAGGCGCCCGACAGCACCACGGTCAGTTCGCGGCCGCGATGGGTGTGCTCGGGCACCGGCTTGCCTGCAGGAATGCGCAGCAGCCGCACCTGCGTCTCGCGGTCGGCGGTCTTGATGCGGAACTGCGCGCCCGCCGTGCCGATGGCGCTCCAGCGGATGGCCTCGACGTCACCGCCGACATAATCGCGCAACGGTTTTGGCAGCACCGCCACCTCACCGGCCGAAGCCTTGGCCGGGGTTGTGGCCGGCGGAGCCGGCGCCAGCCGGCCTCGGAGTGCGGTCCACGATCCGGCTTCCACGGCGCCGCCGTCGATCGTCTCGAGCATCTGGCCGCCCGCCGCCTCGGCCGCGGCAAGCCGGGCACGGCAGTCGGCGCACAGCGACAGATGCGTCGCGACCGCGAGGCTCCAGCCCTCGGCGAGGCTGCCGGCGGCATAGCTCAACAGCAAATCGTCGGCGATGTGATGGTTGATGCTCATCGGATGTCCCCAGCGTCGCCCAGCGCCGTGCGCAGCTTGCCGAGGGCAAGGCGCATGCGCGACTTCACCGTGCCGAGCGGCAGCTTCAGCGCATCGGCGATGTCGGTCTGCGAATTGTCCTCGAAGAAAGCGAGCCGCATCACCTCGGCTTGTTCCGCCGGCAGCCGCGCCAGTGCACTGCGCACCAGCCGGGCCGATTGCTCGGCCTCGATGCGCTGCACCGCGGTCGGCTCCTCCGCCGGCTGGAAGGCGGGATCGTTTTCGTCGAACTGCGGGTGCTTCTCGCGCCGGTAGGCGTCGATACGTAGATTGCGGGCAATGGAGAAGATCCAGGTCGAGGCTGCGCCCTTCGCCGGATCGTAGAGAGTTGCCTTGTTCCACACCGTTGTCAGGGTTTCCTGCATCAATTCCTCGGCGCCCGCGGCGCTGCCGGTGCGCGCCATATAGGTCTTCAGCCGCGGCGCGAAGTGCCGGAACAGCAGCTCGAAGCGGTCAAGGTCGCGCGTGCGGCCGATTTCGGCCAGCAATTGCGACATGTCTGGCTCGGCCCCGCTGCCGGGTTCCATCGCGGCCTTCGTTTTGTGCCTCAGATCCGGCCGGCGCCCGAGGGCGGCGGCCGGTGGGGATCTCTTCTGCCACGCCGGCGCAGCTGTGGAAATCTCCAGGTTCATGCACGCTTTACGGGCCAATCGGTGCGCTGGATCACCGGCCGGGCTTTTTCGCGTGGTGCTGCATCCGTTTTGGCGCGCGTTCCGTATCTGAATTGACGCCAATTCGAGGATTTTGCCCTTGCGCACCGACGCCAGAAGCGGGGAACCGCAGCAGAACCGCCACATCGCCGTTGTCGGCTCGGGCATTGCCGGGCTGAGCGCGGCGTGGCTGCTGGCGCCGTACCATCGGGTGACGCTGTTCGAAGCCGACAGCCGCGCGGGCGGCCATGCCAACACGGTGCTGGTCCCCACCGGGGCGACGACCACGCCGGTCGACACCGGCTTTATCGTCTACAACGGCGCCAACTATCCCAACCTCGTGGCCCTCCTCGACCACCTCAGGGTGCCGAGCCTTGAGACCGACATGTCGTTCGCCGCCTCGCTCGATGGCGGCGCCCTCGAATATTCGAGCAATGGGCTCACCGGCTTTCTCGGCCAGCCCGGCAACATCACCAATCTCAGGTTTCTCGCCATGGCGCGGGACATCGGGCGGTTCTACACGCTCGCCCCGCGCGACATCTGCCGCCCCGAAGCGGCACTGCTGACGCTGGGCGACTATCTCGAGGCCAACCGCTACTCCGCCGGCTTCATCGAAGATCACCTCCTGCCGATGGGCGCCGCCATCTGGTCGACCACCTCGGCGCAGATGCGGGCCTATCCGCTGGTCGCCTTCGTGCGCTTCTGGATGAACCACGGGCTGCTCAAGATCGTCGGCCAGCCGCTGTGGCGCACGGTCAAGGGCGGTTCGCACGAATACGTGACGCGCATGCTGTCGCGCATCAAGGATGTGCGCCTCGGCGCCGGCGTCACCCAGATCAGCCGCGACGCGGTGGGCGTCACGCTGACCGACCGCACCGGCCAGCGCCAGCATTTCGACGACGTCATCATCGCCACCCATGCCGACCAGGCGCTGCGCCTCCTCGCCGATGTCGACGAGACCGAGCAGGCGATGCTCGGCGCCTTTGCCTACACCGACAACGATGCAGTCCTCCATGCCGACACAAACCTGATGCCGAAGCGCCGCGGCGTCTGGGCCTCGTGGAACTATATCGGCGAGCGCACCGATACCGGAGACCGCCCGCTCTGCGTTACCTACTGGATGAACAGCCTGCAGGGGCTCGACCCGGCGCACCCGCTGTTCCTCACCCTCAACCCGACGCGCGACATCGCGCCGGAGACGGTGCGGGGCACATTCAGCTACAGCCACCCGCTGTTCGATCGGCGCGCGGTCGAAGCGCAGCAGCACCTCTGGCGCCTGCAGGGCACCCGCCGCACCTGGTTTGCCGGCAGCTATTTCGGCCACGGCTTCCACGAGGACGCGCTGCAGTCCGGCCTCGCCGCAGCAGAAGCAGTCGGCGGCGTCCGCCGTCCGTGGACCGTCGCCAACGAGTCCGGCCGCATCAACCTCCAGCCCGAACCGATGCTCGAGGCCGCCGAATGAATTCCACGCTCTACGCCGGCACCGTGATGCACGCGCGGCTCAGGCCGCGTCGGCACAAGCTCAAATATCGCGTCTTCTCGCTGCTGCTCGATCTCGACGAGATCGGCGGGCTGAGCCGCAGCCTCCGTTTGTTCGGCCACAACCGGCCGGCGCTGTTTTCCTTCCACGACCGCGACCACGGCGATGGCAGCGGCAATGACCCGCGCGGCTGGGTCACCGCACAGCTCGAGGCCGCCGGCGTCACGCTCAACGATCCGCATATCGAGGTGCTGTGCTACCCGCGCATCCTCGGCTACGTCTTCAACCCGCTGACCGTGTGGTTCTGCCGCGACGGCGAGGTGCTGCGCGCCATCCTCTACGAGGTGCACAACACCTATGGCGAGCGGCACACCTATGTGATCCCGGTCCCGGCCGATGCCACGGGTGTCGTCGAGCAGCGCGCCGGCAAGGACATGTATGTGTCGCCGTTCATGCCGATGACATGTTCCTACGGCTTCCGCATCACGCCGCCGGGCGAGCGCGTCGTCGTCGCCATCGATGAGACCGACGCCGAGGGCCTGCTGCTGACGGCGAGTTTTGCCGGAATGCGCCAGCCGCTGACCGACGCGACGCTCCTGCGCGCCTTCCTCGCCTATCCGCTGATGACGCTGAAGGTCACCGGCGCCATCCACTGGGAAGCGTTGAAGCTCTGGCTGAAGGGTGTGCCCGTCTTCCGCCACCGGCCGGCCGCGGCGGCCGCCGCGACAACCATCATTCCACGCTAGCGCTGCTCGGTCGGCAGCATCCGCCGGGTGATGGCAAAGCGCAGCCCCTCGGGCAGCGCCCGAAGCAATCGCAATGCCAGCACCATCTGCCAGGGGAAGGCGATCTCGAACCGTTTGCTCCGCAAGCCGGCCATGATGTGGTCGACGGCCTTGTCGACGCCCATCAGGAATGGCATTGGAAAATTGTTCTTGTCGGTCGCCGGCGTCTTTACGAAGCCGGGGTTGATCACGGTCATGATGACACCGTAGCGCTCGAAGTCCGGGCGGAAGGAATGCATCATCGAGATCAGCGCCGCCTTGGTGGCGCCGTAGGAGGCGGCCGTCGGCAGGCCGACATAGCCGGTGAGCGAGGCCACCACCGCGATGTGGCCGCTGCGGCGGGCGACCATCGCCGGCACCACGGCCCCCATGCAGCTGACCGTTCCCATCAGGTTGAGGTCGACGGTGCGGCGGAAATTGGTGACCGAGAAGTCGGTCGCCGTCGTCGGAAAGTACGAGCCGGCGTTGAGCACCGCGAGATCGATCGGACCCAGCGCGGCGGCGATGGCCTTGCCGGTCGCGAGGCACGCCGCCTCGTCGGTGACGTCGAGCTTGAAGGCGGTGATGCGGCCGGGCACTTCGGCGGCCAGCGAATCGAGATCCTCGGCCGTTCGGGCGCTGATCGCGACCGTCCAGCCCTCCTCCGCCAGACGCTTCGCCAGCCCGCGGCCAATGCCGCTGCCGGCGCCGGTGACCCAGGCCACGCCCTTGCTGTCGTTCGCCATCTCAGCTCCTGATCCGTGGTTGCACTACGCCGGATCGGGCCGACCGGTTCAATTCACGCTTGCTTGTGTCCCCAGCCGGGCGATCGCCTTTTCGAGATCGGCCTGGAAGAACGGTTTCCCCAGCCGCGGCACGCCCGGGTCGTCGGCGACCGGCAGCTCGGCGTAACCGGTGGCGAGGATCGCCGGCAGGTCGGGCCAGCGCTGCCGGATGGTGGCAAGCAGTTGCGTGCCGGTCATCTGCGGCATCGCCTGGTCGGTGATGATGAGGTCGAAGCCGTTGGCCGTTTCGAGCGCCTGCAACGCCAGCGGGCCCGAATGCACCTCCACCACCTCGTGCCCGAGGTCCTCGAGCATTGCCGTGGTGTTCATCGCGACGAGGAAATCGTCGTCCACGACCAGCACCCGCAGCCGTTCCTGCGGCTTCGTCTCGGCCACGGGTTCGGCGACGGCCTCGGCTTCCGCCGGGGCTTCGCTGCTGACCGGCAGCCACATCGTCACCGCCGTGCCCTTGCCGGGCGTGCTGTCGATGGTGATCGTGCCGCCCGACTGTTCCGACAGGCCGCGCACCATGGCGAGCCCGAGCCCGGTGCCCTTGCCGACGCCCTTGGTGGTAAAGAACGGCTCGGTGGCGTGCGACAGCGTCGCCGCGTCCATGCCGGTGCCGGTATCGGCGAGGGTGAGCGTCACATAAGCGCCGGGGCGAAGGCCCGCGTGGTCGGTCACGTGCTGCTCGCGGGCGCTGATGGTCAGCCGGCCGCCGTCCTCCATGGCGTCCTTGGCGTTGACCGCCAGGTTGAGGATCGCCAGCTCGAGCTGGTTGGCGTCGATCAGGATCGGCGCCAGGTGCCCGGGCATGTCGCCGACGATTTCGATGGTTGGCCCGAGCGAGCGGTTGAGGAGTTCGGTCATGCCGTCGACCAGCAGCTTTACGTCGAGCGGCTCGGGCTTCAGTTCCTGGCGGCGAGCGAAGGCCAGCATGCGCTGCGTCAACGAGGCGCCGCGCTCGGCGCCCTGCATGGCGTTGTCGATCAGCTTGAGCAGCTTGGGGTCTTCCGGCATGCGCTTGCGCAGCAGCTCAAGGCTCCCCGAAATCGCCATCAGCAGGTTGTTGAAATCGTGCGCGACGCCGCCGGTCAGCCGGCCGATCGCTTCCATCTTCTGCGATTGCAGCAGTTCCTCGTTGGCCTGCGCCAGCGCCTGCTCGGCCTGCTTGCGCTCCGTGATGTCGCGGGTGACCTTGGCAAAGCCGATCAGAGCGCCCTGCTCGTTGCGGATGGGGTCGATGACGATATTGGCCCAGAAGCGGGTGCCGTCCTTGCGGACGCGGATGCCTTCCTTTTCGAAGCGCCCCTCGGATGCGGCGCGCTGCAGAGCGCGCTGCGGCTCGCCGGCCTCACGATCCTTGTCGGTATAGAAGCGGGAGAAATGCTGGCCGACGATCTCGTCGCGCGTGTAGCCCTTGATCTTTTGTGCACCGGCGTTCCAGTTGGTGACGATGCCGTTGGGATCGAGCATGTAGATGGCGTAGTCGGTGACCGCCTGCACCAGATAGCGGAACTGTTCCTCCGAGCGCTTGAGCTCTAGCTCGGCGGCACGCCGCTCGGTGAGGTCACGGGTCACCTTGGCGTAACCGATCACCTCGCCGGAGGGTGCCTTGATCGCATCGATCACCACGTGGGCCCAGAACCGCTCGCCGGTCTTGCGCAGACGCCAGCCTTCGGTTTCGAACCGGCCCGTCTCGGCCGCGGTGCTCAGGGCCCGCTCAGGCGTCCCGGCAAGGCGATCCTCTGGCGTGTAGAATCGCGAAAAATGCTGGCCGATGATCTCGCGCGCCCCGTAGCCCTTGATGCGCTCAGCTCCGGGATTCCAGCTCGCCACCCGCCCGCTCTCGTCGAGCATGTAGATGGCATAGTCGATGATCGACTCGACCAGAAACTTATAGCGGGCACTCTCGTCAAAGAGAGCCGAACCGCGCTCGGTCAACATCGGCAAGTCCCCGGGCCCCAATATGGCAACTGGACGAAACGCGGTGGGAACGCCTTGGTTCCGCGCCGCTCGATATGTCTGGATTATGACAGTCCCGTATGCGCCTTTCACCAGAAATTGGGCGCCAGCAGGGGATCGTCATGTCCAAGGACAAATCGCAGAACAAGGAAAAACCCGCGCCGGCCGGGCCTGCGCCGACGATCGAGGCGACGCTGCTCGCCCTCGCCCGTCCGAAAATGACACCGCGGGAGCTGCTCAAGGCGGCCCGCAAGGCGCACCCGGACGCGAGCAAGAAGGAGATCGTGCGCGCCGCCTTCCGCTCGATTATCTCGGTCGCCGACAGCGACAGCGACAAGGCGCAGATCCTGCAGAACTTCGCCCTGCAGGAGCGCGCCGTCGACGACGTCTAGCCCTTCAGCGGGTTGCGCTTCCGCCAGGCCTGGTACTCGGGCTCGGCGTCGGGATGCAGCGGATAGTAGCGGCGGAGGTCGCCGCCCTCCATCAGCTTCATCTTGGAGAACTCCTCCCAGTCGGCGTGCTTCTTGCCGTCATCGACCACTGCCTGTGCCATCGCGGCCGGCACGCACACCGCGCCATCGTCGTCGGCGACGATGATGTCGCCCGGCATCACCAGCACGCCGCCGCATGCCACCGGGACGTTGACCGCGAACGGCATGATGTTGGTCTGGATGTGGAAGTTCGGCGTCACGCCGCGCAGCCACATCGGCAGGTCGATCTCCTGCACGTGCGGATAGTCGCGGATGCAGCCGTCGATCACCAGCCCGGCGCCGCCGCGGCCCTTGAAGAAGGTCAGCATCATCTCGCCGAAGATGCCCGACTTCATGTCGCCGCGCGCATCGACGACGACGAAGTCGCCGCGCTCGACCTGGTACAGCACATGTCGATGCAGATGCTTTTCCGGATCGTCGTATTCGCTCTCGGGGAACACGTCCTCGCGCTTGGGCATCATCTGCAGCGTCACCGCCGGACCGGCGGCCGATTTGCCGGTGTTGTAGGTCACCGGGCCCGACATATGCGGATCGCGGATGCCCATGTGGCCCAGGGTTCCGGCCACCGTGGCCGCCCCGAGCTTGCGCAGCGCTTCAACCAGCGCCGGGTCTGGCCGCTTGATCGGCGCGATGGGTGCAATGTCCATTTTGAAGAGTCCTCCGACCTCTATCGCTAGCCAATGCCGTCGCCGCCCGCAAAGGGAATCGCGCGCCTCGGTTGACCGTGGCCGCCGGAGCCGACACCATCGCCCCCATGTCGCGTCTTGTCGAAAACATCGCCGCTCGCCGGGACGACCTCGTCGCCCTGACACAGGACCTGATCCGCGTCCCCACCGTCAATCCGCCCGGCGCCGGCTATCGCGACATCTGCGACTACGTCGCGGCGCGGCTCCGCCCGCGCTTCCCCCAGGTCGAATTGCTGCGCGCCGAGGGCGCCATCGGCGACATCGACAAATACCCGCGCTGGAACGTCGTGGCGCGGCGCGAGGGAGGCCTCCCCGGCGAGACGGTGCATTTCAACTCGCACCACGACGTGGTCGAGACCGGAAGCGGCTGGACCGTCGATCCGTTCGGCGGCGAGGTGCGCGACGATCGCGTCTACGGCCGCGGCAGCTGCGACATGAAAGGCGGCCTCGCCGCCTCGATCGTCGCCGCCGAAGCCTTCATCGACACGCATCCGGATTTCGCCGGAGCCATCGAGATCTCGGCCACCGCCGACGAGGAGACCGGCGGCTACGCCGGCGTCGCCTGGCTCGCCGAGCGCGGCTACTTCTCCCCCGAGCGGGTGCAGCACGTCATCATCCCCGAGCCGCTCAACAAGAACCGCATCTGCCTCGGCCATCGCGGCGTCTGGTGGGCCGAGATCGAAACCCACGGCCGCATCGCGCATGGCTCGATGCCCTTCCTCGGCGACAGCGCCATCCGCCACATGGCGGCGCTGCTCGGCGAGATCGAAGCCACCCTCTACCCGGCGCTCGCCACCCGCACCACCGCCATGCCGGTGGTGCCGCCACTGGCCCGCCAGTCGACCCTCAACATCAACTCCATCCATGGCGGCCAGCCCGAACCCGAGGAGGGCTACACCGGTTTCCCGGCGCCGATCGTGGCCCACTCGGCTCGCATCGTCATCGACCGCCGCTACCTCATCGAGGAACAACCCGCCGCCGTCCGTCAGGAAATGGTCGATCTGCTCGAGAAGCTGAAAGCCACCCGCCCCGGCTTCAGCTACGAATTGCGCGACCTCTGGACCATTCCGCCGACCATGACCGAAAAGGACGCGCCGATCGTGCGCGCCGTCGACAAGGCCATCGGCAAAGTCCTCGGCCTGAGCCCCGATTACGTCGTTTCGCCCGGCACCTACGACCAGAAGCACATCGACCGCATCGGTCGCCTGCACAACTGCATCGCCTACGGACCCGGCATCCTCGATCTGGCGCACCAGCCGGACGAATATGTCGGCATCACCGACATGCTGGATTCGGCCAAGGTGATGGGGCTGACGCTGGAAACGCTGCTGCATACCGCCGGGTAGTGCGATTTTTCGTCCCCTAAAGCCCATTATCATGCGCGCCAAAGCGTCCTAAGCTGCCTCCAAGGCCGCCTGAAAGCGGCCGGACAGGGAAGCCAACCATGCGCAAACTCCTCCTCGCGGCGCTCGCCGCCGCCTTGCTCACGGCCCCGGCGCTCGCCGCGGCCCGCACCGATCTCAACGTCGCCATGCAGCTCGAGCCGCCCAGCCTCGATCCGACCACCGGCGGCGCTGCGGCGGCCATCCGGACCGTCACCTACGGCAACATCTTCGAGGGCCTCACCAGGATCGACAAGGACGGCAACGTGCTGCCGCTGCTTGCGAAATCCTGGGACATCTCGTCCGACGGGCTCACCTACACCTTCCACCTGCAGGATGGGGTGAAGTTCTCCGACGGCACGGCGCTCAGCGCCGACGACGTCAAGTATTCGCTCGACACCGCCCGCGGCGAGAAATCGGTCAACGCGCAAAAGCAGCTGTTCGCCAAGATCGCCTCGGTCGACGTCGTCGATCCGGCGACCGCCAAGGTGACGCTCTCGGGACCGCAGGGCGATTTCCTCTATGACATGGGCTGGGGCGATGCGGTGATCGTCTCCACCAAGACCGCCGCGACCAACGGCACCGACCCGGTCGGCACCGGACCCTACAAGGTCTCGGAGTGGGTCAAGGGCGACCACGTCACGCTGGTTTCGACCGGCAGCTACTGGGGCAAGGCACCCAGCATCGACAAGGTGGTGATCAAGTTCATCTCCGATCCGACCGCCGCGGTTGCGGCGATCCTCGCCGGCGACGTCGACGTGTTCGGCGGCTTTCCGGCCCCCGAAGCGCTTGAGCAGATCAAGTCCGATTCCCGCTTCAAGGTGGTGGTCGGCACGACGCAGGGCGAAACCGTGCTCGCCATGAACAACGGCAAGGCGCCGCTCGACAACATCAAGGTGCGCGAGGCCGTCGCCCACGCTCTCGACCGCAAGGCGATCATCGACGGCGCCGAGTTCGGCTACGGCACGCCCATCGGCTCGTTCTACCCGCCGGGCGACCCGGCCTACATCGACCTCACGGCGATCTCCAACTACGACCCCGAGAAGTCGAAGGCGCTGCTGGCCGAGGCCGGGGTCAAGGACATCACGCTGTCGCTGAAGCTGCCGCCGGCCAACTACGCCCGTTCGGCCGGGCCGATCATCCAGCAGGAGCTGGCGCAGGTGGGCATCAAGGTCGACATCTCCAACGTCGAGTGGGCCGACTGGCTGAGCAACGTGTTCACCAACAAGGACTACGACCTCACCATCGTCAGCCACGTCGAACCCAACGACTACGGCTCGTTCGCCAAGGACGGCTACTACTTCAACTACAACTCGCCGGCCTACAAGAAGATCGTCGAGGACATCGGCAACACCACCGATCCGGCAAAGCAGATGGCACTGAAGCAGGAGGCGCAGAAGCAGCTCGCCAACGATTTCGCCGCGGGCTTCCTCTTCGAGTTCCCCAACATCACGGTCGCCAACGCCAACCTCGCCGGCTACTGGGAAAACGCCCCGGTCCCGGCGTCACCGTTCGCCGAAATGAGCTGGACGCAATAGAATCATGGTCCGGCCCGCCCTCGTTGACGAGGGTGGGCTGGACCGACACCTTCCCGCCGCAACATGCTCAGGCCAATCGTCCTCACTCGCCACGCGGCTGACGTTCTCATAGAGCGGGGACTCGAGCTGGAGTGGATCGAACGCGCCGCTCGACACCCGGGCTGGGAGCAGCAGGAGCCTCAAAGTCCGGTCATCCGGCGCTTTTTGCCGATTCCCGAAGGCGGTGGTCGCATTCTTCGTGTCGCCTGTTTGGAAACACCAACACAAATCCGTATAGTGACGGCCTTCTTTGACCGGGGTGCCCGGAGGCCGGAATGACACCGAGTGTGAAATACGATCCCGACGCGAACGCGGCCTATATCAGGTTCTCCCCCGAGCCCGTCGAGGAGAGCGAGGAGGTGTCGGCCGGCATCGTCCTCGACTACGACGCCAAGGGACGCCTGGTTGGCCTCGAAGTACTCGACGCACGCGCACACCTGCCGCCGGACCTGCTGAGTAAAGTGGCCTGACGCTTGCGTCCTGCTTGCACCACCGTGGGCCGCGTGACCCAATAGCCCGATGACGCCCTATTTCCTCGGCCGCGCCGGATCGCTGATCGTGAGCCTCATCGTGGCCTCGATCGTGATCTTTCTCATCCTCGAGGTGGTGCCGGGCGATCCAGCACAGTTCATGCTCGGGCTCAACGCCCGGCCCGATACGCTGGCAAACCTTCGCGCGCAGCTCGGCCTCGACCAGCCGGCGACAGCCCGCTACCTGAGCTGGATCGTCGGCATGCTGCACGGCGATTTCGGCATCAGCTACACCTACCGGACGCCGGTCTCCGAACTCATCGTGCAGCGCATCGGCGTGTCGCTGCCGCTGGCGGCGCTGTCGCTGTTCCTCACCATCGTCATCGCCTTCCCGGCCGGTATCATCGCCGCGGCGCGGCGCAACTCGACGACCGATGTCGCGGTGATGGGCGCCACCCAGTTCGGCGTCGCCATTCCCAATTTCTGGTTCGCCATCATCCTCGTCTGGGTGTTCGCGGTGATCCTCCACTGGTTCTCCGCGGGCGGCTTTCCCGGCTGGGACAAAGGCTTCTGGCTGGGGCTCAAGAGCCTGCTGCTGCCGGCCATCGCGCTGGCGCTGCCGCAGGCCTCGATCCTGGCGCGGGTCATGCGTTCGGCGCTGCTCGATACGCTCGATGAGGACTACATCCGCACGGCGCGTGCCAAGGGGCTGACGCGATCCCAGGCGCTGTGGCGGCACGCCGTGCGCAACGCGCTGATTCCGGTGCTGACCATCGTCGGCCTGCAGTTCGCGTTCCTTCTCGCCGGCGGCATCATCATCGAGAACGTCTTCTTCCTCCCCGGTCTCGGTCGCCTGATCTTCCAGGCCATCACCCAGCGCGACCTGATCGTGGTGAAATCGGTGGTGATGCTGCTGGTGTTCGCGGTGATCGTCGTCAATTTCGCGGTCGATCTCAGCTACATCGCCGTCGATCCACGGCTGAGGCGGCGCTGATGGTGATCGAGATCGCCTCCGCCGACCTGCCGCGCGGCGCGCGCTGGCGCTCGGCGCTGCGCTCGCCGAGCTTCGTCGTCGGCGCGATGCTCACCGCCATCATCATTGTCGCGGCGCTGCTGTCGCTGGTGTGGACGCCCTACGATTTTGCAGCGCAGAACATCCCCAACAAGCTCAAGGGCCTCAGCGCGGCGCACTGGTTCGGCACCGACCAGTACGGGCGCGACGTGTTCTCGCAAATCCTCGTCGGCGCCCGCACCTCGATCGCTGTGGCGCTGGTGGCGGTCGGGCTCGGGCTCGGGCTCGGCGTGCCGCTCGGCCTCTGGTCGGCGGCGCAGCGCGGCACGCTCGTCGACGAAATCATCCTCCGCGCCAACGACCTGGTGTTCGCCTTTCCGGCGTTGCTGATCGCCATCCTCATCACCGCTGTGTTCGGTCCCGGCGCGGTCAACGCCATCATCGCCATCGGCATCTTTAACATCCCGGTGTTCGCCCGCCTGACCCGCGCCGCGTCGCTGAGCCTGTGGACGCGCGACTTCATCCTTGCGGCGCGTGTCGCCGGCAAGGGTGCGGCGCGCATTTCTGCGGAGCATATCCTCCCCAACATCCTCAACACGCTGATCGTCCAGATCACCATCCAGTTCTCGCTCGGCATCCTTGCCGAGGCGGCGCTGGCCTATG
>JBDTVO010000006.1:0-28500 GCA_040007135.1 Devosia sp. | reverse complement strand
AGGCGCGGCTGCGCGCCGTCGGCCTCAGGCCGATTTCGGCGCTGGTCGATATCACAAATTACGTGACGCTGGACCGCGGCCGGCCGCTGCATGTGTTCGACGCCGACACGCTCAGGTCGCCGGTCCACGCGCGCATGGCGCGCGACGGCGAGACGCTGAAGGCGCTCGATGGCCGCACCTACGCACTCGACCCGAGCATTCCGGTGATCGCTGATGCCAGTAGCGCCGTGGGTATCGCCGGCATCATGGGCGGCGAGCCGACGGGCTCGACAGCGGCGACGACCAATGTGTTCGTCGAGAGCGCCTGGTTCGAGCCGCTGATAGTGGCGCAGGCGGGCCGGAAGCTCGGCATCGCGTCGGATGCGCGTTACCGCTTCGAGCGGACGGTCGATCCGGAGTCGGTGCTGCCGGGCATCGAGATCGCGACGACGCTGATCCTCGAGCTCTGCGGCGGCACTGCGCACGAGGTGGTGGTGGCGGGCCACGTCGCGGCGCCGGGCACGGTGATTGCGTTCCCGGTGAGCGCAGTGAAGCGCCTGACGGGACTTGAACTGCCGGTGGCGCGGATCAGCGAGATCCTGACGCGGCTTGGCTTTGCGGTTTCGGGCAATGCGCCGACGCTCAGTGTCACGGTGCCATCGTGGCGGCCGGACGTGACGATGGAGGCCGACCTCGTCGAAGAGGTGATGCGCATGGAGGGCGTCGACAAGGTGCCGGTGACGCCGCTGCCGCGGCTCACCCATGTCGCGCCGCGCATGCTGACGACGATGCAGAACCGCCGGCGGCAGGTGAAGCGGGTGTTGGCGGCGCGCGGCCTCGACGAGGCGGTGACGTGGTCGTTCATTTCGGCCGAAGAGGCGAAGCGGTTCGGTGGCGGCGCCCCGAGCCTGAAGCTCGCTAACGCCATCGCCGCCGACCTCAGCGACATGCGGCCCTCGCTGCTGCCGGGACTGCTGGCGGCGGTGCGGCGCAACCAGAACCGCGGCCTCCGCGACCTGGCGCTGTTCGAGGTGGGACAGGTGTTCCTCAGCGATCTGCCGGAAGGCCAGCACACCTACGCGGCGGCGGTGCGCGCCGGAGTGCCTGCCAAGACCTGGCAGGGTAAGGCGGCGCCCGAGGTGTTCGACGCCAAGGCAGACCTTGCCGCGGCGCTCGATGCGCTTGGGCACGATCTCGACAAGCTGCAACTGGTGGCCGAGCCGCCGGCCTGGGCGCATCCCGGCCGCGGCGGCCGGGTACAGTTGGGGCCGGGGAAGACTGTCGCCTGGTTCGGCGAGCTGCATCCGTCGCTGGCGAGCGATCTCGACCTCGGCGGCCCGGTGGTGGGCTTCGAGCTCGATCTCGATGCGATCCCCGAGCCGCGCCGCAAGGCGAGCCGCAGCAAGGGCGCGCTGAAGCTCAGCGACCTGATGCCGGTCGAGCGCGATTTCGCCTTCCTCGTCGATCGCGATGTCGAGGCGGCCGTGCTGCTGCGGACGGCGCGCAATGCCGACAAGGCGCTGATCAGCGGCGTCAGCGTGTTCGATGTGTTCGACGGCAGGGGCGTTCCCGACGGCAAGACCTCGCTCGCCATCCGCGTGACGCTGCAGCCGACCGACCACACGCTGACCGACGCGGAGATCGACAAGGTGGCGGGCGCCATCGTCGCGGCGGTGGGTAAGGCGACTGGCGGCGTGCTGCGGACGTGACGGCGGCGAGCGCCCTCACCCGCCGCGACTTCGATCGCTTCTTTGCGGCGAAGTGGCGCGAGCTGTTGATCTGGACGTTCCGTCGCGAGCGGCGGCGCAACTATCACGATCCGGCGCTGCTGCTACGGCTGCTGGGCGAGTACGACACGCTGGCGACGCTGCCGCCGGCGCCGGTGCCCCGCCACATCTTCATGCTGTGGCAGCAGGGCTGGGACAGCGCGCCGCCGCTGGTGGCCGCGTGCGCCGAATCGTGGCGACGGCTCAACCCCGGCTGGGAGCTGCACCTTCTCGACGACCGGACCTATGGCGATTTCGCGCCGAGCCTGGCGCAGTTCAACCTGCCGGCGGGGCTGGGTCGGGCGGCGCGGGCCAATGTGGCGCGGCTCGGCTTTCTCAAGGCGCACGGCGGCGTGTGGGCGGACGCCACAATGTTTGCGACGCGCGGCCTCGACGACTGGCTGCCGCAGGCGATGGGCGCCGGGGTATTCATGTTCAGCAGGCCGCGGCCGTATCGCGATGTCGAAATCTGGTTCATGGCGGCGGCGGCGGCGGACCCGGTGATCGCTGCGTGGCACGAGCTGGTGCGGCAGTACTGGAACGTGGTCCGGCGGCCGCACCACTATTACTGGATGGAGTATCTGTTCGAGATGCTGGAGGCGATCGAGCCGCTGGCGGCGCGCGGTTATGAAGCGATGCCCAAGCTGTCGGCGATGGGACCGCTGGCGGTGCCGAGCCACGCCTTCGATCGCAATCCGCCGGTGGGGCTCGCGCAGTTCATGGATCGCAATCGCATTCCCGCACACAAGCTCAGCCATAAGTGGCGATACACGGGGCCGCTGGCGGAGCTGCCGATCGGCAGGCTGACGGGGATGGCGCGGTTTTAGGCCGAGGCGACCGGATAGGAAAAGCCGAAGGCGGGACCCAGGCGCGCGAGTTCGGTCGCAAAGAAGCTGCCGGGCGCCGGAACTGGCAGGCGCCCATTGCCGCGCCTGGTGAGCAAGCTGTGCCAGAAATGGGCGCTGAGACTGTTCGGCGTGGTCCATTGGCCGATGTCAATTTCGGGCTTCAGCAGTTCCGGGGCGGTGGTGTAGTCGAGCGGATAGAACACCGTTTTCGGCTGGGCGAGGCGGAACAGCCCGAGCCGCTTCAAGTGGTGGGTCAGGGGCCACGGCCCGGTCGAGCCGAACTGCATATGGTGCGCCGGCACCTCCTGCCCCAGCAGCCGGCGGACACGCACTTCGAGGGCGCGGGCCCAGGGCATGCCAGCCGGCAGGCTGCCCGGCTCGAAGGTGGTGAACAGCGCATCGAGCAGCTTGCCCTGCGGGGGGCAGCGGAAGACGGCGTTGTTGACCGCGTCGACGTGGCTCTCGATGCCGAAAATGTAGTCCCCCAGGCCCTCATAGGGCTGGAGGCAAAAGCAGTCGCAATCGACCCAGATGCCGGCTTCCTGCTGCATCAGCTTGAGGCGGAAGAGATCGGCAAAGACGGCGGGCGTGCGATTGCCCTTGTAGAAGAACATGTCGGCGCGGGGCATCACGCTCTCCGCGTCGCGCAGGACGCAGCCCTTCGGCACCGGGCCAACGCTCTCGTAGCAATAGAGCTCGAACGGATGGCCGCGGTCGAGGTAAGAGGCAATGCACAATCGCCCGAGCCAGTCGAGATCGCCGTGCCAGAACGAGCAGACGGTGGGAAGCATCTAGGGCGCGACCGGGCGGGCGGGTTTTGGCGCCTTTTGTCGACCGAGGCCGAGCCGCGCCTTCCATTCCCGGGCCCAGCGCTGGCGCATGTAGCGGTAGAAGACCTCGTTGGTCATCACGTGGCGATAGATGCGGCGGAAGGGGAGCAGGTTGATGAAATTCCAGGGCTTGGCGAGCCCGGTGTAGTGCACGGCGCTCGGATTGAAGATCTCGATGGCGGTGCCGGCGGCGAAGGTGTTCCAGCTCGGATTGATCTCAGTCCAGTTGTGCTTGAACAGGTAGTTGAGAATCTGCTGGTCGTTCGGCAGGCGGGCGAGGATCCCCTGTTGCTCGAGAGAGAGCAGCGCGCCCACGATATTCATCTGCCGCCAGGCGGCGAGGTCGATCACCAGCACGCCGGAATTGAAATAGGGGTCGGCGGGGTCGAACAGGTCGCGGTCCTGCCGCACGTCGCGGCGGTTGGACGACACCATGGCGTGCGGGTCGCGCACGGCACCGAGCGGGCGGCCCGCGAGGTCCTCGTCGAGCAAGCCCTCGATCGGGGCGCGGACGAGGATATCGCAATCGATATAGGCGATGCGCGCGATCGACGGGTCGACGATACGGTCGAGCAGCAAGCGGGCGTACATCACCGCCGAAATGAAGCGGGTGTGCGGCAACGATTGCGAGAAATGCAGGTAGTCGGCGTCGCGGTCGATGTCGTGATGGATGAGCGTCGCGCCGAACTCGGTGGTGATGGTGTCGAGGAGCTCGATCGTTTCGCTGGAGAGAGCCGGGTGGCAGAGGTGGAAGACGAGGTCGGCGCGGCGGCGTGTCGCGAGGCAGATGCCGCGCGCCGTTGCATAGGCAGGGGCGCCGAAATTGTCGTCGAAGGTGAGCGCGATGTGGAGCGGCTGGCCGGGCATCCGCAGCGTCAATCGGGCATGCTGGTGAGCGGGCGGCCGTTGAGCAGACCGCCCTTCGTCGCGGCGTCGATGGATTTGAGCTCGGCGGCAGTGAACTCGAGATTGTCGAGAGCACCGAGGCAATCCTTGAGTTGCTCGAGGGTACGCACGCCGATCAGCGCCGAGGTCATCTCCTTGCGGCGGAGGACCCAGGCGAGGGCAAGCTGCGTCATCGTCTGCTTGCGGGCCCTCGCGAGCTTGGCGAGGCCTTCGACCGCCTTGAGGACGCGCGGCTCGAGCGAGCGGCTCGACAGCGAGTAGTTCTCCGAGGCGCGGGTGCCCGACAGCTCGGCCTTGGCCAGCTTGTTGTATTTGCCGGTGAGCAGGCCCTGCGCCAGAGGCGAGAAGGCAATGACGCCGATGCCGAGTTCGCCGCAGGTGTCGAGCGTCTGGTCATCCTCGATCCAGCGGTTGAGGATCGAGTAGCTCGGCTGGTGGATGAGCAGCGGCACGCCCATGTCGGCGAGCAGGCGATGCGCCTGTTTGGTCTCCTCGCGCGGGTAGTTGGAGATGCCGACGTAGAGGGCCTTGCCCTGCCGGTGCAGTTGCGCCAGCGCGCCCATGGTCTCTTCGAGCGGCGTGTTGGGATCGTAGCGGTGGGAGTAGAAGATATCGACATAGGCGAGCCCCATGCGCTTGAGGCTCTGGTCGCACGAGGCGAGGAGATATTTCCGGCTGCCCAGATTGCCGTAGGGGCCGGGCCACATGTCCCAGCCGGCCTTGGAGGAGATGATCAGCTCGTCCCGGTAGGGCCGGAAGTCCCGCGCCATGACGTCGCCGAACAGTTCCTCGGCCGAGCCGTAGGGCGGGCCGTAATTGTTGGCAAGATCGAAATGGGTGACGCCGTGGTCGAAGGCGTAGCTCAGGATCTCGAAGGCCGAGGGGTAGTCGCGGGTGCCGCCGAAATTCTGCCAGAGGCCGAGGGAAATGGCCGGCAGCTTCAGGCCGGAGCGGCCGCTGCGGCGAAACTGCATGTCGGCGTAGCGCCCGTCGGATGCGCGGTAAGTCATGGTTATCTCCCTGGCGCGCCACAGAAGGCGCCGCACGGCCCGAGGCTCGCCAGCGGCTCCGGTTTCGCGGCGGGACACTGCCGCAAAGGCCGGCTGTCCGCAAGCGGCACAGGAAACCAATATTCAGCCGGTTCCACAGCGGTGGAGCGGCGTTTTAGCGGTCACTTTTGGAGGCTGCAGTTACTCGTGCGACTCGGCGACGCAGACGTTGTCGATCAGGACCTCATCGGCATTGCAGGTCGGGGGCGGCGGTGGCGGGCTGCTGGTTCCGCCGCCGCTGACAAAGCTTGGGGCGCCAAGCGCAGTAAAGAGCGATCCGCCGCGGTCCCACGGGTCGTCCTGCCGGTGACGGGCGATCAGCGTCTTGCTGCTGTCCCCGCCGATATAGGCGCGGATGCCGAGGGTGGCGAGAACCGAGTGATCCTGGCCGAGGCGGGCCTCGCCGACCAGCGACAGCGGCCCAAGGGCGGAGTCGAACAGGTATTCGGCGCCGAAATGCACCGCCGCAAAACCATCGAGGAATGAGGCGCCGAGGCTGAGGCGGAGATTGTCGTGCGGATAGAGTGCGACGTCGGCCATGACGAACGGACCGGTGCGCGTGGTGCCGCCACCGGTTGGCAGGGCAACGGCTGCGCCGGCCCAGGCCTCCACCGTCCAGCGGTCGAAGTAGAGTTCGGCCTCGGGTCCTGCCGCGACGACGGAGGCGCCGGGAGTGGCAACCACACCCAGCGTGCCGCCGATCAGCCAGCGCTCCGGATCGCGGGTGAAGGCGTGGAGGGCGGCGCTGCCGGTAAAGCCGGGGGCGGTGGCGGCAGTGAAATCGGCCTGGATGCCGAATGCGTCGGTCACCGGCAGGGTGACGACGCCGGCAAAGCGGGAGAGGAAGGTGGTGCTGGAGCCCAGCGAGAAGGCCCCGGCGTCAAACTCGATCTTGGCGTTTGGGGCAGAGACAGCAGGACCGGCGGCGCCGGCGGGCGCAGCGAGCCCGGCAAGCACCACAACAGCAACAAGCGCCGTAGCGGTCGTCCGCAAGTGCATCCGAGCCCCCTCGGTGTCCCACTGGTTAAGACTTAGTTAATGCGTAAAATCCCGCAAGCACAAGCGCGGATGTCGAGAGGGCTTACACTGGCTCTGTGCTTGCGGCCAGCCCGGGCGAGAAAGTTACGCCGGGACAAGCATTTGCCGGTCGGCAAGCTCCATGCCGAAGCCGGGGCGGGTGGAGAGCTTCAGCCGGCCGTTGCTGGGCATGTCTTCGCCGACGAACAGCTTGCCGAACACCGGCTCGATGCTTTTGCCGTCGGGGCTGGCGGCGACATATTCGCAGAAGGCCGGGCCAGTCTGGCTGGCGATGAACTGGTAGGAATAGGGGCCGCTGCCGTGCGGCACCACCGCCACGTCATAGGCGGAGGCGTGGGCGGCGATGCGCAGCAACTCGGTCATGCCGCCCGCCCACATGACGTCGGGCTGGATGATGTCGAGCAGGCGCTCCTCGATCAGCCGGCGGAAGCCGTAGCGGGTGTATTCGTGTTCGCCGGTGGTCCATTTGAGCGTCGGGTGGGCCTGCCGGATGAGGCGATAGCCCTCGACGTCGTCGGGCGAGAGCACCTCCTCCCACCAGCCGATATCGAGATGGCGGCAGGCGTCGGCGAGGGCGATGGCGTAGCTGACATTCAGCGACATGTAGCAATCGACCATCAGCGGGAAGCCGGGACCGACGGCATCGCGGTGGCGGGAGAGGAAGGCGACGTTGCGCTTGAGGCCGTCGTCGCCGTCGAACGGGCTGTGCGGCAGCGGCACCTTGGCGCCCCAGAAGCCGAGGGCCTTGATGGCGGCCGGCTCGGGCGTGGTGCAGTAGAAGGTGATTTCATCGCGGCTGAGGCCACCGATGAGGTTGTAGACCGGCTCGCCGCGGACTTTGCCGTTGAGATCCCACAGCGCCAGATCGACGGCGCTGATCGCCATGATGGGCAGGCCCTTGCGGCCGTAGGGCAGCGAGGCGCGGTAGAGTTCGTCCCAGATGCGGTTGAGATTGCGTGCATCCTCGCCGACGAGGAAGCGGGCGAAATGGTTCTTGATCAGCCAGGCTGCGGGCACGCCGCCGGAGCCGGTGGCGACACCGGTGACGCCCTCGTCGGTCTCGATCTCGACGACCAGCGAGCCAATGGTGGAGATGCCCCAGCTGGAGCGTTTCTCCCGGTACTTGGCGTAGCCAGACATGGGATTGGAGATGAGGCTGTCGACCAGCCAGTGGCGGGCGTCGTCGCCGGGCTTGAAATAGGTGCCGGCGCCAGCGCCCGGGGCGAGCGTGAAGACGCGGACGTCCTTGATGCGGAAGGACGGGCTCACGGCAGGTGAAAGACGCGCTTGAGGGGAATCTGCACCGGCACGTTGTCGGCGTCGGTGGCCATGATGTCGGCCATGTGCGCCCACCAGCGCTGCATGATGGCGGTGTCGGGGAGAGCATCGAGGGTGTTGTCGTCGCTGAGGGTGAGGATGCCGAACAGGTGGTTCGCCTCGGGGTCGAGCCAGATCGAATAGTCGGACACGCCGGCATCCTTGAGGGCGGCGCTGAGCTCGGGGAAGATCTCGTCGTGGCGCTTGCGGTACTCGGCGGCGCGGCCAGGGAACACATTCATGCGAAAGGCGATCTGCTTGGGCATGTTCGGTCCTCAGGCCGGAGGCCGCGCCATGGCGGCAATGGTGGTGTCGCGGACGTGCTCGAGATGGTGGCGATAGGCGGCGACGGCTGCCGGCGCATCGCCAATGCGGACCGCTTCGGCGACCACGATGTGCTGGGCAACGCTTCTCGCGATGTTGCCGGGAACGGCACTGGCAATGCGACGCACGTCGAGACCGATGTCGTACATGCCCTGCGCCAGGGCGGTGAGCAGCCGATTGTCGGCTGCATCGTTGAGCGACTGGTGGAACTCGATGTCGAGCAGGCGGAAGGCCACCGGATCGTCGTAGAAAGCGCGACCATCGACGGCGTGCTGCATGATGCGCTGGCGCTGCTCGGGCGTGGCGCGAACGGTGCAGAGCCGGACCAGCTCGCAATCGACGACGGTACGCGCTTCGAAATGCTCATCGACGTCGTAGTCGCTGGTCGACAGCAGGGCGCTGAAGGGCGCGACGAGACGGCTCGGCGACAGGTCGGTGACGGTGTAGCGGCCGCCCTGCCGACTTTCGAGCACACCCATCAGGGTCAAGGCCTTCAACGCCTCGCGCAGCGGCGGGCGCGAGATGCCGAAGGCGATGCCCATCTGCGCCTCGGTGGGCAGACGATCGCCGGAGCGCAGATTGCCCGACTTGATCATCGACATGATGCGGTTCGCGACCTGCTCGGAGATGGAGCGGCGTTCAAGCGTGCCGCCGCCAAAATCCGGGCGCGGCTGCGGGCGACGAACGTTGTCGACGAGGTCGGCGAAGGCATCGCCCGCCTCGCCCACGATTTTTGCCGCCAGATCGCCGGACCCCTTGCTCACCGTCGCCTCACAGCTCCAGCCGATAGAAGTCGATGGCGTTGTCGCGGTAGATCATGCGCGTCTCGGCGGCGCTAAGGCCGAGGCTGACGAACGCCTCGTCGAGCACATCGACCCATTCGGGCAGGCTCGTCGATTGCAGCAGGATCGGGTAGTCGCCGGCATAGATCGTGCGCTCCGGCCCGAAAATGTCGATGGTGGCTGCGATATAGGGGAAGAGTTGCCCCCGGGTCCAGTTCGGCCCGGCATAGGGCGGCAGGTCGGAGAGCTTTACCCACATGTTCGGATAGCGGGCGAGATCGCGCAGGTCGTCGCGGTATTGCGCGAGAGCGCCCTGGGCGATGCCGGGCTTGCCGCAATGATCGAGAATCATTGGCACGCCGGAGCTGATGCTGGGCAGCCAGTCGCGGATGATCTGCATCTGCGTGTGGTTGGGGTTGATGTCGAACGACCAGCCGAACTTTTCCAGCAGATTGACGCCCTCGATGAAGCCGGGCGAGAGAGTCAGCGCACGCGGGTCCTTGTCGAACTCCATGATGCGGCGGATGCCCTTGACCGAGGGATGCTCGTCCCGCATCCGGGTCAGCATCGGTTCGACCCGCTTGCCCCATTCGAGCGGCGCCATCGGGATGATCGCCTTGATGCGCGGGTCGCGCTTCTGCTCGTCCTCGACGAAAGCGATTTCTTCGAGATACTGGCCGCCGCCTTCCCAGAAATCGGCGTAGCACTCGAGAAACACCATCGCCTCGACCGCCAGCGGCCCGCAGTCCCGGCGATAGTCCTCGACGTGATAGGGGTGGCCGAACAGCGGGCTGCCATCAAAGGCGGAATATTTGAGCCGCGTCTGGTCCCAGACGTGGAGGTGGGTATCGATGATCGGGAAGGCGGGCATCAGCGGGTCAGCTTGAAGTTCTTGTCGACAGGTTTGAGTGTCAGGCCGAAGCCCGAGGCCGTGTCGCTGAGATCGATGAAGCCGTTGTCGGCCACCGGCTCGCCATCGAAGATGTACCAAAACAGCTCGTTGCCGACTTCCACCGGCACCTGCGGGAAATATTCCGAGATCGGGCCGGCATAGGTCGACATGGTGAGGTGGTAATTGTGCATCTGGCCGGCGTGCGGGATAACCAGAATATCGTTCGCCTCGCACAGGTCGGCGATCTTCTTGGCGGCGGTGATGCCACCGACACGATTGACGTCGAACTGGGCGATGTCGAAGGCTTTGAGCGCCAGCGCATCGCGGAAGCCGGCAAGGGTGTATTCGTGCTCACCGCCGGAAATGTTGACGAGGTTGAGGGCACGCAGCTCGGCATAGGCGTGGAGGTCGTCCGACACCACCGGTTCCTCGACCCAGCGCATGTTGAACGGCGTCAGCAGGCGCAGCATGCGGCGGGCATATTCGAGATTCCAGCCCATGTAGCAATCGGCCATGATGTCGACATTGTCGCCGACGGCCTCGCGCGCGGTGCGGACCAGATCAACGTTCTTGTGCATACCCTCGATGCCATCCTTGGGGCCCCAGCCGAAGCGCAGCTTGACCGACTTGAAGCCCTGTGCGGCGTAGGCCTTGGCCTCGGCATGGAGGGTGTCGAGCGGCTGCGAATAAAGGCGACTGGCATAGACGGGAATCTTCTGCTTGGTGCGGCCGCCGAGGAGCTTGAACACCGGTTGCCTCAGGATCTTGCCCTTCAAGTCCCACACCGCCAGATCGATGGCGCTGATCGCCGTCATGCCGATGCCCTTGCGGCCGAAGGGCAGCGTGCGGCGGTACATCGACTGCCAGATGTATTCGCTGTCGAGCGGGTCGGTGCCGATGAGCAGCGGCCTTAGATAGGTGTCAATGGTGGTCTTGGTGGCGTGGGGCGCCAGGGCCGCGTTGCCGATGCCGACGGTGCCGTCGTCGCATTCGATCTCGACCACCAGCCAGCCGAGGAAACGGAAGCCGGAGATGGAGCCGGTGACGTCGGAGACGAGATCGCTCGCGGTGGTGCAGAAATGCGGCGGCATGGGCGCTACCGGGCCCACCCATTCGTAGATCGTGGTGCGGACATCGGTGATGCGCGGCATGGCGGCTCCGGTCAGACGGGGAGCGGGCCGAGCTCGGCGGCAAAGCGCTTCGCCCAGGCCAGCCCCGTCGGGGTTGCGGTCTCGTGTGGGATGCGGTTCTGGCTGGGGACCAGTCCCAGCCGTTCGGCGGCAATCAGCTTGCCGTAGAGGAGGAACGTGCCCAAGCCCTGCATCATAAAGACGATGGCGGGGAGCAGGCGGCGGTAGAGCTGCTCGGCGTGCGCCTCGTCGCCGCTACGCATGGCGCGCTCGATGCCGACCTGGAGGTCGATGGTCTCGGTACCGGGGATCATGCCGTCGACGCCAGCGCGCAGATTGTCGAGAAGCTCCAGACCGGCGCGGCCGTTGAAGACGCGCAGCTTGCCGCGCACCTTGTCGATAACGGAAGCAACCGTGAGGGCGGTGCTCTCGGCCTTCACCAGCGTGACGTTGGGGTGGGCGCGGTTGAGCGCAAGGAGTTCGTCGGCGGCGAGCCCGATGCCCAGATATTCGGGGGCGTTCTGGATGCCGACGGGGCAATCGAGGGCGTCGGCGATGGCGCCGAAGAAGTCGACCAGGTGGGCGCCGCTGGCCGGGGGGCGCGGCGGCTGCAGGATGACGAAAGCGGCGCCGGCGGCCTGGGCGAAGCGGGCGCCGTCGATCATGTCGGGGATATTGCCGTCGGCAATGGTGACGGCCACTGGCAGGCGGCCGGCGGTATCGGCCATGGTCCAGTCGACCAGGGTACGGCGCTCGGCGCGACCGAGCTTGTGCACCTCGGTGCCGAGGCCGAGGACGGCAATGCCCGAGGCGCCGGCGGCGATGGCGGCATCGATCTGGCGCGAGATCGCGTCGCGGCGCAGGGCGCCAGCGTCATCGAAAAAGGCATAGAGCATCGGGTAGGTCCCGGCGATTTCCATGCTGCGCGCTCCCTCGGGCGTGCCGTCGTCTTGCTGCGGCGGTCACGCGTCGTGACAAAATGTCGGAGCCCATTAGAACTTGTCAAACTAATTTTTGTCTGACAACTTACAGGGCAAGCGAGAGAGCGGACTTCTCAAGTTCGCCGCACGCCGCAGGGAGAGAGAACGTGCAAAACGCCATTTCGGCCCAGAAGCGGGTCGGCTCGACGAGCCTTGCGCTGCCAGCGTTCGGCTTTGGCAGTGCGCATCTTGGCGAACTTTACGGCAAGGTCGAGGAAGCCGACTCGCAGGCGACGATGGCGGCCGCGTGGGACGCAGGGGTGCGTTTTTACGACACTGCCCCGTGGTACGGTCGCGGCCTCAGCGAGCATCGACTCGGAGGCTTCCTGCGGACCAAGCCGCGGCCCGAGTTCAAGATCACCACCAAGGTGGGCCGGCAACTGGTGCGGCCCAAGGATCCGGCACATTTCGATCGCGCCCCGTGGACCGGTGGGCTCAATTTCGAAGTGGTCTGGGATTTTTCCTATGACGGCATAATGCGCTCCTACGCGCAGGCGCTGCAGCGGCTGGCGCTCGATACGGTCGACGCGCTGGTGATCCACGATCTCGACGCCGGCTACCAGGGCGAGCGCTTCGCCCAGAGCCAGAAGGAGTTGCGCGACTCAGGGATCAAGGCGCTGCAGGAACTCAAGAAGACCGGCGATATCCAGGCCTACGGCATGGGCATCAACACCGATGCGGCGCTCGAGGACGTCGCCTCGCAGGTCGAGCTCGATTTCTGCCTCGTGGCGATGCCCTATACGCTGCTCGACCAGCGCAGCCTCCATCGCGGCATGGCGGCGCTGCAGAAGCGCGGCGCCTCGGTGATCATCGGCGCGCCGCTGGCCTCGGGCATCCTCGCCACGGGCTCGGCGGCAACGGCCAACTACAACTACACCAAGGCGCCGGCCGAGGTGCAGGCCAAGGTGCAGGGCATCGAGGCCGTGTGCCGGGCCCACAATGTCGCCCTGCCCGCTGCGGCGCTGCAGTTCGTCCTCGCCCACCCGATCGTTGTGTCGGTGATCCCCGGCGCCGCGCGGCCGAGCGAGGTGATCGCCAATGTCGGCCACATGAATGCGAAAATCCCCGCCGGCTTCTGGGCGGACCTCAAGGCGCAAAAGCTGATCGACCCCGACTCGCCCGTGCCCGGGGGCGCCTGAGCATGGTTGAGGCCGCCGACATGCCGGTGATTTCCGCCCGCGGGATTTCGAAGTCCTTCGCCGGCGTCGAGGTGCTGCGCGATGTCGATCTCGACCTGGGACGCGGCGAAATCCACGCGCTGCTGGGCGAGAACGGCGCCGGCAAGTCGACCTTTGCCAAGATCCTGGCTGGGGTCTACCGGCCGACGCGCGGCACGGTGGCAATCAACGGCAGCGTGGCGGACATCAACTCGCCGATCGCGGCGCAAAAGCTCGGCATCACGCTGATCCACCAGGAGCCGATCTCGTTTCCGGACCTGACGGTGGCGGAAAACCTGGTCCTTGGGCGCAACCAGGGCTCGCCCCTGGCGCGGGTGCCGTGGGCGGCGATGACGCGCGAGGCGCGGCAATTGATGGACCTTCTGGGCGTCAAAATCGACGTCACGCGCGCCATGCGGGGCCTCTCCATCGCCGACCAGCAGATGGTCGAGATCGCGCGGGCGCTGGCGTCGGACAGCCGGCTCATCGTCATGGACGAGCCGACCGCGCCGCTGACGCCCAAGGAGGTCGAGACGCTGTTCGGCATCGCCCGGCGGCTGCGCGACGAGGGGCGGACGATCGTCTTCATTTCGCACCGGCTCGAGGAAGTGCGGGCGCTGTGCGACCGGGTGACGATCTTCCGCGACGGCAATCGTGTTGCCACCGACAGCATCGGCAACCTCAGCGACGCCGACATCATCCGGCTGATGATCGGCCGGCCGCTGCGCGAGTACATGAAGAAGCACGGCACGACCATCGGCGAGGTGGCGCTGAAGGTCGAGCATCTGAGCAAGCCGGGGTTCTTCAGCGACATCAGCTTCGAGGTTCGCAAGGGCGAAATCGTCGGCCTCGGCGGACTCGTCGGCGCGGGACGGACCGACGTCGCCCGCGCATTGTTCGGTGTTGCTCCCGCCAGTGGCGGCAGCATCACCGTGAACGGCAAGGCCGTGGTCGTTTCGGACCCCTCCCAGGCGATCGGCCTCGGCCTTGCCTTCGTTCCCGAGGACCGCGCCGTGGCCGGCATCTTCCGCACCCTGTCGGTGGAGCAGAACATCACCGCCGCGGTGCCCGGAAAGATCGCGCCGGGTGGGCTCATCCAGCGCCTCGTCGAAAAGACCCTGGCGCAGGATTCGGTGCGGAAGCTGCGCATCCGGCTGGCCTCGCTGCGCCAGCCGATCGGCGAATTGTCTGGCGGCAACCAGCAGAAATCGATCCTCGCGCGCTGGCTGCTGACCGACCCCAGCGTGCTCATCCTCGACGAGCCGACGCGCGGCATCGACATCGGCGTCAAGGCCGAGTTCTACGACATGATCGGCGAGCTCGCCGCGTCGGGCCGGGCGATCCTCCTGATCTCGTCGGAACTGCCTGAGCTGCTGGCGCTCTGCGACCGCGTGCTGGTGATGTCGGAAGGCCGCATCACCGCCGACATCGCGCGGGCCGAGGCGACGCAGGAGAGCATCATGCAGGCGGCCGTGCCGCGCACGCGCGACGCGGTGGCGGCATGATCGGCCGGCTCTTCCTCCGCCGCGAAGCCGGCATCGCGGTGATGATCGTGCTGTTCTGCCTCGCGGTGGGAACGGTGAAGCCGCAGTTCCTGACGCTCGACCAGTTGCGCATCGTGCTGCTGCTGACGCCGCTGATCATGATCGGAGCGATGGGGCAGATGATGGTGATCGTCGCCCGCCATGTCGACCTCTCCATCGGCTCGACGCTGGGGCTCGCGGCGATGATCAGCGGCATGCTGTATCGCTTCGATGTCAGCGTCCTTGGTTATGACGTGCCGTGGTGGACGGGCATTCCGCTGTCGATCGGTGTCGGCGCCGTGCTGGGGCTCGCCAATGGCGTCCTGATCCAGCTGTTCCGGCTGCCGGCGATCATCGTCACGCTGGGGACGCTCAGCCTCTATCGCGGGCTCACCTTCATCGTCTCCAACGCCAAGCAGATCGACCGGCAGTATATCCCGACCGAGCTCAAGGCGCTGTCGACGACGTCGCCGATCCTCGGCATTCCGTGGATCATCTTCATTGCCTTCGGCATCGCGGTGCTGACCTACCTGTTCCTCAACCATTCGCGCATCGGCCGGCAGGTCTATGCCATCGGCTCCAATCCGGTGGCGGCGCCGCTGCGTGGCATCAACGTCACCAGCGTGACGCTGCTGGTGTTCACGCTGTCGGGGGCGCTCGCCGGACTGGCCGGCGTGCTCTACGCCAGCCGCTGGGGCTTTGTTAATCCGTCGAACACTGGAACCGGGTTCGAGTTCCAGGTGATTGCCGCGGTGGTGATCGGCGGCGTGTCGATCAATGGTGGCGTCGGCACGGTGCTGGGCACGGTGCTCGGCGTGCTGCTGCTCGGCTGTGTCGCAGCGGCGCTGCCGCTGCTGGGCATCCCCGGCACCTCGCAGGCGGCGATCTATGGCGCGGTGATCCTCGTTGCCCTGCTGATCGACCGGACGGTGCGGCAGCGCGGCATTGTCGGGCTCAGAAGGGCGACGGCGTGAGCGCGATGGACACCGAGGTTACCGGAACGACGCAGGACTCGGCCCCGGCGCGGCCGCGCTGGCAGACGCTGCTGATCCGCCCGGAGACGATGACGTTCATCCTGCTCGTTCTCGGGGTGATCGCCGGCGGGCTGCTTTCGCCGTTCTTTCTCGACATCAACTACATATTGTCGAGCTTCACGCTTTATGCCGAGTTCTCGATCGTCGCCTTGGTGCTGACGATGGTGATCATCGCCGGCGAGATCGATTTGTCGCCGGCCGCCAACATGGCGCTGTCGGCCTGTATCTTTGCCTGGATGCAGCAGGCGGGGGTGCCAATCCCGCTCGCAGTCCTGATCGGCATCGGCTCGGGCCTGTTGATGGGGGCGCTCAACGCGCTGTTCGTCATTGCGCTGCAGCTGCCCTCGATCATCGTCACCATCGGCACGCTGACGCTGTATCGCGGGCTGGCGCAGATCATTGCCGGCGACAAGTCGATCCGGGTGCCGGAATGGTTCATCGGCATCGACAAGATCATGGTGCTCGGCATCCCGCTGCCGGTGCTGATCTTCATCGTCGAGGCGATCGTCCTCGCCATCGTGCTCGGCGGCAGCATCTTCGGGCGGCAGATCTACCAGATCGGCACCAACGAGATTGCGGCGCGGCACGCGGGCATCCGCAGCCGGCGGATCAAGCTGCTGCTGTTCCTCATCACCGGCGGCGTCGCCGCCATCGCCGGCATCATGACGGCCTCGCGCCTCGGCTCGGTGCGCTACGACCTCGGGCTCGGCGGCGAGCTGCAGATGGTGCTGATGGCGATGCTCGGAGGCACCTACATCTTCGGTGGCCGCGGCTCGATCATCGGGACGCTCCTCGCCGCCTGGCTGCTGTCCATCATGACCAACGCCATGAACACCGCGAGCTGGCTGCCCGCGACGCAGTTCTGCCTGCTCGGCGTGCTGCTCATCGTCTCCATTATCGTCACCAATTTCATCTATTCCCGCACCCAAAGGTAGCGGGCGTATCCGCCGGCCAACCGGCATCAACAGGAGGAAGCAAGTGCTCAAGAGAAACCTACTAGCCGGCCTAGCCGCGCTCGGTCTGGTTGCGACGTTCGCGACCGGCGCCCTCGCCGCCGGCCACGACTTCAAGGTCGTCTACATCGGCAAGAACACCGGCAACCCGTATTTCGACTCGATCACGGGCGGCTTCAAAGATGCCTGCGCCAAGATCGGCTGCCAGTTCGAGTTCGTTGCTCCGGCGACCGCTGAAGCGACCTCGCAGATCCCGCTGATCGACGCGCAGGTCCAGAAGGGCGTCAACGTCATCGCCATCGCGCCGAACAGCCCGGATGCGATGAACCAGGCGCTCGACGCCGCCCGGGCCAAGGGCATCCTCGTGCTCGCGGTGAACGGCGATCTCGTCGGCAACGAAAGCCATCGCGACGCCAACATCCTGCCCGTCGACTTCACCAAGACCGGCCCGAACCAGGTCGAGCTGATGGGCTCGATGATCGGCTACAAGGGTGAGATCGCGATCCTGTCGGCCACCACGGAAGCTCCGGACCAGAACACCTGGATCGCCGCGATGAACGACACGCTCAAGACGAACCCGAAGTACAAGGACATGAAGCTGGTCGCCACCGTCTATGGCGATGACCAGCCTGAGAAGTCGACCACCGAAATGGAAGGCCTGCTGTCGAACTTCCCCGACCTGGTTGGCGTCATCGCGCCGACCACCGTCGGCATCGCGGCGGCCGCTCAGGTCGTGCAGCAGCGCGGCATTGCCGCCAAGGTCCATGTGACGGGCCTCGGTCTGCCGAGCGAAATGCGCGACTTCGTCAAGGACGGCACGGTCTCGGCGTTCCAGCTCTGGTCGCCGTACAATGAAGGCTGGCTGGCGGCGTACTTCGCCGACGGCGTCCTCAACGGCACCATCAAGAACGAAGTCGGCACCAAGTTCGACGTTCCGACACTGGGGACGATCTCCATCGGCGACAAGAACGTGATGAACACGCAGGCCGGGCTGACGACGTTCGACGCTTCGAACATCGACAAGTTCAGCTTCTGATCCTAGAGGAGGGGGCGCGGGCACAGTCGTGCCGCGCCCCTTTCATTTTCCTTCGAGCGGATAGATTTCGATGAACAGCTACGATCTCACCGGCCGCGTCGCCATCATCACCGGCGGTGGCCAGGGCATCGGCCTCACCGTGGCGGAACGCTTCCTCGACAGCGGCGCCTCGGTGGCGGTGTGGGACATCGACCAGAAGCTGCTCGACGGGCTCGAGGCCAAATACGGCAAGGGCGGCAAGGTGCTGGCGGTCAACGCCGACATCGGCCGGATCGAGTCGGTCGAGGCCGGCGTCAAGGCGGCGATGGACCGCTTCGGCAAGATCGACATTCTCGTCAACAATGCCGCCATCGTCGGGCCGAATGCCAACACCTGGGAGTACCCGGTGAAGGCCTTCGAGGACGTGGTGCGCATCGGGCTCGTGGGCACGTTCTATGTGTGTCGCACGGTGGTGCCGCACATGATCGCGGCCGGCTATGGCCGCATCGTCAACCTGGCCTCGGTGGCCGGCAAGGAAGGCAACCCGGGCGCCCCCGCCTACTCGTCAACCAAAGCTGGCGTTATCGGGCTCACCAAGTCGCTGGGCAAGGAACTCGCCAAGTACAACATCGCGGTCAACTGCGTCACCCCGGCGGTCGCCAAGACGACGATGGCGATGAGCCAGGACCCGGATTTCCTCAAGATGATCCTCTCCAAGATTCCGCGCGGACGGATGCTGGAATTGAGCGAAGCGGCCTCGATGATCGCCTGGCTCGCGAGCGAGGAAAATTCGTTCACCACCGCTGCGGTGTTCGATCTGTCGGGCGGCCGCGCCACCTACTGAGACCGCGTCACACCAGCAGCGACTGCGCGCCATCGATCCAGATCGGCGTGCCGGAAATGTGCGCCGCACGATCGGAAGCGAGAAACAGCGCGAGGTCGGCGACTTCCGCGGCGGTTCCCGCCTCGCCCGCCGTCAGCGGCACGGTGCCCCGGGGATAGCGCGCGGGAATCCTGGCCCGCGCCGTGGCCCGCTTCCTGGTGTTGTCACCGATCTCGGTGCCGATGGCGCCCGGGCAGATGACATTGACGCGGATGCGGTAGCGCGCCAGTTCCAACGCCAGCATCTGCCCCAGCGCCAGCTGTCCCGCCTTGGTGGTGGAATAGGCAGTGGCGCCGGCGGTGGTGAAGGTGCGGGTGCCGTTGATCGAGGCGGTGATCATGATCGAGCCGCCATGCTGCTTCATCAGCGGTACGGCATGGTGGATCGTGAGGTATGTGCCACGCAGGTTGATGCGGATGGTCTCATCCCACTCGGCCGGTTTCAGTTCGTCGATGGGGGCCCAGACGCCGTTGATGCCGGCATTGGCGGCGACGATGTCGAGCCGACCGAAGCGCCGCGTGATGCGCCGAAAGAGGCTGGCCATGGCCTTGTCGTCGGCGACATCGGCAGTGACAGCAATGGACTTGCGGCCCAGGGCCGCGATGCTTTCGGCCACCGCCTCGATTTCATCCGCGGTGCGGCTGACGACGACGACATCCGCACCGGCGCGCGCCAGTCGCAGGGCGGTGGCGCGCCCTATTCCCGACCCGGCGCCGGTCACCAGCGCGATACGTCCCTGCAGCTCCATGGCTGTCACAAGGCAGGCGCCCGCCTTCGGGTTCCGAGGCATGGAACGGGGTGGGTTGCCCCGCGTTTTGCCTTCGAGCCGCAGCGTCCGGCCGAGTCCAACCCAAGTGGAGGAGAGTCCCGTGACGAACCAGAACAACCAGAATGACGACATGAACCGCCAGAACAAGACCGGCAACAAGGACTGGGAAAACCAGCAGGGCAACAAGCAGGGCGGCATGGGTAACCAGCAGGGCGGCAACGCCGGCCAGCAGTCCGGCCAGCCGGGCCAGGGCTCGCGGTCGGGGACCGGCGGCCAGTCGGGCCGCCAGCTCGACGACAACAAGGACGACCTCGGCCGCGATGCCAACCAGTCCGGCCAGTCCGGCAATACCGACAACAAATCGGGCCGCTCGGGCATGTAGTCCGTTCGACCCCGATCAGAGGCCGGCAGCTCACGCTGCCGGTCTTGGCGTGTGCATTGGAGGAGCCGAATGCTAGATCTGAACGATGTGCTGCCCCTGTGGGAGCGCAAACTCGCGCACCCCTTGCACCAGCCCCCACTCGACCGCCTGACGCGGCGCGATATGGACCTCGCTGAAGCGGCGCGAGACCAGCACATCATCGGGAATCGACGCGTGCTGACGCAGGATGTCGTCCGTACGATCATCGTCCGCCAGCGCCGCATCGAGCGTTGACTGCAGGCGCCGGGCGCTCATGCCTTCGGCGCTGCCCATGGTGGTGGGATGGATCCTGAACATGGCGTGCCGCGAGCACCAGCGCTCGGCGGCGGCCAGAAACACCGCCACAGCGATCGAGCCGACGCTGCCGGTGTTGTAGATCGTGAGCTTCAGCGGCAGTGCGCGGATGTGGTTGTGGAGGTAGATGCCGTCGGCGACGTAGCCGCCGTTCGACGAGAACGTCAGGTGGACTTCGGCGATGCCGCTGTTGACCGCGGCGTTGAGCGCACCGGCAATGCGGCCGACGCCGCCGGGCTCGATCAGGCCGGTGTAGCCGAAATATGCAGGTGAGGCCTGTGCCGTGGTCGGAAGTGACATGAGCGGAACTCGCTGACGCTTGTCGTTACAACGCCCGGACGCGTCGCAACGATCCCTCGCGGCCCGGCCACCGTGGCTTGTCCCGGCGCAGTCCGGTAAGGTTGCGGCATGGACCCTCGTTTCCCCTGGCGGGCGCTGGCTGTCGGAACGGCGATTTTCCTCGCTGCGGCTGGAGCTGCCGTTGCGCAAGCGGGGCCGCCGGGCGTCACCGCGCCAACGGTGTTCGGCCCGTTCGATGCCGCCGCGCCCCGCTGTTCGGCGCCGAGCGATCTCGCGCCGGTCATCGCCTATGTGCAACAGAACGATCGCGAGTTCCTGCAGGGCGTCGACCATGGCCTCGCGCTTGCGGCGAAGGACCGGGGCCTCGCGTACCGCCGGGTGCTCGTCGGCGACGACGCGGCAAACGCGGCGCGCCAGATCGATGCGCTGCGGGTGGCTAAGGTCGGGGCCATCATCGCCACCTCCTCCGATCCGAACGTGGTTCGGCCCACCCTACAGGCGGCCATATGGTCGGGCGAGTTCGTGGGAACGATTGTTCCGCCGCCGGCGACTCTGCTGCTGAACGCGCCGCAGTACCAGACCGGCAAGGTGCTGGCCGACGCGGCCATCGACTACATCAAGACGAAGCTGGGCGGAAAGGCGAGCGTGGTGCTGCTCACGCAGGACTCGATGCAGTACCTGGCGCCGCGGTTCGACGCGATGCGGGACGAGCTCAACCTCGTCGACGGTGTCGAGATCGTCGCCGACATCGCGCCCGATCCGGTGAGCAAGGAGGGCGGCTTCAAGGCGATGCAGACGGTGCTCCAGGCCTACGCCAATGTCGATGTCGTGCTCGGTGCCGACGCGGTGGTGCTCGGCGCGCTCGAGGCGCTACGCGCTGCCGGCAAGGACCGACCGGAGCAATTCCTCGGCGGCATCGACGGCGAGCCGGAGGCGGTGGCCGAGATCAAGGCCGGCAACGGTCCCTACAAAGCGAGCATCGCCCTCTCCTCGCCCGTGTTCGGCTACGCCATGGGGCAATACGGCGCCGACTGGCTTGAGGGTAAAAGCGTGCCGCAGGCGATGGACATCCTCCCGATCGCGCTAACGAGCGACAACATGGCCCAGTATGAAGCCGACCTCAAAGATCCCGCCGCGGCGTTCAACGACCCGCTGCGGCGGGCCTCGTATCTGACGATGTACGGCAACATCTGCTACGACACGCGCGACCAGTACGTGAATTTTCCGTGGTCGTCGGAGGCCGCGCGCTAGTCCGGGGTCGCGTGGCGCGCCCGGGCTAGGTCGCCTCGGCCATGCGGCCGCGAGCGGGCGACGCGGCAGCTTCCTCGAGTTCCTTGAAGAATGTCAGCAGCTCGAGGAAGGCTTCGGCGGCGTTGTTGACGGGGCGAATGCCGTCGCCGCGCACATAAGCGACGACCAGCTCCCAGCAGATCTCCGGATCCGCCAGTTCGGTGACCGCGATCTCCGAGCGTCGCGCGGCCGCGATGGTCTCGGGAAGCAGCGCCACCCCCAGCCCCTTGCTCACCAGTTCGATGATGGTCTCGAGGTCGGTGACGGCAAACTCCGTCTGCCGTGACAGGCCCATCTGGGCGAAGGCGCCGTCGATCAGCGGGCGGGTGCCCCAGCCGATTTCGAAATCGACGAAGGGCAGGCCCTCGAGCGCGTCCCATGCGGTGCCCGGGCGGTTGGCGAGGGGATGGTGCTTGGGCGTCACCAGCACCAGATCCTCGCAGGCGACGACCCGGGCGACGATATCCTCGGGTGGATCGACCAGCGGCAGGAACGCCAGATCGAGCCGGCCGCCGCGCAGCGCTTCGATGAGGCCATCGGTATCGCCCTGGCGCAGGCGCACGTCGATGCCGGGATTGGCGGTGTGGTACTGGGCGATGAGGGACGAGAGATTCATGAAGGCCGGAAGCGTGTGCACGCTGCCGACCCGCAACTCACCACGGCGCAGGCCGGCGATATCGGCAACCGACTCGCGGCCGCTCTCGATCACCTGCAGCGCCTCGCGCGCCCGGATCAAGAAGGCGCGACCGGCGGGGGTCAACTGCACGTGCCTCGTGCTGCGCACCAGCAGCGGCGTCTGCAGCTCTGTCTCGAGCGCCCGGATCGAGGCGGACAGCGCCGACTGCACGATGTGCACGCGGTTGGCCGCCCGGGTAAAATTCAGTTCTTCAGCGACGGCGATGAAGTGTTGGAGATGTCGTAGTTCCACGGCCGCCCAGCCTCCTAGCAACCGCAACGATGAAACCAATCTCTAATATCCGTTGGACGGTGCTGCAAGCGTCGCGCAATGCTCGTGGTCAACAGAGTGGCCGCATGGCCCGAACTTTTCAGGGAGGACAGCTTGGCTGGCCGGCTCGCGGGTAGTGTTGCGCTGATTACGGGCGCCAGTGCGGGGATCGGGCTCGCGTCGGCGCGGGCGCTGGCCCGGGAAGGCGCCAGTCTTGTTCTCACGGCCCGACGCGAAGGTCGGCTCGATGCGCTGGTGAGCGAGATTGCCGGCCTCGGAAGCAAGGCTGTCGCGGTCGTCGGCGATGCACGCGAGGAGCAGACGGCGATCGATGCCGTGCGCGCCGCGTCGGAGAACTTCGGGCGTCTCGACATCCTCATCAACAATGTGGGCGTCGGCAACTACAAGAAGCTGGTCGACACCTCGCTCGACGACTACGTCGAGATGATGGACAGCAATGTCCGCTCGAGCTTCCTGTTCACCCGTCACGCCACGCCGATGATGATCGCCCAAAGCAGCGGCCTCATCCTCTTCATCTCATCGATGGCCGGCATCTACGGATTTTCCGGAGAGGCGGTGTATTGCGCCACCAAGTTCGCGCAGATGGGTTTTGCCCAGGCGCTCGACAAGGAGCTGCTGCCGCACGGTATCAAGGTGGGGACCATCAATCCCGGCGGCGTCAAGACCGAGTTCGCACTCGGCAAAGGGCGCACCGAACAGGCCGTGGCGCAATCGAAGATGCTCGATGCCGAGGATGTCGCTGCAGCGGTGCTGCTGGCCTGCACCCAACCCAAGCACTCGCGGATCATCGAGGTGCAGATGCGCACGATGGCCGAGACGCTCACCTGACGCTGCGTTTGCAGCCACCGCACCGGGACGCTCGCTCTCCAGATTCGGGCGACCCGGCAGAAGCCGAATGGTCCGTTTCAATCCCTTGGACGGATCATTCGGCCTGCCCCTTTCGAGACGCGGCCCCGTCCGCACGACTGACAGATGGCTCCGGTCTTTCGGACCGGCGAGGCGGATAGAGCAGGAGCCGCGCCGCACCGGGATGCAGCGCGGCTCCGATACGGCGTCGGGTGCTAGTTCACCTTGGGATGAATCAGCGCGTCGATCGCCGGATCCTTCATGTTCTCTTTGGTGACGAGGTTGGCGCCGGTGTCGATGTTGGCCGGAACCTTCTCGCCCTTGGACACGGCGAGCGCGGTCTTGACGCCGTCATAGCCCATGCGGAACGGATCCTGGACGACGAGGGCGGCAATGGTGCCGTCAGCGAGGAAGCCCACCGTCTTGTCGTCGCTGTCGAAGGTGACGAGCGCCAGCTTGGCAGCGACCTTGTTCTCGGCGACGGCCTGGCCGACGCCCTGCGCCATGATCAGGTTAGAGGCGAAGATGCCGACGAGGTTCGGGTTGGCGGTGATGAGATCGGTAGCGATGTTGAGACCGGTTGCCGCCTGGCCGTCGGCGTATTTGTCGGCCACCAGATGGAGATCCGGATACTTGGCCGCGAGCTGCTCGATGAAGCCCTTCTTGCGGGCCTCGAGCGAACCAGCGTTCGGCAGGTTGGTGATGAGCGCGACGTCGCCCTTCATTGCGCCGGTCTTGGCCTTGATCGCGGCAGCAAGCCCGTCGGCGGCGATGCGACCGCCGGCTTCGTTGTCGGTGGTCAGGAACGAGCTGAAGGCCTTGGAGTTGGCGGACGAGTCGATGCCGATGATCGGCACGGACTTGGCCGCCGCGTCGATCGGCTCGCCCAGGGCCTTGTAGTCGACGGGGGCGATGATGATCGCCGCCGGCTTTGACGCGACGGCATTCTCGAGCACCGAGATCTGGCCGGCGACATCGGCTTCGCTCGCCATGCCGAGTTCGGTGATGTTGACGCCCAGTTCCTTGCCGGCCTTGCGCGCGCCGGCAAGAATGATCTGGAAAAAGAACGACGTCGTGTCCTTGACGATGACGGCGACGGTGGTGTCGGCGGCACGCGCCGGGGCAAAGCCGATGAGGCTGAGCGCCAGGGCAGCCGCAGAAATCTGCAGCACCGTGCGTCGACCGAATGCGAGTGTCATGTAGTCCTCCCGAGTGTTGAGTTGTTGCTGGACGTTGAAGAAATCCGAGCGCCCATGCGGGACCAAGGCCTGATGCCGTGAGCCCGCCGACGACACGCCCGATCGGGGGCGTGGTTGCGCTTTCAGTGTTCGGCATCCGCTCAATGCCGTCCAACACATGATCCAGATGGAATTGATCGGCGCCGATGCTGGATGCGGGCGGCACAGGCCGTGTGGCGCGGCTTTTGATACTCGACGGGGCGCGCGACGGTGGTAGCCTTTGCCCGCTGGAGCCAACCGGCACGCAATGACACGACAGAGGAGCAGTCGGGGTGGAGATCAAACGTATCGGGATTTTGGGCTGCGGGTTCTTTGCGCAGAACCACCTCAACGCATGGAAGGGCCTCTCGGACCGGGGTGTCGAGATCGTCGCCGTTTGCGATGCCGACCCGGCCAAGGCGGCTGCGGCCGCGGCGAGTTTCGGCGGCATCGCCCATACCGACGCGCGCGAGATGTTCGCCAAGGCACGGCTCGATCTCGTCGATATCGTGACGCAGGTGAACTCGCACCGCACGTTGGTCGAGATGGCGCTCAACGCTGGCGTCGCGACGATCGTGCAAAAGCCCTTCGGCCCGGCGCTGGCCGACTGCATCGCCATGGCCGAACTCAGTCGGGCCAAGGGCGTGCCGCTGGCGGTGCATGAGAACTTCCGGTTTCAACCGGGGCTGCAGGCGGTGAAGGCGGTGGTCGACAGCGGTGAGATCGGGGCGCCGAACTGGGCGCGCGTCAGCTTCCGCACCGGCTACGACATCTACGCTGGGCAGCCGTATCTGCTGACCGAGAAGAAATTCGTCATCGCCGACCTCGGCTCGCACGTCCTTGACTTGGCGCGCTTCTATCTGGGCGAGGTGACGCAGCTGACGGCGCAGACGCAGCAGCGGAAGTCTGGCATTGCCGGCGAAGATACCGCGACGATGCTGCTGCGGCACAAATCGGGCGCGGTCTCGATGGTCGAGTGCACCTACGAGGCGCGACGCCTGCCCGATCCCTTCCCGCAGACGATCATCGAGATCGAGGGCACCACCGGTTCCGTGGTGCTGGGCGATGGCTACGAAATGCGGGTCACCGCGAACGGGGCATCGCGCCGCGAAATCATCGATCCGCCACTCGCGCCGTGGATGGCGCGGCCGTGGCACGCGATCCAGATCAGCGTGGTCAACACCTGCGCGCACATCCTCGAGGCGATGCGGAACGGCGTTGTCGCTGACGTGGGTGCCGCCGACAACGTCAAGACGATGGCGCTGTGCGAGGCGGCGTACGAGTCGGCCGTGGGCGGCGAGACGCGGGTGCCGCAGGTGGCGTGAGGCGTCTGGTCCGACCTAACGGGCGAGGAAGCCGCCGTCGACGGGCAGGATGGCACCGGTGATCATCGTGGCGGCCGAGGACGCGAGAAAGAGGATCGCGTCGGCCACCTCTTCGGGCTCCGCCAGCCGACCCATCGGCGTCGCCGCGATGATGGTCGCCAGCGATTCCGGATTTTCGACGAGCCTGGCGGTGAGCGCCGTGCGGACATAGCTCGGGGCCACGGCGTTGACGCGGATGCGGTGCGGCACCCATTCGAGCGCCAGGGCGCGCGTCATGTTCACCACCGCGCCCTTGGTGGACTGATAGGCGATGTTGGGGAAAAGGCCGCCCGAAAATCCCATGATCGAGGCGGTGTTGACGATGGCGCCGCCGTTGCCGAAGCCGATCATCTGGCGCGCGGCGAGGCGGGCTGCGAGGAACATGCCCGTGAGGTTGACGGCGACAACGCTGTTCCAGTCTTCGAGACGCATGTCGAGCGCCTTGGAGCGGATGGCGATGCCGGCATTGTTGACGAGGACATCGAGGCGGCCATGAACCGCGGCGGCGTCGGTGAACGCGGCCTCGAGAGCGGCCTCGTCGGTGACATCCACCGGGTGCGCACTTGCCGCCCCTCCAGCCGCAACGATGACAGCGGCAACTTCGGCTGCCCGGTCTGCGTCCCTGTCGAAGATCGCCAGCGCCGCGCCGGCGCCAGAGAGGTGGATGGCCGCTGCGCGGCCGAGACCATCACCACCGCCGGTCACGACCGCAACCTTGCCGGCGAGGCCGAACCTGCCGAGAATGTCGGCGGTCATGGCTGCAACCGGGCTCTCATTCGGCGCCCGTCTCCGTCTGGGCGCGGAGGCGCTGGGCGTAGACGTTGATGACGAGCGCCGTCAACAGGATCAGGCCGCGGATGAGCACCTTGAGGAAGCTGTCGATCTGGATGTGGTCGAGGCCGTTGTTGAGGACGCCGAGGACGAAGAGGCCGACGATGGTGTTGCCGATACCGCCGCGGCCGCCGAACAGGCTGGTTCCACCGACGACCACCGCGGCGATCGCATCGAGCAGATACGAGTCGAATTCGTTCTGCTGGGCGCTGCCGAAATAGGACACCGCCAGCATGCCGGCCAAGCCAGAGCAGACGGCCGAGATGATCATCACCGCGGCGATGACGAACTTGACGTTGACGCCGGAGTATTCCGCCGCCTCGCGATTGCCGCCGACCATGTACACGTAGCGGCCGAAGCGCGTGTAGGTGAGCACGAGGTGGGCGACCAGCAACGTGGCGGCGGCGACGATGACGATCCAGGGCACACCGCCGATCGACTTCGAGCCGAGCGTGGTGATGATGTCGGGAACCGAGTAGGCGATCTGGCCGCGGACCAGGAGGGCACAAATGCCGGCGGCGATCTGCATCATGGCCAGCGTCATGATGAAGGACGGAATGCCGACCATGGTGACGCCGACCGCGTTGATGGCGCCGAGAGCAAAGCACGCGAGGAGCGCGAGGACGACCGCGATACCGCCGGCGACGGGGATGTTGGCGATGTTCACGTAGTCAGGCTGCAGCGTGAAATAGGCGAGCACGATGCCGGTAGCGTTGGCGACCGCGGCGACCGACAGATCGATCTCAGCGCAGAGGATCACGAAGGTGAGGCCGACGGCGATGATGCCGGACACCGAGATGTTGGTCAGGACGTTGAACAGATTGTCGAAGGTGAGGAACGAGGGGCTGGCGGCGCTGAAGAAGATCACCAGCGCAGCCAGCGTCAGAAATGGCGCGATGTTGCGCAGCTGGCTCTTGAACCAGCGGCTCATGCCGCGCGACTGCGGCTGTGCTTGTGATACGGACATGTGTCTCCAAATCCCCCGCTAAGCGACTTCCAGCAATCGGTCCTTGCTGACGGTCTCGCCCGCAAACTCCCGCACGATCTCGCCCTTTTTCATCACCAGGATGCGGTCGGCGAGCGAGAGCACCGTTTCCGGTTCAGTCGACACGACGACGACGCCGATGCCCTGCTGGCGCAGGCCGCGCACGATCTTGACCACATCGTCCTTGGCGCCGACGTCCATGCCGCGCGTCGGCTCGCTCAGCACCAGCACCTTGGGCGCGTAAGTGAGCCATTTGGCGAGCGCGACCTTCTGCTGGTTGCCGCCCGACAGCATGCCGAGCAGCGCGTTGACGTCGGGCGGCTTGATGCGCAGCGCTTCGATCTGCACGCGCGTCAGCCGGCGCTCGGTCGCAGGCTTGAGCAGGAGGCGCGAGATGCGCTCGAGGATCGAGATCGAGGCGTTCTTGTAGAGCGGCTCGTGATGGAACAGCATCGAGCGCCGGCTCTCGGGCACAAAGGCAATGCCGGCCTTGCGCGCCGAGGCGGTATTGCGGAAGCGAACCGGCCTGCCGCCCATGGCCAGCGAGCCGTGGTCGGGACGAGTCTTGCCGAACAAAGTGCGGGCCAGTTCAAGCTGGCCGCCGCCCATGAAGCCGTAGACGCCCAGCACTTCGCCGCCGCGGACGTCGAACGAGATGTTGCGGAAGTCGCGGCCGCTGGCGATGTCGCGTGCCTCGAGCAGCACGGGCGCCTGCGGCTGCGAATCGAGCTTGATCTCGCCAAGGTAGCTCTCTTCGAGCTCCTGGTGGCCGGCGCCGATCATGCGTTCGATCACCCAGCCCTTGTCGAT
>JBDTVO010000005.1:0-29021 GCA_040007135.1 Devosia sp. | reverse complement strand
AGCGCCGTGCCGAGGGCGCGCATGGGCGGATCGAGGGCAGCGATCGCATTGGCGTCGCCGTTTCGCGCGGCGACGACCAGCGCCGTGCCGTCGCGGAGACCGAGGCCGGCTGCTGCCTGGTCGAGCGCACGGCCAGAGGACTGGCGCTCGAGCCAGCCATTGCGCTCGTCGCCGGGATCATCGACATCAGCCGCCGCCCATCCGAAAGAGCAGGCGCCGCCTTTGCTTCCAGCGATGATCTGTCCGCCGGCAAGGACGGCAGAGCCAATGCCCGTGCCGATGGCGAGAAGGATGGCGTCGCTCATGCCCTGCGCCGCGCCGGCGCTGACTTCGGCGAGGAGCGCGAATTGCGCGTCGTTGCCAAGCGCCACCTGGATGCCAGGAAACTGCCGACCAAGGTCGAGCCCGTCGAGGTAAGGCAGGTTGGGTATCCAGGCGCAAAGGGTGCCGCGCGCTAGGCCGGGTACGCCCACGCCGAGATGCGTCGCCCTTGAATCTTCGAGCTGAGCTTCGAGCATGGCGATGAAGGCCGTACGGTCCGTTGGCGCGGGCCACTCGCCGATACCTTTGACAGCGGACGGATCGCCGAGGGAGGCCAAGCCGGCGCGGCAGCGGGTGCCGCCGAGGTCGATGGCGAGGATGTAGTGGCTCATCCCTTCACTCCGGACGATATAACCGAATCGACGAAGAAGCGCTGCAGCAGGACGAAGAGCAGCACCGGCGGTAGCACCGCGAGGGTGGCGCCCGCCATCACGAGACCGGTGTTCATCGCGCCGCGATTGTAGCTGAGCAGGCGCGACAGCGAGATCACCACCGGATAGGCGTCGGTGTTGCCCTGCAGCACGGTGAGCGGCCACAGGTAACTGTTCCAGTGATAGACAAAGGCAAACAGCGTCAGCGCCGCGATGGCCGGCAGCACCGACGGCGCCACGATTTGGAACAGCACCCGTATCTCCGACGCGCCATCGACGCGCGCCGCCTCGATCAGCTCGTCGGGCACCCCTTTGATGAACTGCCGCATCAGGAAGATGCCGAAAGCATTGGCAAGATTGGGGACGACAACGCCGGCGAGGCTGGCGTTGAGCCCGAGGTAGCCCACGATCCGGTACAGCGGGATGAGCGTGATGATGGGCGGCAGGAACATCGTCGCAATCAACCCGGCGAACAGCAGCTCGCGGTGACGAAACCGGTACTTGGCGAAGGCGTAGCCGGCCATCAGGCTGGTGATGATGATCCCGATGGTGGTCACGAGTGCGATGATGCCCGAATTGAGCAGCGAGCGACCAAGGCTGACAACGCCCGCCACCTTTCCATAGGCATCGAGGTTGGGCGCGGCGGGCAACCAGACCGGCGGCACCTGCATCGTCTCCTGCGGCGTCTTGAGGCTCGTCAGCACCATCCAGGCGAGCGGAAAGGCGGCGGCGACGCAAATGACGATGATCAGCAAGAGGAGCAGCGCGCGGCCGGGCCTGACGCGAGCCAGCGTCGATGCTCGAGAACGGCGATCGGTGAGCACGATGGTCGTCACGGCCGCACCTCGCGCGAACGGGCGAAGGCAAACAGCGCCGTGATCGCGACGATCAGCGACAGCATCAGTGTCACCGCCATCGCCGAGCCGAGGCCGCCCTGGGCGCGTTCGATACCGACGCGCCGGATGTGGTAGGTCAGCACGTTCGTGGCGTTGACCGGCCCGCCTTGGGTAATCAGCGCGACCGGCTCGAACACCTGCACGGCGTTGATGATGCAGATCACCGCTGAAAACAGCAGCGTATTGCCCAGCAGCGGCAGCGTGATCAGCCGGAAGCGCTGCAGGGCGCCTGCCCCATCGATCCGCGCCGCTTCATAGAGCGGCTCGGGAATCTGTGTCAGGCCCGCCACGGCAAGCACGGTGAAATAGCCGACCTGTTGCCACACGTTGAGCAGCACAATCGAGACGAGTGCCGTCTGCGGCGCGCTGAGCCAGGGCTGCGGTGGAACGCCGATCCATCCGATGATCTGGTTTATCGGCCCCTCGCTCGGCGAATAGAGCTTCGAGAACACCAGCGCTACCGCAATCATCGGCACCATATACGTTGAGAACAGCACCGTGCGGAGGAGCACGCCTCCAGGCGCGATCTTTTGATAGACAAGCAGCCCCAGCATGACGCTCAGCGGCAGGATGATCAGCACCGAGAGCAGCGTGTAGGCGCCCGTATTGACTAGCGCCGCCTTGAAGTCACGGCCGATCGAAGAATTGGAGAATATGTCGATGAAGTTCTGCACGCCGATGAAGCGTGCGGTGTCGAACCCGGTCTGCGTCGACCAGGTCTGAAACGACAGCCAGATGGTCAGCAGCATCGGCACAACAATGAAGACGGCGATCAGCCCGCTGGCCGGCGCGAGCATAACGACGGCGTCTGCACTTTGTCGACGCTGCATGGCGTAGCAATCCGCGGGGACGAAAGCGAAGCTCTCGTCCCCGCGTCCTGGCCTACTTGGCGTTGCGCGCGAGGATCTCGGTCGCGTCGTCCTGCGCGGTTTTTTGCGCATCGGCGGCCGACAGCTGGCCGAACTGCATGGCCTCGAGCGTCTTCTGCAGCGACTCTGAGAACTCCTGGCCGCCGAGCACCACGGGGAAGCCCTTGGCGTCGGCGAGCGTGTCGGTATAGCCCTTGAGGAAGCTGTCGCCTGCCAGCCGCTCAGCGAAGGCCTTGCCGTCCGAAGTGCGCGAGGGAAGGATGCCCATCGACATCAGGATGTCACCCATCGCCGAGGCGCCGTTCTGCCCGGACGTCGGCCCGTTCAGCCAGTTGAGGAAGTCCCATGCCGCCTTCTGCTCATCGGCGGGCGCCTTGGCGTTGACGACGGTCATCCAGGAGTAGGAAATCGAGCGAGCCTTGTCGCCCGAAGGACCTACCGGGATGGGCGCGGTGGCGATGTCGGCGAACTTGTCGCCCATGCCGGCCTTGAGCGCCGACTCCCACCAGTTTGCCATGATGATCATGCCGGTCTTGCCGGAGACGAAATTGTCGAGAAACGGACCCGTGGTGTTGGCGTCGGCGGTCGCCATCTGCGGGTTGGAGTAGCCATTCTTGATGAGCTGCTCGTAGAGGCCGAAGGTTTCCTGCGCCTGCTTGCTGTCGAGCGTCGGCTTGCCGTCAACCACCAGCTCGCCGCCGTTCGAAACCAGCAGCGAGGCGAAGGGATGGAGGACTCCCGCCGCCCACGAGTTGATCATCCCGAAGCCCTGCTGGCCCTTCGACGCATCGGTTAGCTTCTTGGCATCGGCGAGGAACTCGTCCCAGGTTTTGGGCGGCGCCGCGATGCCGGCCGCTTCGAACAGCTTCTTGTTGTAGTTGAGCGCGTAGACGTCGATCTCGTTGGGTATCCCATAGAGCGCCCCGCCGATCGACGCCGCGCCGACGACGCCGGCCGGCCAGTTGGCCTTGGTGTCGGTCGCAATCGCGTCGGGCACTGGCGCGACGAGCTTGTCCTTCGTCAGGTCCGGCAGCCAGGCATCGTAGATACCCGCGATGGTGGCCCCGTCTGCGCCGCCACCCGAGGTGCGCAGGGTCGTCAGCAGGTCGCCGAACGGCACCGCGCGGACAGTCACCTTGGTATCGGCATGGTCCTTGGAATAGGCAGAAGCTGCCGCCTCGAGCTTCGCGACGGTATCGGGGCCCCAATGGGTGAGGAACGAAATGTCGGTCGCTCCCGACATGGCCGTAGTCGAAAGAAGCACCGCTACAGCGCCAGCGGCGCGACCCAGTGTTCGAAGCGTCTGCATGTTTTTCTCCCTTATGGGCGGCTGCGGCCGTCTCCAGGACCGTAGGTTATGACGTTATAACGACTTTGGGCAATAGGGTTTGGCGGGGGCCTCCGCCTGAGGCGGTCCGGCACCTCCATTTTCGCCGACGAACGGGCTCAACTCGCGTGTCCGGGCTCGCCTGCGGAAGCGGCGCGGATACACTCGAGAAGCTGCAGGGCCGGCGGCGCCAGCTGAACGTCGGCCCGCGTCGTGATTCCGATCGGGCCAAGGGTTGCCCGCATGTCGACATCGAGGCGCGCCAACTGTCCGGCCGCAAGGTCGGCGGCGACCACGCCTTCCGAGATCACCCACACCGCGTCGCTCCCGAGTGCATAGGCGCGCCCGAGCGAATTGGAGACGGTCTCGATTTCGGCACTGAGCCGCCCAACGCCGCCGCTGATCAGCAGGGTGTCGATCTCGGAACGAATGATTGCGTCACGGGGCGGCATCAGCAACTGGAAGTCGGCCACCTGCCGCAGCGTCACCCGTCCCGCCTCGGCCAGCGGATGGCGGGGCCGCACCGCAAGAACAAGGTGCTCGGCATAGAGCTGCTCGAACGAGAGCCCGTCCATCGCCTCTGGCCGCGCCAGGCGACCCACGACGAAGTCGATGGCGGCCGTTCGAAGCAGGCCCAGCAGGTACCGGCTCGGTCCGCTTTCGACCACCGTGCGGCAGGCAAGCGGATGCTGCGAGAACTGCCGCAAGGCGCGGGGCACGACGCCGGCCGCCACAGTGGGCAGGGCACCGAGGGCGACGACGCTGGTTCCGACCCGAGCCGCCTCAAGGGAGTCGAGGCCTTGCTGCAGCGTGGCGAGCCCAGCCTGCGCGTAGCGCGTGAAAATCTCGCCGGCATCGGTGAGCACCAGGGCACGGCGGCTGCGGTCGAACAGCGAGACCCCGAGGATCTGCTCGAGTTCGGCCAGCGCCTTCGACACGGCGGGCTGCGTCATTCCGAGCGCCGAGCCGGCCCGCGCCACGCCCCCGAGACGGGCCGTCTCGAGGAAGCAATTGAGATGCCTGAGTTTGACGCGCGAGTTCAGCATGTATTCCACAGAGTTATACATCTGGGGTCAAATGTCACTATTCCGCCGAGAATATGGGTGGTTTGATGAAGGAAACAGAGGGCAATTGGCCATGTTCCTTTCCTTGCGCGACGCGGTCGCGCAAAACCTCAGCGACGGCGACACGGTGGCCTTTGAGGGCTTCACCCACCTCATTCCGCACGCCGCGGCGCATGAGGCGATCCGCCAGGGGATCAAAGACCTGACGCTCCTCAGGATGACGCCCGACATCGTCTACGACCAGATGATCGGCATGGGCCTCGCCCGCAAAGTGATCTTTTCCTACGCCGGCAATCCTGGCGTCGGCCTGTTGCGGCGCATGCGCGACGCAATCGAGAACAGCCATCCGCGGGCCATCGAAACCGTCGAGCACTCGCATTCGGCAATGGCGCAGGCCTATGAAGCCGGGGCGAGCGGCCTGCCCTGCGCGATCTTCCGCGGCTACAAGGGAGCCGACCTGCCCAAGGTCAACCCGGCGATCAGGACCGTCACCTGCCCCTTTACCGGCGAGGAGCTGGCGGCCATTCCATCGCACCGGCCCGACGTCACGTTCATTCATGCGCAGAAGGCGAGCGAGAAGGGTGATGTTCTAATCGAGGGAATCATCGGTGTGCAGAAGGAGGCGGCACTCGCGGCAAAGCGGGTCGTCGTCACTGTCGAGGAGGTCATTCCCAGCTTCAAGGGCCTGCACCCGAACCTGACGATCCTGCCGCACTGGACGATCGACGCGATCGCCGTTGTTCCCGGTGGGGCGCACCCGTCCTACACGCACGGCTACTACGCCCGCGACAATGCGGCCTACCTCGAGTGGGACGCGATCTCGGCCGATCGCGACGCCTTCGCCGCGTGGATGACGGCCAACGTGATGGATGTGGGGCCCGAGGTCTTCGCCAGCCGCGTGGAGAAACTACGATGACCGACTTCACCCCCACCGAGATGATGACGATCGCCGCGGCACGGGCGCTGGGCAACGACGACGTCTGCTTCGTGGGCATCGGTGCACCGTCGGCAGCCTGCAATGTCGCCCGGCTGACGCATGCGCCCGAAATCACCCTGATCTACGAATCCGGCACAATCGGCACGGCGCCCGAGGTGCTGCCGCTCTCGATCGGCGACGGCGAGTTGTGCGAGACGGCGCTCTGTACGGTCAGCGTGCCGGAGATGTTCCGCTACTGGCTGATGGGCGGACGAATTTCCATCGGCTTCCTCGGGGCCGCGCAGCTCGATCGCTTTGGCAATATCAACACCACGGTTATCGGGGACTATGCCCACCCAAAGGTGCGACTACCGGGCGGTGGCGGCGCGCCGGAGATTGCGACCTCCTGCGGCGAAATCTTCATCACGCTCAAGCAGGCCAAGCGCTCGATGGTCGAAAAGATCGACTTCTTCACGAGCTTCGGACATGGCGAGGGGGGAAACCATCGCCAGCGGCTTGGCATTGCAACGAAGGGACCGACCATGCTCATCACCGATCTCGCGATCTGGCGACCGGACCCCGAAACCAAGGAATTCACGGTTGGCTCCCTGCATCGCGGAGTCACCCGCGAAATGGTGCAGGACAATTGCGGCTGGACGGTTCGCTTTGCGACATCGCTCGACGAGACACCGGTGCCGACCGACCTCGAGCTCGGCACTTTGCGCGACCTGCAGGCACGTACCGAGGCCGCCCACCAAGGGAAACGCTAATGGCCGAAGCCTTCGTCTGCGCCTATAGGCGCACCGCCATCGGTCGCTTCGGCGGCGCGCTGTCCGCCGTGCGTCCGGACGATCTGGGGGCGGTGCCGCTGCGGGCACTGATGGCCGAGAACCCGGGCGTCGATTGGGACGCGGTGGACGATGTGATCTTCGGTTGCGCCAACCAAGCGGGCGAGGACAATCGCAACGTGGCGCGCATGAGCCTGCTGCTCGCCGGCCTGCCGGAGACGCTGTCGGGAACGACCATCAACCGCCTCTGCGGCTCGGGGATGGACGCCGTCATCACCGCCGCCCGTGCCATCCGGGCGGGAGAGGGAGAGCTCTACGTTGCCGGCGGGGTCGAATCGATGAGCCGGGCGCCGTTCGTTCTCCCCAAGGCTGAAACGGCGTATTCCCGCAACGCCGAAATCTACGATACGACGATCGGCTGGCGCTTCATCAACCCTGCGATGAAACAGCAGTACGGCGTCGATTCGATGCCGGAAACCGGTGAGAATGTTGCAGCCGACTATGGCGTCAGCCGTGCCGACCAGGACGCATTTGCCCTGCGTAGCCAGCAGCGCGCCGTGGCTGCGCAGCAGAACGGCCGCCTGGCAAAAGAGATCGTCCCCGTCACGATCCCCCAAAAGAAGAAGGATCCGGTGATCGTCGACCGTGACGAGCACCCCCGCGCGGACACCTCGCTCGAAGCCCTCGCCCGGCTCCCCACCCCGTTCCGTCAGGGCGGGACGGTCACCGCCGGAAATTCCTCCGGCGTCAACGATGGCGCGGCGGCACTCATTGTCGCGTCCGAGGCGGCGGCCGGGCGCCACGGCCTGACCCCGATCGCGCGGATCCTGGGCGGCGCCGCCGCCGGCGTCCCACCGCGGATCATGGGGATCGGGCCGATTGCCGCGACCCGCAAGCTCTGCGATCGGCTCGCCCTCACGCCACAGGATTTCGACATCGTCGAGCTCAACGAGGCTTTTGCCGGCCAGGCGCTCGCGGTCCTTCGCGCGCTCGGCCTCCCAGACGACGCCGCAAACGTGAACCCCAATGGCGGCGCCATCGCGCTGGGGCACCCGCTCGGAATGAGCGGCGCCCGCATCACCGGCACGGCGGCGCTCGAGCTGGCCCTCAGCGGCAAGCGGCGCGCCCTCGCCACCATGTGCATTGGCGTTGGGCAGGGGATCGCCCTGGCCATGGAGCGCGTCTAGCCGGCCCGGCGCGATGACCCTTTGCCGCGGCGATCCTGGAAAAGCGCCGAGACGGCGAACCGGAACTGGGAAAGGCCCATGCCTAGCGCGATCGCGACGCCCTGGATGATCAACTGCACCGACGTGGGCATGCCGATCATCTTCAGCATCTGACCCAGATGCGTGAGGAACAGCGCCGCGCCGGCAACCGATATCATGCTGCCGATGCCACCGCTCATGGCCGTGCCGCCGAGGACAGCCGCCGCGATAGGCGCCAGCAGGTATGGATTGCCGACCTCAAGGGTCGGATTTCTGATGAAGGCGGAAAGCAGGATGCCGACCACGCCGAAGAGAAACCCGGCCGAGACGAACGCAGCGATCTGATGCATCGCGACGCTGATTCCGGCGACGTGCGCAGCGCGTGGATTTGCGCCGACGGCTGAGAACTGCCGTCCCGCCGTGGTGCGTCGCAGTATCGTGGTCAGCGCGACCACGAGGACGAGCGCCACCCAGACCGAGACGTTGATCCCCAGAAGCCTCGAGCCGCCCCAGTCGGCGAGCGCCTGGGGAACGCGGGACTCGGCGGGAAGGCCCTGCCGGTACCATAGCGTTACCCCTGACAGCATGGCGCCGACCGCCAGTGTGACGATCAACGAGTTGAGCTGCAGCAGCCCCACCAGAATGCCGTTCAACAGGCCGATCGCCATGGCCGCCACCAGGGCGACAACGAGTGCGACGAGCAGGCCGCTGTCCGACCCACCCGAGATACCGAGTAGGAGCGTGCTGGACATTGTCATGATCGCCGGCACGCTGAGGTCGATGCCACGCGTCATCAATACGAGAGCCTGACCCATCGAGGCGATGGCGAGGAACGCCGCCAGCGGAATGACGGCAAGGAAGTTCGACGGGATCAGGCTGCGCGGCACAACGAGGGCGCTCACCACCAGAAGGAGCGCAAACGCAATCCAGATGATGGCAAAACGCATCTGCACCGGGGCCCTGGACCGCTTTGGCATACCGCCTTCAGCAGAGGGCGCGTCCTCACTCATCGGCCATTGCCGTTCTCCGCATCTGCCGTCTCACCCGCTGGTAGATCTGGCGGACGGGTCCGAGGCCGGAATAGAGGAAGACCGCAAACAGCGTGAGAGCGCCGCTGACGATGATGCCCACCGCAGTATTGAAGCCCAGAAGCGAGATGACGTTGATGGTGGCCGTAAAGAACAGCGCCGCCAGCAGCGTCCCGAGGAATGATCCCCTGCCGCCGGTCAAGGCGGCGCCGCCAAGGACCGCCGCCGCGATGCTCGTCAGCGTGTAGGTGGCGCCGATGGTTGGATGGCCGACGCCGACTTCCGACGACAGGAACATCCCTGCCACTACCGAGAGAAGCGAGGCGAGCACGTAGGCTCGGACCTGGAGGAAATTGACGCGCACGCCGTTGCGCTTGGCCGCCTGTTCGCGAAAGCCAACCGCCTGCACCCGCAGCCCGCTCCGGGTGCGATGCAGCCAGAAGTCGCCCACACCAGCCAGCACCAATAGAACAAAGAACGACGCCGGGAGGGGACCGATCTGAAGCTTGAGGAACTCGGTGAAGTCGGGATTGATCAACCCGCCCGGGGTCGATCGCAGCATCAGTGCGACACCCTGGAAAACGCTCAGCATCGCGATCGTGGTGATGACCGGATTGACGCCGGCGAAGCGGACCATCCAGCCGTTGAAGAGGCCCGCTGCGAGCCCGATCAGCAGGCATCCGGCAAGCCCGACAACGAAGGCGACAGGACCAATCTCGGCGCCGATCAGGTAGGATGCGACGACGACAGTCAGGCTCATCAATGACCCGACCGACATATCGAAGCCGCGCACCAGCAGCACGATGAACTGCGCCGCGGCAACGAGGGCCAACGGGGCTGTTGCAAGCAGAATGTGGCGCAGATTGGTCGGCGTAAGAAAGACATCGGACTGTGCAGCCGCGAAGGCCGATATCGCCAGTGTCAATATGGCGAGGAAGGACAGCGGCATCCACCACCGGCCACCGCCGCCCGACAGCGCCGCGACGAAGTCGCGGACAAGCGTCGACATTTTTGAGGGCGGGGCGCTGGTCTCATGCGTGTCTCGCGAAAGCAGGAACGAAGAGACGATGGCCGGCTCCGTTACCTCGTCTCCCACCAGCTCGCGGATGATGCGGCCGCGCGAGAACACGAGGACACGGTCGCAAAGGCCTGCCAGCTCCAGCGCATCCGAAGAATTTACGATGCAGCTCGTTCCAGTCGCCACCTTGGCGCGAATGGAACTGTAGATGTCAAACCGGGCACCCGCATCGACGCCCTGCGTCGGCTCATCGATGAGGACAACCTGCGCCCCGTAGAGAAAACTGCGGGCGAGCACCGTCTTCTGCTGGTTGCCCCCGGAGAGGCCGTTGATCGGCTGGTCGAGGCTGGAGGTGACGATGCCGTAATCGCGGACAAGCGTCTGAGCCTCGGCGCGTTCCCTCGGCGACGAAACGAGGCCGCCACTGGCGAAGCGATCGAGAACCTGCAGCGTCAGGTTCTCGCGGATCCCCAGCTCGGGAAATATCGATTCAAAGCCGCGATCGGCGCTCAGAAAGAGGAGGCCGCTGCCGATGGCCTCGCGAGGGGTGGAGAACTGCACCGGCCTGCCTTCGAGGCTGACACTGCCGGTTGCCTCGGCGAGCCCGGCCAGGGCGCGGATTGTCTCCCGCTGTCCATTTCCCTCGGCACCGGCAAAGCCCAGGATCTCGCCGCGCCGGAGCGCAAAGCTGACGTCCTTGACGTTCCGACTGCGCAGGTGGCTCACGGCAAGCGCGGTGGCCTCTGTCGCGCCGACGCCCTTGGCGGGATATTCGGTGTCGATCGATCGCCCGACCATGAGGGAGACCAGGTCTTTCTCCGACAGGCCCTTGCCGATCTCGTACGTCCCCCGGCCCACTCCATCCCGCAAGATCGTGACGCGGTTCGCAAGATCGAGAATCTCGGGCAGCCGATGGCTGACATAGACGATCGCCGTTCCATCCGCCGCGAGCCTGCGGACGATCGCACTCAGCTTGGTCACGCTGTCGAGATCGAGCGTCGAGGTCGGCTCGTCGAGCAGCAGCACCTTGGGCTTGGACGTCAGCGCCTTGACGATTTCGAGAAACTGACGGTCCGCCGTCGTCAGATCGCCCGCCAGCGCGTCGACCGGCAAGTGCAGATCGTAGGTCGCCAGCTGGCGCGCCGCCCACGCGTTCATGCCCCCGTAGGTGATCGTTGGATCGACGCTGCCTAGAAACAGGTTCTGCGCCACGGTCAGCTCGCGGACGAGCGAGTCGTCCTGGTACACCGTGGCGAGACCGAGCCCGCGCGCCTTCAACGGATCGGGCGTGGTGAGCGGCACACCCATAATTTCAACGGTACCGCTGTTTGGCGTGACGGCGCCGCTGGCGATGCCCAGCAGGGTGCTCTTTCCCGAGCCATTCTCACCAAGCACCGCGTGAATTTCGCCCGCGGCGCACTCGAGACTTACCGCGTCGAGCGCGCGGACGCCGGGGTAGGACTTGGAGATGCTGGTCAATTTGAGCGAAACGGGGCTCATCCACACTGCTCCTGCCCGCCGACCAGGCAGGGGTCGGGCACCAATCGTCTTGGTGTCCGACCCCAGGTTGCATCCGATCAGGCTTGCCTTCCAGCGATACTTACTTGGGGAACATCGCCTTGAGCATGTCCTTGTCGATCAGGGTCGACGCCGACGCGTCGAGCGGCAGGTCCGGATTGCAGAGGCCCTTGACGACCGGCTTCATCGAGAACGGCACGTTGATGCCAGCAGGGACATCCTGGCCGGCCTTCTTCATCATCGCCGCAGTGAGGGCGATGCGCGACTGATAGTTCTGACCCGACGAGTAGAAGATCTTGAACTTGGGATTGTTCAGCTTCTCCCAGTCGCAGAACAGGCCCTGCTCGTCGGTGCGCAGCGCCACTACGACGTCGGGGCTCTTGCCGGCCGAATCATAGGCGCGCAGGGCGCCGCGGAACCCATCCGCATACTCGTAAGCGTAGCCGCCGATATTGTCGTTCTGGGCCAGAAGGCCAGAGACCGCTTCGAACGTGCCTTCCTGAGTCCAGTTCGTATCGGCTTTGCCGACGAAGCTGAGGTCCTTGTGGTTGGCGAGTTCCTTGTCGGCACAACCCTGCCAGGTCGCACTGAGCGGGTTGCCCGGCGTGCCACCCAGTTCGACCACCCCGGTCGGGCCAGGCACGTTGTCGGCGATGGTCTTGATGAACGCCGTGCCAAGCCCGCACACGTCCTCGGCGATGCTGGTCACATAGTCGGTGCCCGCCTTGCCGCCGATATAGGTGCCGTTGTGAACATCAACGAGAATGCCGGCCGCCGTCGCTTCCTTGACCGTGGGCAGGAGGGCCTCGCCGGCGTCGGCGAACATGACGATCACATCGACCTTCTGCGCGATGTATGAGCGAAGGTCGGCGATGGCCTTGGAGGCGTCGCCACGAGCCGAGGTATAGATGATCTTCTTGACGTCGGGATAGGTCAGTGCCTGCTCGATGAATTCCATGGCCGTGACGCGGCGCCAGACGTTCTCGCCGAAGCCGTCGGCGTAGGCGACGGTCAGCGTGCCGTGCCCGGTTTCACAAACCGAGTCGGCCCAGCACTTGAGCGCCAGCGCCCGCTGCTCGTCGGTCAATGGCAAGGCCGCGCGCTTGAACGTCTCCTCGATGACCGAGCCGACATTGTCGCTGGTGCCCAGCGCATGCTTCATGAGATCAGCGGCGGTGTCGGCCGCCGAAACCATCCCTGGCGCGAATGCCCCGGTCGCGACCACCATGGCCGCAACCATCGTCTTGAACTTCAACATTGTTTCGTCCTCCCTTGCGACGGTAATCCGTCTCCATGTCTTTCTACGCGTCGCTCCCGGCACTCTCGGTCGAGATGCGACGCGCTGATGAGAACATCAGTCCAGTGCTCGCTCCGGCGGCCTCATCGTCCGCAGACGCGCAGATCTCGAGATCGACCCTTGCCGTCGTTGCCCTTCGTGGGCCCGTTGCCGACGCCTCCCGCGTAGCCTCCGAGTCGACAGCGCGCTTGGTCCGGGATCGGCTACTTCTTGATCCAGGGGTAGCGGGCTGTGTCCTTCCCGGCGTAGTCGGGGTCGAGATAGATGAAGCAGCGATGGATCTTCCAGTCGCGGATTTCGAAGACATCGCACCACCGGCCTGCCGCCCACTCGGGCACGCCCGCGCGCCAGGGTCCGTCGTTGTGCTCGCCATGGCTGGTGCCCTCGCACACGACCACGTCGCTCCCGGAAAACACCCAGTTGAAGGCCGAGTAGTGGTGCACGATGGACTTCAGCGTGCCACCCACATCCCCGAACATCTGGCCAATCTGCGCCTTGCCGTGCGCCAGTCCCCATTTCGGGAAATACACCTGCGCATCCTCGGCGAAGAGATCGAGGATCGAGCCGCCGGTTGAGGTGACGCCGCCATTGTCGAACGCCTTGAGGTATTCGATGGCAACGGACTTCCTCTGCTCGTCGGTCATGGTCTGTGTTGTCAGTGCCAAGATTGTTCTCCCCTCGTCATTTGGTTTGAGTGGCGCGTTCGCGGCTCAATGCCTTCCTTCGGCGTTGAGGGCTTTGGCAGCCAGGTACGCAAACGCCAGGATCGGCCCGATCGTGGCGCCACCGGCCCAGTATGCCCGGGCCGAGGCGGACGCGACGCAATTGCCAACTCCATAGAGGCCCGCGATCGGTTTGCCGTCATGGTCGAGGATCTGTCCGTCGACGTTCGCCACGGGACCGCCCTTGGTGTCGAGGTTGCCCCCAGTCAGCAGCGCCGCGTAGTAGGGGCCCGTATCGCTAATCGGATACATCGTTGGATTGGGTGCGGCCGGGCTTTCGGCCGCGGGCCCGTTGAACAGCAGCTCGACCTGGCGCTCGCCACGGGCGAAGTCGAGATCCTTTCCGGCCTTCGCGAAGCCATTGAAGCGCGCGATGGTCGCCCTCAGGGTGGTCTCGAATTGATCTGCGATCGCGAGATTGCCGATCCGCTTGGCGTATTTCTTGACGCGGCCGCGCAGATTGTCAGCGAGCTCCGCGAGCGTTGCTCCCTTGACGACGTGACTGTCGTCGATGCCCGGCGGAACGATGAAGCGGCCATACTCGTCGCTCGCCGAATGCTTCTGGGCGCGCTCATCCCAGATCGCCGCCAGAACGAGGTTCGGATATGTTCCCTGCGCCGGGTCCCATTTGAAGAATGCCTGCGCCGACTCGTTGTAGGCGAGCTTCTCGTTGGTGACCCGCCGGCCGCTCATGTCCACATAGATCATGGAGTCGCCGGAAGGCGAGAAGGTGCCGATTAGCGACGGGTCGTCGTTGAGCGCTTTCTCGAGAACGATCGGGCACATCCACGAGTAGTTCATATTGCGCAGTTCAGCGCCGACCGCCGAGCCGATATTGACGAAATCTCCCTCGTTGCTCCGCGCCGCGCATCCACCCAGGATCGGAACGCTGAGGAAATTCTTGCGCATGGTGACGTCGTGCGTGAAGCCACCCGAGGCGAACACCACGCCCTTGCGCGCCTTCAGCCGCAGGGTCTTGCCGGAGGCGGTGTCAGCCTCAACGCCCACTACCCTGCCCTGCTCGTCGACGATTGTCCGCTGCACCCGGTGACCGGCACGGATATCGACGCCATCGGTCTTGGCCTTGCTCGACATGGTGCGAACTGCAACTTCTCCGCCGTCCGACATCGTGTCGCGAGCCGTCTTGGGCAACAGCACGCGGCCCTTGGGGGCCTTGTCCTCCGGCAACTCGGCCCAGTAGTCGGGCACGAAGTCGCAATGGCGGTATTCGAGGGCGCCCTTTTCGGCCAGCAGCTCAGTGGCGAGTGAGGCATTGTCGTAGATGGCCGCGTAGCAATCGTACTCCCAGTCGGTCATGCCGAAATGGGGATCGCCGGCGTCATAGGATTCCGGACGCGACAGCCTCGCCATGTAGCGGATGCAGTCTTCCTTCTTGTCCTCAATGCCGACGGACTGCATGTGCCGGTTGTTGGGGACCCAGTACCAGAAAGCCGCCTTGCGCGTGGTCCCCCCGAGATCGTCGGCCTTCTCGAGGAGGACGACGTCGTTCCCCTGCCAGCGACTGAAAAGCGCAGAGGCGAGACCGCCGACGCCGCTGCCGACGACGACCACATCGGTCTCGAGGTCGAACGCCGCGGGCTTGACCGGTGCCGATGATTTCCGTGCGATCTTGCTCATTCTTCCCGCGCTTCAACCGAGTGCAGCGCATGACCCCGCGCCGTTCTTGGCTCGAAGGTGAGCATTCGAACCCTGTGCGTCTTTCACGATCGTGGCCGGATTTTCAGGATTCTGCGCAAATCCGGATGTGCCGTTCGATAGACGAACACCGGGACGGTTGAATCACCAGGATCGTTGTGCAAAGCTTTCGTGTTGGAGAAGCCTCGACTAAACGGGGCTCCCGACGCGACCTGCTGGGCTCAACGAAGTTCGTAGAGCGAACAGTGGTCGAGGGGGGACATGGTGGCCACTTCCGGGCGTACCGCCACGGTGTACCATGGCGGGCTGGACCAATTCACGATGCGACCCAGCCTCGCCGGGGTCGAGTATTGCGTTGCCGGGGCAAGCCCCTACGCCCTCGAATTCGAGAATGGGGCCGACGTGATCTGCCTCCTGCTCGGAGACATCGTCTCCCGCACTCAGTACGAAGACGACCGCGAGAAGTCGCTGACATTTCGCGGTGAGACCACCGCGTTCCATCCGCGGTACGGTCGGGTCAAAGTGGCGGCACGCTCTGTCCGCCACGGCTTCATCGCTTTTTCCTACTCGGACGAATTTCAGAAGTCGGTGTCGGACATCAGCCTGTCAGCGGCCCGTCTGAATGGCAGCGTCAACAACATTCAAGGCGAAGCCATCCGGCACCTGGCCCGGTACGCGCGGGAGCGGCTGGCAAGCGGAGGTGCCCTCGATCCGCTGGAGATCCAGTATCTGGGCGGTCTCGTCTACGTCGAGACGATCCGTTCGCTCGACACGAGCAGGACAGAACGACCGGCCGGAATCTCCGACACGGCTTTCCGGCGCATTACCGAATTCGTCGAAGCCGAGCTCGAAACCGATATCAGCTGCGACATGCTGGCCAAGGTGGCCGACCTGCCGTTGCGATCGGTGTTCCACGGCATCAGAGATCGCACCGGCCTATCGCCCTATCAATTCGTGATCAATGCGCGCCTCGCGAGAGCGCGCCACCTGCTCGAAAGCTCGAGCGAGCCGATTTCCGATATCGCGCTGGCCTGCGGATTTGCCTCCCAGCAACATCTGACCGCAACCATGTCGCGGAAGCTGGGAAGCACGCCGGGCCGGCTGCGCCATAACTAAGTCACTGAGACAGAATATTATTCGCTCTGCCTGGTAGGCTGGCAGGCCGACGCATCAGGGGATTCGGGCACCGATCTGCCTGGCGGTTTTGAGGGCTTCCGTGAGGCACGTCGTCAGCAGCTTGTCGGCACTCGTGTGCATCGTGTGGCCGCAGATGTTGATCGCTGCGACCACGTCGCCGCGCAGGTTCTTCAGCGGCACAGCGACAGCAATCAAGCCGGGCTCGAGCTCCTGGTCGATGACGGCATAGCCCTGTTCCCGGACCTTGCGGATTTCGGCGAGGAGGCCCTCCATCGCCACTTCTGTCCTGCCGGTCTTGCGCTGGATGTTGCTCATCTCGAGAACACCCTCGACACAATCGTCCGGCATCGCGGCAAGCAATACACGGCCCATGGCCGTGCAGTAGGCGGGCTTCCGCCCCCCGATCCTGACATTGAGCGACATCACCGTATCAGCGGCATAGGACGCCACGTAGACAACCTCGGTCCTGTCGAGCACCACCGCGGACACGTTTTCCTCGACCCGGTTGCGCAGAAGTTCGAGGAAGGGCGAGGCGGTCGCAATCCAGCCGTGGGTGGCGTTGAGATAGCCGGTCGCGAACTCGATGACCTTTGGCGTCAACCGGTAGGCACCATCCGTCGCGTCGACGTAGCCGAGCATCGTCAGGGTTATCAGGCTGCGGCGCGCCGTGGCGCGCGTCAGTCCGGTCACGCCGCTCAGTTCGGACTGGGTCATCCCAGACCGCTTCTGCAGCGCTTGAATGACCGAGATCCCATGGACCAGGCCGGCCACGACCTCGCGGTCGCCCTCGTCGATTTCCCGTGATGCCGCAGCACGCGCGCCCATATCTGATCATCCAACCAATGCACGTTCGGTATACGCACAAGCGCACCAAACTCACAAGCCGGCACTCAGCTGGAATTCCGTCAACGTGACGAATCCCGTCTCCCAGGTGCCCCGGTATTCCTCGATTGACTATGCCACTCGACAAGCCCGGGCAACGCCAGCGTTCGCGTACCGCACGCAATTGTCAAATTTTCGATGCGCTAACCGGCATGTCGTGCCGCGTCGCCGCTACAACCGGGTGATCGTCAGCCACCAGGCGCCAGGGCGACCAGCATTTGCCGCGCCCTTTCGATCTCTCGGTCGCTCACCATGTGCTCGCGGTTTTCGAAAATCTCCATTTCCGGCAGGGCTCCCGAGGCCGTTAGCCAGTCGGCAGTCTCGATCACCCGCGATGCGGGAACGAAAGGATCGACCTTGCTGGTCGTGAGGTAGACCGGCAGTCCGGCCAGCGCCGGCCGTGGCGGCCACGTCCTGCCGGGCGGGCCGATCGCTCCCCCTGTCCACAGAATGGCGGCCCCGAAGCGGCGCGGGTGCCGGCTGAGGAATTCCGCCGTCAGACAGGCGCCCTGCGAAAAACCGCCGACAACGATGCACTCCAATGGCGTGCCCGTGGCGAGCAGACCAGCGATGAGCGTCTCGTAGTGGGCGATCGCGGCATCAAGGCCAGGCTCGTTGTCGGCCAGGGGCGCAAACAAGGTCTTTGGATACCAGGAATTCCCCTCGGCCGCCGGGAACAGGTAGCGCACGTGCTCGAGAGCCAGCCGTTCCGCCAGCGCGTCCATATAGGCTGGCGTCAACGTTCGCCCGTGGACCAGAACGACGGTGAGGCGCGGGCGCCCCACCAGCTTTTCGATGACCGGCTGGTTATGCACGAGCCCGGTTCGCTGCAGGCACCGTGATCTTTTCGAGCGGCGCGACGATCTCGGCGCGGCGGCTCTCGAACCACGGCGGCAGCAGCAGGTGCGTGCCAAGCTCCTTGGGGTCTTCGTCGACAGCAAAACCGATATCGGTGGTCGCAAGCTCGGTGAGGATGCCACCGGGCGATCGCACATAGACCGAATGAAAGTAGTTGCGGTCCTTGCTCTCGGATGCGTCGGTGTAGCCAAGGCCCTCGAGATAGAGCTTGAGCTTCATCTGCAGATCGTCGTTGGCGACGGCGAAAGCCACATGGTGCGGCGTGCCGGCGCCGAATGTCCAGCTTCCGGCCGGCGTCTCGGGGTTGTGCTCGAGGATGACGGTCTTGCACGGCCCGCCGTCCTGGATGTCGTATTTGTGGAAGCGGCCTTCCTGTCCGGTCTTGGTGAACCCAAGGCCGATCGTGAAGTAGTCGTGCTGGCCCTCGACCTCGCGCACCGACATGATCGTCGCATTGAAGCCCTTCACCGAATTGGCTTCGGAGATCTCGTCCGTGGTCCAGCCGGCGCGCTTGTCGCGATCATCGCCGATCAGCTCGTAGACGTTGCCCGAGGGTTCGGCAAAGCGGAGGTAGTTCAGCCCGAACCGCTTCTGGATACCCGAGTGCTTCACCTTGTGCTTGTTGAGGTGACCGACCCAGAAATCCATGGCGTTCTCTGCCACCGAGTAGGCTGTGGCCGCGATCTGTCCGGTGCCCCGACGACCGAACACGCCCGCCTGCTTGAACGGAAACGTCGTCATCACCGTGCCGATCTCGGCGTTCTTGTTAGCGTAGTAGAGATGATAGATCGGTGCGCTGCCGTCGAACAGCACGGTCTGCTTGATCAGTCGCTGCCCGATCACCTGGGTCATGAAATCGATGTCCTCCTGGGCCGCACCGACGCAGATGGTGCAGTGGTGGATGCCCGTGACGATCGTGTGCTCTTCGCGCATTGTGTCCTCCCCTTGTGACTAGGCGGCCTTCGGCCAATATTTCCTTGAAGCGATGCGAGCCCCTTCGGCCATCGCTGCGAGCTTGCGATAGGTGACATCGGGATCGACGCCGCCCATCCCGACGTGAATCGAAAAGCCGCAATCGACGCCAGCAACCACGTTCTCCCGCCCGACGAGGTTGGCGTAGCGGCCGATGCGCTGTGCCACCAGTTCGGGATGTTCGATATAGTTCGACTGGCATTCGATCACGCCCGGGACCAGCACTTTGCCCTCGGGCAGCTTGACCGTCTCGAACACCTGCCACTCATGCGCGTGGCGCGGGTTGGCCGCCTCGATCAGGTAGGCGTGCGGCTTGGCCTTCCACATGAGGTCGATGACGTCGGCCAGCGGCACGTCGCAATGGTGCGGTCCGGGATAGTTGCCCCAGCACATGTGCATGCGCAGTTGCTCGGCCGGAATGTTGCGCACCGCGTGGTTGAGCGCCTCGATGTGGATCTGGAAGACCTTGCGGAAGTCTTCGAGGCTGGCGTCCTGGTAGTGCACGTGCCGGCCCATCGCGAGGTCCGGGCAGTCGAGCTGGACGATGGCACCCGCCGCCGCGATCGCCTCGTACTCGTGCTGCATCGCATCGGCGATGGCGAACACGTACGCCTCGTGGCTGGGGTAATATTCATTCTTGAAGAAGAAGGAGATAACGCCGGGAGAGGCCGCGCTGGTGAATGTCTGGGGGGCGCCGGCCGCCTTCGCCGCTGCATTCAGCCGATCCATGTCCTTCTTGGCCGCGTCGAAATCGGAGACCGAGATCGGCGCGTTGCAGCCCGGAGTTCGGCGGTACTTGCGGCCCGGGTCCCCGGTCACCCGCGCGGCGACGCGCGGAAACTCCTTGAGGTCGGCGAACGGAAAGCTGTTGCCGGAGCCGCCGAACCCGTTGAGCCGCTGCAGCACATAGGTCGCGTAGCTGGGCTTGCTCATCTCGCCGTCGTTGACGATGTCGACCCCGGCTTCGACCTGCCGGCGCGTCGATTCCAGCACTGCCGTGGTTATGCGCCGCTCAAGCGCCAGCGGATCGACCTCGTCGCCGCGCTGGGTCGCGATCACCATTTCGACCAGATCGTCCGGCCGCGGCAGGCTGCCCGTATGCGTCGTCAGGAACCGGTCGGTGCTGCGCAATTCGTCCTCCCGCAAGTTCGTGCGATCTTGCGGCGCGCCGGCGCGCCCGCCCTGCATGTTCCACGCAGCTTTTCAGCACGAAACGATCCTGGAGCGACCCGCAAGCGGATTGGATCCGTCAAACGGCAGCCTTGGCCGGCTTCAATCCGAAATGGTGGTCGATGCTCTTCCAGCCGCCGATCAGGTCGCGTCCCGGGGCGGCTCCGTTCTCGTCGGTGAGCTGCACGATCAGAGACTGCTTCACACCGAACACGGCATCACTGTCGAGGTAAGGATCGCCATCGACGAACAGGTGCGTCACCAGCGTTTCGTACCCGGGACGCGAGATCATGAAATGGATATGTGCCGGGCGGTAAGGATGGCGCTTCGTCGCCGTCAGCATGTCGCCGACCGGTCCATCAAACGGTATCGGATAGTATTTCGGCACCAGCGTCCAAAGCCGGAAGCGCCCGTCCTCGTCGGCAATGAACCGAGCCCTCAGTTGCGGATCATCGCCCGGCTTCTGCACGTCGTAGAATCCATCGTCGTCGGCCTGCCAGACATCGACGGCCGCTCCCGCGAGGACGGTTCCATCGGCGGCCGTCACGCTGCCCGTGACGAAGAGCGGCGTTCCCTCGAGGCCACTCGAGATGTCGGCGCCCGGCGGCAGCACCGGCGGATTCTGGGTGTAGAATGGGCCGAGCACCGTGGTCTCGGTGGCGCCTGCCGGCTGGCGATGGTTGATCGCGTCGACCAGCATCGAGATACCGAGCGTATCCGAGAGCAGGATGAATTCCTGCCGCCGGTCGTCGGACATGTGACCGGTGCGGGTCAGGAACATGATGGCCGCGAGCCATTCCTCTTCGGTCAGCCCGACGTCGCGCACGAAGTCGTGGGCATGGCGCACGAGGCTCTGCATGATCCGCCGGAGCCGCGGATCGGGCGTAGCGGCGAAGCGGTCGAGCACGGCATCGGTGATCGAATGTTCGTTGAAGTCGCTGGACATGGTCAGGCCTCCGGTTCGGGCTTGCCCGGCTGCGCGGCCTCGAGGCGTCGTCGGGTCGGAAACAGGTGGATTCCCGTAGCGGCGCTGAAGGTGCCCCAGAGGCCTTTTGGGGCCAGCAGCATGACCGCGATTCCGAGGACGCCGAGCAGGATCAGGTACCAGGGGCCAAAGCTGGACAGCGTCGATTGCAGGACCACGAAGATGATGGCGCCGAGGACCGGCCCCTCGATCGTGCCGATGCCGCCGATGACGACGATGAAGATAACGTAGGCCGTCCAGTCGAGGACCGAAAAGGCGGAGTCTGGCGAGATGCGGGCGCTGTCGAGGAAATAAAGCGCGCCGGCCAGCGCCGTACCGAAGGCGGCGAAGACATAGGCAGCGAATTTGGCTCGAACGATATGGACACCGACGCTCTCGGCGGCAATTTCACTGTCGCGGATAGCCGACAGAGCAAGGCCCAGCCGCGAGCGCAGCAGGCGGTACACAATCGCAATGACAACCACCATCACCGCGAGCGCTGCCCAGTAGATGACGATCTCGCGCGCCGCGGCGCTGCGCACGCCGAACAGTTCGGCCGCCCAGCCGAGCCCGAACATATCGCTAGTTGCGCTGCGGGGCAGCGAGGTGCCCGTCCCTCCCCCCAGCGCCTTCCATTGCGCCAGCAGCAGGCGGAACACCTCCGCCACGACCCAGGTGACGACGGCAAAATAGGCGCCTTGCATCCGGAAGACCACGAAGCCTACCGGAATCGAGATCACCGCAACGCAAAGCGCCGACAGCAGGACTGCGAGCAGGGGATCGATGCCGAAGCTGACGATGGCAGCGAACAGCCCATATCCGCCGAGGCCGACAAAGGCCTGCTGGCCGACAGAGATCAGCCCGGCATAGCCGGCAAGCAGGTTCCAGCATTGCGACATCGCGATGAGCAGAAACACCAGGATGAAGTCCTGCAGCAGCGAGCGCGGCACAAAGTGCGGCGCGACGGCGAGAGCGACGATGCCCGCCAGGAAGACCAGAAGCGCGACCCGCGAGGTGCGGGTTGCGGTGACGATCACGTATCGCTGCGCCATCATCCAGGCCTCGCCAGGAGGCCGCGCGGTCGCAGCAGGATCACGGCCAGAAAGACCACATGCCCCGCGAGTTGCTGCCATTCCGGACTGATCGCGCCACCGATGGTTTGCGCCACCCCCAGAATGATGCCCCCCAGCAGCGTTCCCCAGAAGCTCCCGAGCCCGCCGATTACCACGGCCTCGAACGCAAACAGCAGCCGCCCCGGACCCGCGCTGGGATCGAAATTGGCGCGCACGCCCATAAAGAACGCCGAGATGGCGATGACGACGAAGGAGAGGCCCATGGCGATCGCGAAGACCTTCCTCGGATCGATGCCCATGAGCTGGACGACTTCGACAGAGTCCGAGGTGGCCCGCAGGATGCGCCCGAGCCGCGTACGATAGAACAGCAGGCTGAGCCCGATGAGCACCGCGATCGCCGTCGCCAAAGTCAGCACCGGGACAACTCCCAGCGAGATGTCGCCAACGCTGAAGGCCGCCGTTTCGAGCGCCCCCAGCGACAGCCTGCGGCTATCGGCGGAGAACAGTTGCAGGAGACCGTTCTGGACGATGATCGAAAGGCCGAAGGTGACGAGCAATGGGACAAGCAGATCGTTCTTGAGGGTGCGATTTAGGATCAGCCGCTGCAGGGCCCAGCCGAAGGCGAACATGAACGGCAGCGCGATCAGCGCCGCGATAGAGACTGGCAGGCCCAGCGCCGTGCCGATGGACAGGATGACAAAGGCGCCCAACACGATGAAATCGCCGTGGGCAAGGTTGACCAGTCGCATGACACCGAAGATCAGAGCGAGCCCGGCGGCGTAGAGCGCATACAATCCGCCGAGCAGGACACCCTGGATGACGGTGTTGAGGATGCCCACTCGTCAGCCCCCGAAATACGCGAGTTGGATCTGGTCATGCGTCAGCTCGGACGGCCGTCCCGAGAGACTGACGCGCCCTTCGATGAAGCAGTACACCCGGTCGGCAGCGCTGAGGGCAGCGCTCAGGTCCTGCTCGACAATGACGATCGTGGTGCCTCGCCGCTTGATCTCGGCGAGAGCGGCGTAGACGTCGCGGATCACTGCGGGCGACAGGCCCAGCGAAATCTCATCGCACAGCAGCAGGCGCGGGTTGGCCATCAGCGCGCGTCCGATGGCAACCATCTGCTGCTGGCCGCCCGAGAGCGTTGTCGATGGCTGCACGCGACGCTCCCTCAGGACCGGGAACAATTCGTAGATCGACTCAAGAGTCCAGCCGCGATCGACCGACTTGCCCTCGGCGCCGATCAGGAGGTTCTCCTCCACACTGAGCGAGGGGAAGAGCTTGCGGCCCTCGGGAACCAGCACGATGCCGAACTTGACCATATCGAACGGGCGGGTGCCGCCGATCGGCTTGCCGTCGAGCAGGATCTGCTCGCCACGCGAGCTCGACAGTCCGCTGAGTGCCGACAGGAACGAGGACTTCCCTGCCCCGTTGGCGCCGATGATGGCGACCGTCTCGCCTTCATTGACGCTGACGTCGACCCCGAAGAGAGCCTGGAAATCGCGGTAGAAGACCTGGAGGCCGTGCGTCTCGAGCATCGTCATCGCACCGCCGCTTCGATGCCCAGATAGGAACGTCTGACCGCTGGGTCGGCCATCACCGCGCGAGGCTCGCCGTCGGCGATCTTGCGTCCGAAGTCGAGCACGGCCAGCCGGGTCACGACCGATAGCAGGGCATGCACGATGTGCTCGATCCACACGATCGTGATGCCCTCCGCGTTCAACCCCTTGACCATCTCTACCAGCTCGCCGCATTCCGCCTCAGTCAGCCCGCCAGCGATCTCATCGAGCAGGAGCAGCTTGGGCGAGGTCGCGAGCGCCCGTGCCAGCTCGAGGCGCTTGCGATCGAGGAGCGTCAGCCGCCCGGCGACCACATTCGCCTTGCCGATGAGGCCGGTCCGCTCAAGGACGGCCGCGCAGGCGTCGGTGGCGTCGGCGTCGACATCGGCCGTTCCGAACCGTCGCGCCACCAAGAGGTTCTCGAACACCGAGAGGCTCTCGAATGGCCGTGGGATCTGAAAGCTGCGGCCGATCCCGGCCCGGCAGCGCTCGCCCGCAGGATCGCGGCTGATATCGCGACCATCGAGGGTGACCGTGCCGGCGTCCGGGCTGAGGACGCCGGTCACGAGATTGAACAGGCTCGACTTGCCAGCGCCATTGGCGCCGATGATGCCCAGCGCTTCGCCAGCCGCCACCGACAGGTCAACCCCGTCGGCGGCAACGACCGCTCCGAAGCGCTTACTGACGCCGGCGAGTTCGAGCAGCATTCCCACCCGTCGAAATCAGGCGATGGGTTCCATCTTACCACCCGAAGGCACATTCGGTGCGTGGCTGTTGTCGACCACAACCAGATCAAAGGTCTTCTTGTCGTCCTTGATCCGCCATTGCCCACCGACCAGGGGGGTCTTGCAGACGTTTTCGGCAATCGGACCAAGGGAAGCGTCAGTACCCCACTGGACCTTCCCGGTGAGCGTATCGAGATTGGTGGCCTTGATGGCCGCGATGACGGCGGCCGGATCGGATGCATCGCCGGCGCGCTTGAGCACATCCAGCGCCACCTCGAACAGCGAATAGACAAAGCCGATCGGCTGTGTCCACGGGCGGCCCGAGAATTTGGTGAAGGCATCGGCAACCTGCCGGCCGGTCTCGCCGGTCTGCGAGGACTTGAAGGGATGATCAGGTGTCCACCAAACCTCTGAGGACAGATTGTGTCCCAAAGGTCCGAGCGCTTCGACCGAAGCAGGGAACAGGATGGCCTTGGCCACCGTCACGGCCTTGGGCTTCAGCCCCTGCTGGTTGGCCTGCGTCCAGAACGTGGTGAAGTCCGGCGGGATCACGACCCCGGTGACGATGTCGGTCCCGGCGCTCTTGAACGCGGTGATCTGCGCGGTGAAATCGTCGTTGAGATTGTTGTAGCGGCCCGGATCGGTGACCGCATAGCCACCATTGGCGGCAAGTCCGGGCGCGATGCCGACATTCGGATCGCCCCAGGCGTTGCCGTCGCCGTCATTGGGGAACAGCCCACCGACCTTCTTGTTGGTATCGAGCTGGTTCCACATCGCCGAATAGACGGCGATGATGTCTTCAAGGCCCCAGAAATAGTGGAACGTCGATTTGAATCCCTGCCAGCTCTTGGGATCGCCCGGATTGGTCTGCCGCCCGATGTACCAAGGCTGCCACGGCGCCATCGTCGAGATGCACGGCACTTCCTCGACTTCGCACACGGTCGAAACCGGGTTGGTGGTCTCCGGCGTCGACGCCACCACCATCAGGTTTACGCCCTCGTCGACGATCAGCGACTTGGCGGCTTCGGCCGCCTTGTTGGGGTCGGACTGGCTGTCGCGGGCGACGATCTGGATACCGCTTCCGGCGAGCTTGCTCATTGCATCAATGACGAACTTGTCGGCTTCGGCAAAAGCCGCGAGCGGCCCCGATTGCGGCGTCACATAGCCGATCTTGATTGGACCGGCGGCACGCACCGCCGGCGCGAAAAGGCCTCCGGCGCTGATGGCGGCGACGCTGGCGGCGGCACCCTTGAGTATCGAACGGCGATTGAGTGACGTGGACATTGTTTCCTCCCGATGGGTTCAGTCAGTGCAGGCTTGGCCTTCGTCCGAAATATGCGTCGTCCAACAACTGTCGAACGCTGTGACGATCGGCCGGACGCGGATTCCAGTAGGGTTTGTCGACGATGAGGTCGGCGGCGCGGTCGAGCCCCTCCTCCAGCATGCCGATCTGCCGCAGGGTCATTGGCGCCCCGAGGCGCAGTGAGAGATCGTAGAGCCCCGGCCCGAGTTCTTCGACGGCGATGGCCTGGGCGGCCGGACGCAGCAGCGTACCTACGGTCGTTTCGTTGAACGCCGTCGCATGCGGCAGAATGACGGCGTGGGTCTCGGAATGCGGCAGGTCGAAACTGCCGCCGAGCACGTGGCAGATGCGGTGGTGCAACGCCATGCCGACCGCCCCGAGGCAGGTGCCGCACGCCCACGCGCCATAGAGGGCATCGCTGCGCGCCTCGCGGTTCTTGGGGTCGACGATGACCTTTGGGAGTGCCACTCCGAGGGCGCGAATGCCTTCCGCGGCAAGTAGCGAGATGACCGGATTGCGGTCTTGCGTGTAGAGCGCCTCAATGGCGTGGGCTATGGCGTTCAGCCCGGATGTGACGCTGAGCCTGATCGGCAGGCCGAGCGTGAGGTCGGTGTCGTAGACCACGACCTCCGGCAGGACCTTGGCGCTTCGCCGCGTCGTCTTCTCGCCGTCTTCGGTCTCGCCGAGGATGGGCGTTGCCTCCGACCCGGCGTAGGTGGTGGGGATGACGATCTGGTCGAGATTCGTCCTCAGTGCGATCGCCTTGCCAAGACCTGTGGTCGAGCCGCCGCCGATCGACACCAGGCAGTCGGCGTTGAGCGCCGTCACCTGGCGCAACGCAGCTTCGGTGACCGAAACCGGGGTGTGCATGGCAGCCCCGGCGAACACCCCGACGCAGAGGCTCCCCAGGTCCTCGGCTACGGCGCCGGCACTCGCGGCCTGCTCGGGCGTCGACAGCACCACCGCCCGCCGGTGCCCGAGCCGCTCGATCTCGTCGCCGATGGCCGCAAGCGTGCCCGAACCGAACACGACGCGCTGCGGAAAGGTCTGGAAGGCAAACGGCTCCATGCTGTCTCCGGCGCCCTCGTGCCACAAGGCTCCAGGAACCAGAAGTGAGCGTAGGGACGCTTGTTAGCCCGTTCCTGCACGAACGACGGCTGACGCTGCACAAAACGACTACGGCGGCGCGCGGGACTAGTTCCGCGTCGCCTTCCGATACGCGGCGGGAGTCGTGTCGCACCAGCGGCGGAACATCCGGGTCAGGTGCTCCTGATGTGAAAAACCGCACTCGAACGCAATTTCGGCGATCGAGGTCCGCGAGTTCTGCAGCAGGTGCTGAGCGCGCTTGAGACGAAGCACCAGCAGGTACTGGTGTGGCGGCAGTCCCAATTCCTGCCGAAACTGCCGGGCGAAGTGACTGGGGCTGCGGTTCACCACCGCCGCAATCGTGTCGAGACTGATCTGCCGATCGAGATTGCTGCGCATGAACTCGACCGCATGGGCAACGACGGGCCCGATATCGGCCGGTGGAGCAAGCGGTGGGTCGGTGCGAACGTTGCGCGTCGAATGATGACGTACCAATTGTGAGGCGATGGCGCGCGCCAGGTAGTCGACATAAAGGCCGGTGCCGTATTCGTCCTCGGTCAGGGCCGCGTTGATCGCCGCAAGCAGGCTGTTGAGCGCCGGATCAGGGGCCAGGAACTGCGGCGGGATCTCGACGTGGAGCGGATCCCCGTCGACGAGCTCGGCGGCCACCTCCTCGATGATCGAACGACGGACATAGACGTGCAACGTGTTGAGAGCGCCCATCAGCCGGACGCCGAAATCCATGCCGCCAGGCACCAGGTGAATGCCCCCGGCGGGAACCACGCAGCGCGCATTTGCCGGCCCGCGCAGCCGATCGATGGCGACCGGTCCATCCATGTGCAGGACGATCAGCTGGTCATCCACCGCGCCGAAAAAGCCCTCGTAGGGCAGCTCGCGTTGCGCCGAGGCGTAAAGCGAGGTCCAGTTGAACTTGTCACTGGACGCCCGGATGTTGTTTCCGGGACGCAACAAGATGCCGTGCGTCTCCTGGACGCGAAACGGCGCCCCTGCCAGCACCATTCATCCTCCCTACCGCCTTTTCGACGGACTTGTTCGCTGCAAGGGAAGGTAGCGGGCCAACTATCCAAGAGCAAGCACCGCGCAAATCGGCAAAGCCCCGGCGGAGAGCGGGGTTCGCGAGATTGACGCCGGCGTCTCGTCGTTCGCTTTACGAACAAGAAAGTTTTGCGCGTCGCAGCTCTAGCCGTTCAGTCGGATGGCAATGTCCGCCAGGCGCTTGCCTTGGAACTTTGCACCCTCGAGCTCCTGCGGGCTGGGCAGGCGGGACCCATCGGAGTTGGCCGAGGTCGTCATGCCGTAGGGCGAGCCGCCGCGGACCATGTCCGAGCCCTTCTGGCCGGCATAGGTGTAGCCGAGCGGCACAATGATGACGCCATGGTGCTGCAGCAGATGCTGGGTGGTGAGGATGGCGTTCTCGACGCCACCATGCTGGTTGGCGGCCGACGACATGACGGTCGCCACCTTGTCGACCAGCGCCCCGCGATCGAACAACCCACCGGTCTGGTCGAAGAAATTCTTCATCTGCGCGGTCATCAGGCCGTACCGCGTCGAGACCCCGATGATGAATCCATCATAGTTCTCAAGCTCGCCGGGATCGGCCACCGGAGCATCCTGCTGCAGTTTGAAGCCCATTGCCTGGGACACCTCGGCCGGTACGGTTTCGGCGACGCGCTTGATGTCCACCTTGGCGCCGGTCGAGCGCGCCCCCTCGGCGGCGGCGATGCTCATCGCCTCCATGTGGCCCCAACTCGAATAGTACAGCACCAGGATTTTCGCCATGAACTCGTCCCCCCGAAAGCAGAACGATATTAGAAGGGCGCGGCCCGGTTCCTGCCCAAAGGCACCTTTTCTTATGCGCGTTTTGTGCTGTTCGACTCTCGCTCCGGATCGGGGCTACGGGGCGAGACGCCTGGTTCGCCCATCCGCTGCCACAGCTGATCAGCCTTCGACTGCGGCGTGTGGCCGAAGCAGCGCTGATAGTACTCGGCGAAAACCGGTCGCTCCGATTCCTCGCAGCGATTGAGGAAGGCCGTCTCGAACGCAAAGTCGAGATCGCGGAAGATCCGGTAGTTCTCGGCCCACGCCATGACGGTGCGCGGGGACATCACGGTCGAGACATCGCCGGCTTCAAACCCGATACGGGTCTGCGCCGCCATGCGCACCATCTGCAGCACGATGGCCGCATTCGAAGCGTCCCGCATCCAGGGCGACCGCACCTGCACCACCGCCACCTCTTCCTCTTCGGTCAGATAGTTGAGACGACAGATGATGTTCC
>JBDTVO010000004.1:0-30044 GCA_040007135.1 Devosia sp. | reverse complement strand
GGCAGCGGTTTTTGGTACCGCCATTCCTAGGTTCGAATCCTAGCGCCCCAGCCAGCGTCTCCTGGGTCTTGGTGGCCTTGGAGCTTTCCAAGATCGCTAGCCCGACACGCAGTAATGCTCCAGAGCACTGCGACGAGGCGACGATCACCCAGTTGAAAACCCTCGGCATTCCGCTCACGCGCCATTCGAGGCGATCCCATGCTCTCGCGAACTGGCCGGGCGACCGCCTTGGTTCACCTTTGAATTAGCTGTCGTCACCCGATCTCGCCCAACGGCGCGAACCTGCGCTACAACTGCTCGGCATCGCTCGTCGCGGGCAGATCGTCGGGCAGAGGGCAGGCCGCAATGGATCGATCGAGTGGGGCAGGATCCAACCCGGCGCAGCCATTCGCCGGGTTCAGCGGGCCCGCACCTCGGTCCGGACCGCTTCGGATTGCCATCCGCGATGTCATCCGCGCGCCCGAGTCAGATAGCGTACCGCCGCTCATCGCGGCTGCAACACTGGACCCTGAAGCCGCCGCACGAACCAAGGACCTCGCGGCGAGCCTGGCGGAAAAGCTTCGTGCCGCCGGTCCGAGCCGCGGCGTTGCCGGCATGATCCACGAATATTCGCTGTCGAGCGAGGAGGGCGTGGCCCTGATGTGCCTTGCCGAGGCGCTGCTGCGCATCCCCGACGACGCCACGCGTGACGCCCTGATCCGTGACAAGGTTTCGCATGGCGACTGGCGCGCCCATCTCGGCCCGGAACGGACGCTGTTCGTCAACGCAGCTACCTGGGGCCTGATGGTCACCGGTCGCATCACCAGCGCTATCCCCGAGGAAGGGCTGGCGCGAGCCCTCGGCCGGCTGATCGCCCGGGGCGGCGAGCCGATCGTGCGGACCGGTGTCGATATCGCCATGCGCATGATGGGCGAGACCTTCGTTGCCGGCCAGACCATCGGCGAGGCCCTGCGCAATGCGCGCCGCCTCGAACGACGGGGTTTTCTCTATTCATACGACATGCTGGGCGAGGCCGCGACAACGGCCGACGATGCCGCGCGCTATCGCAAGGCGTACGAGGATGCGATCGACGCCATCGGCGCCGCCGCGGCGGGGCGGGGCCCGATCGCCGGCCCGGGTATTTCGATCAAGCTCTCCGCACTCCACCCCCGCTATCGCCGCAGCCAGATCGACCGGGTGACGGGGGAGCTACTTCCCACGCTCAAGGCTCTCGCGCTTCGCGCCAGGAGCTACAATATCGGGCTCAATATCGATGCGGAGGAAGCCGACCGGCTCGATATCTCGCTGGATCTCCTCGAGGCTCTGTGCTTCGCCCCGGAACTCAAAGACTGGGACGGCATCGGCTTTGTCGTCCAGGCCTATGGCAAGCGGTGTCCCTTCGTCGTCGATTTTCTCGTCGACCTCGCGCGGCGCAGTGGGCACCGGCTCATGGTGCGGCTGGTCAAGGGCGCCTACTGGGACAGCGAGATCAAGCAGGCGCAGGTCGATGGCCTCGACGGCTATCCGGTCTATACCCGCAAGATCTACACCGATGTTTCCTACCTCGCTTGTGCGAGAAAACTGCTGGGCGCGCGCGACGCCGTCTTTCCGCAATTCGCCACCCACAATGCCCAAACCGTGGCCTCGATCTTCGAGATGGCGGGACCGACGTTCGAGACCGGCAGCTATGAGTTCCAGTGTCTCCACGGCATGGGCGAGCCGCTCCACAGCCATGTCGTGGGTAGCGAAAACCTCAACCGGCCCTGCCGCATCTACGCGCCGGTCGGCACGCACGGCACGCTGCTGGCCTATCTCGTCCGCCGGCTGCTCGAGAACGGCGCCAATTCCTCCTTCGTCAACCGCATCAGCGACGACGCAATCGCGATCGATGACCTCGTTGCCGATCCCGCGCAGGTCGCCGGAGCGATCCGGCCCCCGGGTGCTCCGCATCCAAGAATCCCTTTGCCGCGCGACCTCTTTGGAATTCGGCAAAATTCGGCAGGTATCGACCTCGCCGACGACGCCGCGCTGCAACACCTGACCGTGGGCCTGTTATCGGCTGGCCGTCAGTGGTCAGCCACTCCGCTGCTTGCAGACATTTCTGCGGCTGGACAGGCAGAAGCTGTCCGCAATCCTGCCAGCGACACCGACATCGTGGGCACCGTGACCATAGCGTCGAGCGATCTGGTCGATCGCGCCTTCGCCGCTGCAAAGCCGGGCTGGGCCCCGCTCGCCGACAGGACCTCACTGCTGCGGCGCGCCGCGGACCGGCTGCAGACAGAGCTTCCGGCCTTCGTGGCACTGATGATGAGAGAGGCGGGCAAGACCGCCGCCGACGGCATCGCCGAGCTGCGCGAGGCCGTCGATTTCCTGCGCTACTATTCCGTGGAGGCCGAGGCGCTCCCAACTGGTGCAGATCACCTCGGTACCGTCGTCTGCATCAGTCCGTGGAACTTTCCGCTGTCGATCTTTACCGGGCAGATCGCGGCAGCACTCGCGGCTGGCAACGCCGTCATCGCCAAGCCCGCGGAGGAGACGCCGCTTACCGCGGCCGCGATGGTCGCGTTGCTGCACGATATCGGCGTCCCGCGCGCGGCGCTGCAGTTCCTGCCCGGGGCCGGCGACATCGGCGCGGCGCTGTGCGCGCACCCTTCCGTTGCCGGCGTGGTCTTCACCGGATCGTTTGAGGTTGCGCGCCTCATCCAGCAGCAGCTCGCGGCCCGTGGCGACGTCCCGCTCATTGCCGAGACCGGCGGCGTCAATGCGATGATCGTCGATAGTTCCGCGCTCACCGAACAGGTGGTCAACGACGTGTTGAGCTCGGCCTTCGACAGCGCCGGCCAGCGTTGCTCTGCACTACGGCTCCTCTGTGTCCAGGAGGACGTCGCCGAGCGGACGATCGCGATGCTGAAGGGCGCGATGCAGGAGCTGATCGTCGGCGATCCAACCGAGCTTCGCACCGATGTCGGCCCGGTTATCACCAGCGAGGCGCTGCAGCGGATCACAGCGCACATCGAGGCGATGCGAAAAGCCGGCCATTCGGTGACGCAGTCGCCGCTTGGCGGCAAAGGTGGCACCTTCGTCAGCCCAACCCTCATCGAACTCGATCGCGTCGATCAGCTGACCCAGGAAGTCTTCGGGCCAGTTCTGCACGTCGTCCGCTATGCCCGAGCCGATCTCGACCGCACCATCGATGCGATCAACGCCCTTGGCTTCGGCCTGACCTTCGGTCTCCACACGCGGCTCGACGAGACGATCGATCACGTCACGGCGCGCATACGCGCGGGCAACATATACGTGAACCGAAACATAATCGGCGCCGTCGTCGGCGTGCAGCCGTTCGGTGGGGAGGGCCTCTCCGGCACCGGACCAAAGGCCGGCGGCCCGCTCTATGTCAGGCGCCTGGTGACCGAACGTCCCGCCGATAACGAGCGCGCCGAACTGCTGCCCGGTCCTGTCGGCGAGACCGACCTCTACAGCACCGCCCCCCGCGGTGAAATTCTCCTGATGCCGGAGACACGCGACGGATTGAGCCGCCTGCTCGATGCGGTCATCGCCACGCGCAACAGCCCCGTCATTGACCACTCGCGCGTGGGCCAGTCCGTGGCGCGCGAACTTGCTCCCGCAGCGCGCCTCGTCACTGCCCTTGATGACGCCGTTGGCGTTGCGGGCGTTCTCGTTGAAGGCGGCATCGCCCGCGTTGCTCAGATCGCCAAGGTCGTAGCCACCTGGCCCGGCCCGATTGTTCTCGTCCAACGCGCTGCGGCGATCAATCGCGATATGCTCGTCCGCGAAATGGCGGTCAGCATCAACACGGCGGCGGCTGGCGGCAACGCCAGCCTGATGACGATGAACGAGGCCGAGTGAGGCTCAGCGCCGGCGCACGCCGATCGGGGAGGGATCCTCGAGGCGCATCGTTTCCGTCGCATTCCGGGCCATGTAGCTCTGGATTTGTCGGACGATCTGCGCGGCGTGTTGTGCGGCGAGCTCGTCGCAAAGCTGCGCGTCGCGTGCCTCGATGGCCCGGATCATCGCTTCGTGTTCCTCGACATATTTGTGGGGCAGATGGTCGTCGAAGGACGCATAGTAATAGAGCCGCAGCAATCGGCGGCCCTCGTCGAGGAGCCGCGAGAACCAGCGCGTGAAATAGTCGTTGCCGCCGGCTTCGGCGATCGCCAGGTGGAAATCGCGGTTGTTCGAGATCATGTCGGCGGCATTGTTTCGTGCCACTGCATCTTCATAGCGTGCCTGTGCCGCGCGCATCGCCTCGAGGTGGTCGGCGTTGCGCCGCACGGCCGCCGCTCTCGTCGTCACCCGATACATCAGGGTCAGCGCTTCGAAATAGAGTGGCAGGCGTTCGAAATCGATCGGTGCAACCACGGTGCCGCGATTGGGTTGTGTCGTGACCAGGCCATCGGCCACCAGCCGGACGAGCGCCTCACGCACCGGCGTTCGCGACATAGCGAATTGCTGGCTCACCCGCACTTCGTCGAGCGCGCTTCCGGGGGGCAGTTCGAGATCGATTATCGACTCCCGCAGCCGCTCATAGACCATCTGCACGCCGGCGCCGCGGACCGGGCGCTTCACCGGCTTGGCGACCGCGCGCGAGCGCATGGTAGAACCTCCTCGTTCGCCTATCGATTGACACGAAAAATCCTCGGGTGCAATCTTGTCGACAAGATGCATGCAGAGGCATCGGATGCCACGCGAAGGCTGGCCCAGACGGGCCGCCTGCCGGGGCGAACGTGAAGAACTGCAACAAGGGAGATTTTTATGCGACTACCCGCAAATTCCGCACTGGCCGGCCTCACCCTCGCGCTTGTGCTCGGCACTGCGAGCTATGGCGCCGACATCAAGATCGGCGTGCTGGTCCCCACCACGGGTGGCCAGGCGACCTATGGCCAGGACATGGCCAATGCCGTGCAGCTCGCCATGGACGAAATTAACAAGGCCGGCGGCGGCAACACCTACTCATCGGTTGTCGGTGACGATGGTTGCGATCCCCAGGCGGCGGTCAACGCGGCGACCAAGCTCGTTTCCTCCGGCATCTCCGCCGTGATCGGCGGCTACTGCTCCGGCGCCACCATCCCGACGCTCAAGATCTTCGGTGACGCGAAGCTGCCCTTCATCATCACCGCCGCCAATTCGACCAAGCTGATCCCGGCCAACCCGGGCAATGCCTTCATGATCAACTCGACCGGCAATGACCAGGTCGCCAAGGCCATGGAAGTGTGGAAAGCCAAGGGCTTCAAGTCGCTCGCCATCGTCAACGAAGGCGACGCCTATAGCCAGGACCTCGCGACGCTTGCCCAGAAGAGCTTCACCGATGCCGGTGGCACGGTTGCCGACTTCGAGACCGTCAACCACGGCGAGCAGGATTTCTCCGCGGTCGTCACCAAGATCAAGGCTGCGGCGCCCGACGCCGTGTTCTGGACCGCCTATGACGACGACGGCGGCCCGTTCATCAAGCAGCTGCGCGAAGGTGGCTATCAGGGCGCAATCTTCGTCGGTGACGGCTCTACGTCGGCCAACCTCTTCAAGCTCGCCGGTGACGCTGCCGAAGGCGTCTTCGCCTTCTCGAGCCCGACCGCTGAGTTCCTGCCCAACGCCAAGGCATTCTCCGATGCGTACCAGGCCAAGTTCAACGTCGCGCCGAGCTCTTACGGCCCGCTCACCTACGACGGCATGAAGCTGCTCGCCGACGCCATCGGCAAGGCCGGCGGCACCGACAGCGCCAAGGTCATGGCTGCGCTGCAGGCCGCAGACTACAAGGACGGGATTGCCGGCGAGATCAGCTTCCGGCCCGACCATACCCTTGCCCGCTCGAACTTCGTGGTCGTCGTCGGCAAGGGCGGCACCTGGACGCTGGCCCAGTAACGGTCACTGATCTTGATTGAGGCGGAGGGGCAGGGCCTCTCCGCCGCTCTGGGGCCAACCGCATGACCCTGACCACCCTCATCGCCCAGCAATTGGTGAACGGGCTCGTGCTCGGGTCGTTCTACGCGCTCGTCGCGCTGGGCTACACGATGGTCTTCGGCGTCGTGAAGCTTCTCAACTTCGCGCATGGCGATCTCTACATGACTGGCGCCTTCGCGGGCTTCGGCGCCTTCTCGCTGCTGAGCGGTGGCCTTGGAACCGGATGGTTCGGGGTCGCGGTTTCGGTGCTCTGCGCCATGTTCGCCGTCGGCATTCTCGGCGTGATCATCGAGCGCATCGCCTACGCGCCGATGTTGAAGGCCCCCCGGCTCTCGATCCTCATCACTGCGCTCGCGGTCTCGCTGGTGCTGCAGAACAGCATGTTGACGCTCACCGCCGGCCAGTTCATTCCGTTCGGCCCGAAGCTCGGCTTCGGCGGTATCGACCTCGGGCCCATCTTCATCAACTACAAGCAGATCGCGCTCGCGGTCGTCGCGGCGCTCCTGATGCTGGGACTCGAGCTGTTCGTCTCCCGCACCCAATATGGCCGCGCCATGCGCGCCGTCTCCGTCGACAAGGACATGTCCGAGTTGATGGGCATCGACGTCAACCGGATCATCCTCGTGACGTTCTTTCTCGGGTCGGCGCTCGCCGGCGCGGCGGGCACGATGGCCGGCGCCTACTATGGCTCGATCAACTACTTCATGGGCTTCCTGATCGGCCTCAAGGCCTTCACCGCCGCCGTCATCGGCGGCATCGGCTCGATCCCCGGCGCCATGCTCGGCGGCCTCGTCCTTGGCCTCCTCGAAAGTTTTGGCACCACGCTTCCCGGCATCGGCAGCGAATGGAAGGACGTCTTCTCGTTCACCGTGCTGATCCTCGTGCTCGTCCTCAAGCCCACCGGGCTTCTGGGCAAGTCCGAGCAGGAGCGCATGTGATGGCGCTCCAGCCCGGATCGCCGAAATCTTTGGAGGTCCGGCCGAGCGCCTGGGGCGGGCTCGCCACCATCCTCGATACGCCGCAAAAACGCGGCGTCGCCATCGTCCTGCTCCTCGCCTTCATGGCCGTTGCGCCCATCGCCTTCGGCCCCTACGCGACGGTGATCCTGACCAACGCGCTGCTCTACGCGATCCTCGCGCTCGGTCTCAACATCGTCGTCGGCTATGCCGGCCTTCTCGACCTCGGCTATGCAGCGTTCTTTGCCGTCGGCGCCTACTCCATCGGCATCCTGACGACCACCTATGGCTGGAACTTCTGGGCCGCGATTCCGGTCGCGGTTCTCGCCGCGGTGCTCGCTGGAATCATCATCGGCGGCCCGACCCTGCGCCTGCGCTCGGACTACCTGGCGATCGTCACGCTCGGTTTCGGCGAGATCGTCCGCATCACCGCCCGCAATCTCGAGATCACCGGCAGGGCCAGCGGCATCATCGGCATCGAGCAGCCTTGGCTGTTCGGCTGGCACATCGCGACCTCGCGCGATTTCTACTACGTGTTCCTGATACTCACGGTCATCGGCATCCTCGTGTCGGTACGGCTCAGCCGCTCGCGCCTGGGCCGTGCCTGGCTCTACGTCCGCCACGACGAGGATGCGGCGGAAGCCATGGGCATCAACCGCGTGCGCGTGAAGCTTGCCGCCTACATCATCGGCGCGATCTATGGCGCAATTGGCGGCGCTTTTTTCGCGGTCAACTTCACTGCGATCTCGCCCCAGAGCTTTTCATTCCAGCAGTCGACATTGTTCCTCATGGCCGTCGTCCTGGGCGGCATGGGCAAGATCCCCGGCGTCATCCTCGGCGCCTTCGTCGTGGTGCTCGGCCCGGAGCTCCTGCGCGACCTCGGCAGCTTCCGCTATCTGGTGTTCGCAGTCGGGCTGCTGCTGATCATGCTGTTCCGCCCGAGCGGCATCTGGCCCACCGGGAGCAGGCGCTGATGGCCCTCCTCGAGCTCAATGCGCTGAGCCTCGGCTTTGCCGGCAACCGCGTTCTCAACGAGGTGGACTTTACCGTTGAGCCGGGAGTGATCGCGAGCCTCATCGGACCCAATGGCGCCGGCAAGACCTCGCTCTTCAACTGCATTACCGGCTTCTACAAGCCGCAGCGCGGCAGCATCGTCTTCAATGGCAACGAGACCGTTCGCTTCAAGCCCTGGCAGGTAACCCGCGCCGGCATCGCGCGAACCTTCCAGAACGTCCGGCTGTTCCGGCAAATGAGCGTGCTTGAGAACGTCATGTCGGGGCAGCACTGCCGCTCCAGCGCGGGAGCCATCGGTGCTGTCCTGCGTCCGCCGTCGCAACGCCGCGAAGAGGCTCGTATCGCCGAGAAGGCCGGTGAGTGCCTTAGCTTCGTCGGTATCGGCGAAGACGAATGGCAGCGCGACGCCACCACGCTTGCTTACGGCCACCAGCGGCGGGTCGAGATCGCTCGAGCGCTGGCAACCGAACCAAAACTGCTGCTGCTCGACGAGCCGGCAGCAGGGCTGACCAAGGGCGAGAAGGCGGAACTCGTCACCCTCATCACCCGTATTCGCAGCGAGCGCAGCATCACTGTGCTGCTGATCGAGCACGACACGAGCCTCGTGATGAGCGTCTCGGAAAGGGTCAGTGTGCTCGACCATGGCGTGATGATCGCTGAGGGCGCGCCGAAGGAGATTCAGGCGGACCCGAAAGTCATCGAAGCGTATCTGGGCAGCTCCGACGCGGAGGCAGCCCTTGCGCTCTGAGGCTCCCGTAGTGCTGGCGCTCAAAGGCATCGAGGCCGGCTATGGCCGCATCCGGGTGTTGCACGGCATCGATCTCGAAGTCCGGGCCGGTGAAATCGTGACGCTGCTCGGCGCCAACGGTGCCGGCAAGACGACGACGCTGAAAACCATCTCCGGCCTCGTGCGCGCCAGCGCCGGGTCCGTGCAGGTCGATGGCCACGAGCTCGTCGGCCGCAAGGCCAGTGACATCGCGCGCATGGGCGTCGTCCATGTCCCTGAAGGCCGCCACGTGCTGCGGGGCCTCAGCGTTCGCGAGAACCTCGAACTCGGCGGCTTCACCGTGCCCGACCCGGCAACCCGCCGCGACCGCCTCGAGCACGCCTTCACCCTGTTCCCGATCCTCAAGGAGCGTCAGCATCAGGATGGCTCGCTGCTCTCGGGCGGCGAACAGCAGATGCTGGCCCTCGGCCGGGCGCTGATGCACGGACCGAAAGTGCTGTTGCTCGACGAGCCCTCGATGGGCCTCGCGCCAAAGCTTGTCATTGAGACCTTCCGCATCATCAAGGAGCTCAACAAGACGGGAGTGACCATCCTGCTCGTCGAGCAGAACGCTCGGCTGGCCCTGAAGCTCGCGAGCTATGGCTACGTCCTCGAGACCGGCAATATCCGCATGGACAGCGACGCCGATATCCTCAGCACCAGCAACTCAATCGTCGAGGCCTACCTTGGCGGCTGAGCTAACCGAGCGTCTTGTAGCTGAGGGTCGTCGTCGCGTTGAGCGCCGCGCTCGGACGATCGAACCAGCTTTCCGCCAGCAGCGTCGCGCGCACCCGCTCGTTGAGGCCGCCCTTGGTCTGGTGCTCCTCGACGAGCTTGCCGAAGTCAGCGGGCGCGGTGCGTTTCGCGGTGTCCGCCATCATCCCCAGCAGCGAAACCACAAAGCGTCTCGCATCCGCCTCCGGCAGTCCGGCGTCGGCACCCACGGCGATCAGCGCATTCTGCAATTCAAAGTAGCTCGACATGAACGCGTTGAGCCCGCCGAAGCCGAGCTTGCCCTCGTCGGCAACGACGAACAACTCGCCCAGCGGTGCCATCAGCGCAACGATCTCCGGCACGGCCGGGTAGGTCGCGATCGGCCCCTGCCGCCGCGCCACGCCCGGCATCGGGATCACGCGGCAGACGGTCGCCTTCGGCCAGCGGGCCCTGATGTCGGCAATGCTGAACCCCGCGACCATGCTCGCGATGATCTGCCCCGCCTCAAACTCAATCCCCGTCATGGCCTCGTCGAGATGCATCGGCCGCATGCCGAGGAACACGATCTCGGCCTTGGCGGCTTCGGCATTGCTGCGCGCGCGGCTGACCTTCGGGAAGCGCGCGGCGAGCCCGGTCGAAATCGCCTCCGATCGCGGCGACACAGTGATCTGGGGCGCCTCCGGCAACGACTGCAAACCCTCGATCACGGCGGCCGAAATGGTCCCCGTGCCGATGAATCCAATCCTCATCACTCACTCTCCACGCACTGAAGGAACACCGATATGGCACTCACCTGGGCCGGCGTCATCCCCGCGCTGATGACAGAAATGAAGCAGAACGGCGATCTCGATCTCGACGCCACACGGCGGCACGTCGACTCGTGCCTGAGCGCTGGTTGCGAGGGCTTTGTCATGCTCGGCACCCTCGGCGAGAACTCCTCGCTGTCGCTCGAGGAAAAAGAGGCCGTGGTCGATGCAGCGGTGAAAGCCGCCCGCGGCCGCGTCCCCGTGGTTGCCGGTGTCGCCGAGTACACCACCAGGCTCGCCATCGCCACCGCCAACCGCATGGGCAAGGCGGGCGCCACGGGCATCATGGCGCTGCCCACCATGGTCTATCAGACGGACGCGCGCGAGAGCATCAACCACTTCCGCACGCTTGCCCGCGGCACCGATCTGCCGATCATGATCTACAACAATCATGTCGCCTACAAAGTGGACCTCAAGCCCCACGACTTCAGCGAGCTGGCGAGCGAAAAGAACATCGTTGCGGTCAAGGAATCGAGCCACGACAGCCGCCGCATCACCGACATGGTCAACGTGCTGGGCAACCGCTACGCGATCGTCTGCGGCGTCGACGATCTGCTGCTCGAGAACGCCCTGTTCGGCGCCGTCGGCTGGGTGTCGGGTCTTGCCAATTCGTTCCCGCGCGAGGCTGTTCAACTGTTCAAGCTCGCCAAAGCGGGCCGCACGGCCGAGGCGCTGGAACTTTATCGCTGGTTCATGCCGCTGCTGCATCTCGATGTCGCGACCAAGCTCGTCCAATACATCAAGCTCGCCAATCAGATGACGGGCGAGGGCAGCGAGTGGGTCCGCGCGCCACGTCTCACCCTCGATGGCGAGGAACGCCAGCGCATCGCGGGCATCGTCCAGCACGCGATCGATACCCGTCCGCAGCACAAGATGGTCGCCTGAGGATCACCTTGGACTCGGACGTCGTCATCGTCGGTGCCGGCATCATCGGCCTCGCTTGCGCCTACAGGCTGAGCGAGGCTGGCCGCTCCGTGCTGCTCATCGACCGCAAAGGCATGGCCGAGGAAACCAGCCGCGGCAACGCCGGCGCGTTCGCGTTCTCCGACATCATGCCGCTCGCCACCAAGGACATGTGGCGCAAGCTCCCGCGCTGGCTGGCCGATCCGCTGGGGCCCTTCACCGTGCGCCCGCAATACCTGCCGCAGATCATGCCCTGGCTGCTGCGTTTCTGGCGCGCCGGCTGGCCTGATCGCGTCGATGCCGCGATCAAGGCGCAAGCGGCAATGATGCGGCTGGCGCGGACCGAAATGGACGCGATGGTTGCGAGCGCCGGGCTCGGTGGATTGGTGCGGTCCGACGGTGTGCTCGAGCTCTACGAAAGCGAGAGCGAGCTTCGCGCGGCGCAGGGGGAAATCAACGCCAAGGCCCGCGAAGGCATCGATATCCGCGTCGTCCGCGGCGAGGAACTGGGTACCCTGCAGCCCGGACTCGACCGCCGCTTCGTCGCCGCAACCTTCATTCCGAAATGGCAGACCGTCACTGATCCGTATGATTTCGCGATTGCTCTGGGCCACGCCGCCATGACCCGCGGCACGACCCTGCGGATCGCGGACGTGACTGCGCTGCGGCCGCTGGGCAGCGGCGTGACGCTGGAGTTCGGAGACGGCACGTCGCTCCGCGCGAAGAGCGTCGTGGTCGCGGCCGGTGCGTGGTCGCGGGCGCTGGTTGCGCCACTCGGTGATCTCGTTCCCCTCGACACCGAGCGCGGCTACAACACCACGCTCCCGCCCGGCGCATTCGACTTGCAACGCCAGCTCGTCTTTCCCGGTCACGGCTTTGTCGTCACGCCGCTCAGCTCGGGGGTCCGTATTGGCGGCGCCGTGGAACTTGGTGGCCTCGAGCTCCCTCCGAACTTCAAGCGCGCCGATGCGATGCTGCAAAAGGCTGCGATGTTCATGCCTGGCCTCAAGACCGAAGGCGGCAAGCAGTGGTTCGGGTTTCGGCCGTCCCTGCCGGACTCCCTTCCTGCGATCGGCCGCTCGCGCCCGAGCCCTCATATCCTCTATGCTTTCGGGCACGGCCATCTCGGCCTGACCCAGTCCGCCGCGACCGGCCGGTTGATTGCCGATCTGGTGGCCGGCACCAGCCCGGCGCTCGATCTCACGCCGTTTTCGCCGCAACGCTTCTAGGACCTCGCCATGGCACGTCACACCTTCTCCTGCATCGACGGACACACCTGCGGCAATCCGGTGCGCCTCGTCTCCGGCGGCGGCCCGCTGCTCAAGGGCAGCACTATGATGGAGCGTCGCGCCGACTTCCTCGCCAACCACGACTGGATTCGCAAAGGCCTGATGTTCGAGCCGCGTGGCCACGACATGATGTCGGGCTCGATCCTCTATCCCTCAACGCGCGAGGACTGCGACATCTCGGTGCTTTTCATCGAAACGTCGGGCTGCCTCTACATGTGCGGCCACGGGACCATCGGTACGGTCACGATGGCGATCGAGAACGGCCTCGTTAGCCCCCGGACGCCCGGTGTGCTGAACCTCGATGTCCCGGCCGGCAAGGTGGTCGCCGAGTACACGATGGATGGCGAGTATGTCGACGAAGTGCGCATCACCAACGTGCCGAGTTTCCTCCATTCGCGTGACCTTTCAATCGAGATCCCCGAGCTGGGCAAGCTCACGGTCGATGTCGCCTATGGCGGCAATTTTTACTGCATCGTCGATCCGCAGGGGAACTTTCCCGAGCTCGCCGACGTCAGCGTTGGCGACCTGCTGCGCTGGAGTCCCGTTCTGCGCAAGGCGATGAACGAGCGCTATTCGTTCGTCCATCCCGAGAACGACAACATCCGCGGCTGCACGCACATCATGTGGACCGGCAAGCCGCGAAAGCCCGGCTCGACCGCCCGTAACGCCGTGTTCTACGGCGACAAGGCTATCGACCGCTCCCCCTGTGGCACCGGCACGTCGGCCCGCATGGCTCAGTGGTTCGCGCGCGGCAGGCTGAAGGTCGGCGACGCCTTCATCCACGAGTCGATCATCGGCTCGATCTTCAAGGGTCGCGTCGAGAAGGCGGTCCGCGTCGGCAATGTCGAGGGCATCGTCCCCTCGATCGCCGGCTGGGCTCGCCAGACAGGGATCAACACCATCTTCATCGACGACCGCGACCCGTTCGCGCACGGCTTCTCGCTGGTCTGAGGACAATCATGAAAATCACCGCCATTCGCGTCTATCAGGTCGATCTCCCGCTCAAGGAGGGTCGCTACAATTGGTCAGGCGGCAACTTCATGGAGGTCTTCGACTCGACCGTCGTCGCGGTCGAGACCGATGCCGGGATCACCGGCTACGCCGAATGCTGCCCCCTCGGCTCGGCGTACCTCCCAAGCTACGCCAAGGGCGTGCGCGCCGGCCTCGATGAGATCGGGCCAAAGCTGATCGGCCACGATCCCACCGACCTCTGGCCGCTCAACCACCACATGGATGCCGTGCTGCGCGGCCACCCATACGTGAAGGCGCCCATCGACATCGCCTGCTGGGACATCCTCGGTCAGGTCGCGGGCCTGCCGGTCTACAAGCTCCTCGGTGGCTCCGAGCAGGACAAGATCGCGCTCTACCGCGCCATCAGCCAGGAAGATGCCGGCCGCATGGCCGAAAAGATCGCCGGCTATCGCGCCGAAGGCTACACGAAGTTCCAGCTCAAGGTCGGCGGCGATCCGGCCGACGACATCGCCCGCATCAAGGCGTGCCGCGCCATCCTGAAGCCATCCGATATCCTCGTCGCCGATGCCAACACCGGCTGGACCAAGGCAGACGCCGCGCGTGTCGTTGGTGCCGTGCGCGACCTCGATGTCTACATCGAGCAGCCCTGCGTGACCTACGAGGAAAGCGTCTCGATCCGCCGCCGGACCTCGTTGCCATTCGTGCTCGATGAGAACATCGGTTCGGTGCAGGACCTCGTCACCGGCATCGCCGAGGATGCGTTCGATGTGATCAATCTCAAGATCAGCAAGGTCGGCGGTCTGACTAAGGCGCGCCAGATGCGCGATCTCTGCGTCAGCCACGGCATCCCGATGACCATCGAGGACACCTGGGGCGGCGACATCGTCACCGCCACGATCGCCCACCTCGCTCGCTCGACGCCCGAGCGATTCTGCTTCACGGCGACCGATTTCAACTCCTACGTCACCGTGTCCATCGCCGACGGCGCCCCCAAGCGCGACAACGGCTTCATGACCGCGTCCGACAAACCCGGCCTCGGCATCACGCCCAGGTTCGACGTCCTCGGCGAGCCCGTGCAGGTGATCAAGTGAGGTCGTCGCGCTCGATCGAAATCATTGCCTGCCACGCCGAAGGCGAGGTGGGTGATGTGATCGTCGGAGGCGTGGCGCCGCCCCCGGGCGACACGCTTTGGGCCCAGTCGCGCTTCATCGCCAGCGATCAGGGCCTGCGCAATTTCGTCCTCAATGAACCGCGTGGTGGCGTCTATCGGCACGTCAATCTGCTGGTCCCGCCGAAGAACCCGAAGGCCCAGATGGGCTTCATCATCATGGAGCCCGAGGATACGCCGCCAATGTCGGGCTCCAACTCGATCTGCGTCGCGACGGTGCTGCTCGACGCCGGCATCATCCCGATGACCGAACCCGAGACCCGGCTCACCCTCGAGGCTCCGGGCGGGCTGGTCGAGATCGTAGCCCAGTGCCGTGACGGCAAGGCCGAGCGCATCACCGTCACCAACGTCCCCAGCTTTGCCGAACGGCTCGACGCGACGCTCGAGGTCGAGGGTGTTGGCACCCTGACCGTCGACACCGCCTATGGCGGCGACAGCTTCGTCATCGCCGATGCCGCCGCGCTGGGTTTCCAGATTGTGCCGGACGAGGCCCGCGATCTCGCCGAGGCCGGCATCCGCATCACCGGGGCGGCAAACGAGCAGCTCGGCTTCCGCCATCCCTCAAATCCCGACTGGACTCACATTTCATTCTGCCAGATCGCCGCACCCGTAGAGAGGCGCGACGGGATGCTGACCGCGGCCAACGCCGTTGCCATTCAGCCCGGCAAGATCGATCGTTCACCCACTGGCACCGGTGCTTCTGCGCGCATGGCGGTGATGCGGGCGAGGGGGCAGATGCATGTCGGCGACCGCTACCTCGCGCGCTCGATCATCGGCTCGGAGTTTCTCGGCCGCATCGAAATGGATACAATGCTCGCCGGCAAGCCCGCGATCATTCCGTCGATCTCGGGACGTGCGTGGATCTCGGGCAAGCGGACCGAGATGCTTGATCCCGCCGATCCCTGGCCGCAGGGGTATAAGCTCAGCGACACCTGGCCGCGGATCGGCGCGTGACGGACGAGCGCATCTCCGCCCGCGACCTCGCGTCGCTCCTTGAGGCGATCTTCCTGCGCCATGGCTGCAGTGGCCGCATTGCCTCGCTGCTCGCCGCCAACATGGCGCTCGCCGAGGGGGATGGCGCCCGCAGCCACGGCATCTTCCGGCTCACCGGCAATCTCGGTTCGCTCGATAGCGGCTGGGTTGACGGCAAGGCCACGCCCGAGCTTGTGGATGTTGCTCCTGGTATGCTGCGAGGCGACGGCCACAATGGCTTCTCACTGCCGGTGCTCGAACTCGCGCGCGATCGCCTCATGACCAGAGCGCGGACCAACGGCATTGCACTGCTATCGGTCCGCAATGCCCATCATTTCAGTGCGGTCTGGCCCGACATAGAGCCCTTCGCGCGCGCCGGCTTCATCGTTCTCGCGATGGTCAACTCGATGGCCAGTATCGTCCCGCACGGCGGCAGTCGGAAGCTCTATGGCACCAACCCGCTGGGCCTTGCCGTGCCTCGCGACGGGCACGATCCGCTGGTCTTCGACCAGGCCTCGAGCACCTGGTCCAATGGTGACGTGCAGATTGCGCGCCGCGAGGGCCGCCCACTCCCCCTGGGTGTCGGTGTTGACCGCGATGGAAACGCCACGACGGATCCCAACGCCGTCCTCGATGGTGGAGCGCTGCTGCCATTCGGCGGTCACAAGGGCTCCTCGATTGCCATGATGATGGAGATCATGGGTGCCGCGCTTGCCGGCGGCGACTATTCGTTCGAGATCGACTGGAGCGCCTATCCAGGCGCCGCCACGCCGCATGGCGGACAGACCTATATCCTGATCGATCCCGGTCGCGGAAACACGCGTCCGTTCACGGCGCGCATCGAAACGCTGATCGATGCGATCCACGGCGCCGGCCAGCAAAGGCTGCCCGCCGATCGGCGCTACGCCAATCGCCGCGAGTCCGAGCGCCTGGGCATTTCGATCCCGGTGTCCGAGCTGGTCCGGCTTCGGCACCTGGCCGAAGCCTAGCAGTGTCTTGCAAACATGCTTGGGTATCCTACGGCCCCAGCCGGCGCAGCGCGCAAATGCCCCGGCAGACGCCTCACGCGCCCACCGGGACACTGCCATCAATGCGCGCGAGCCGCCGCCTGCGCCGCGATGATCTTGTCGATCAGGCGGTCTTCCGCGCTCTGCGCCGGCGCCGGCCCGGCGAGCCGGGCCTTTGCGTGCACAACTGACTCGTGGAGGATCTCATCGAGGTCGGTCGAGGCCTCGAAGGCACCGACGACGCCCTTGATCTTGGAGTTGTCGAACAGGGCTGACCAGGTCTTGTCCCCCAGGAGCGGGCCCTCCCACTCCTTGTCGTAGCTCACCAGCACGTCCGTCGGCACATGCGCGTGGATGGCCTTGACGCCAAAGCCGCGCGCAATCGCCTCGTGGATCTCGTTCCAGTTGAAACCGCGACTCGTGGTGATGTGATAGTCCTCGCCCAGCGCCTTGCTGTTGCCGAACAGGCGAACCAGCGGCACCGCCACGTCGGCTGAGCGGGTCAGGGTCCACAGCGATGACCCGTCGCCCGTCACGATCACCGGCTTTCCCGCAATCATGCGCCGGATGGCGTTGTCGGCATCGCCGACCTGGATCGGCATGTGCGTGCGCACCGTATGGCTCGGGCGAACGATCGTGTAGGGCAGTCCATCCTGGGCCTGCAGCATACGCTCGCATGCCGTCTTGTTGCGGCTGTACTCCCAGAACGGATTCTCCTGCGGCGTCCGCTCCGTCATCAGGTAGGTCTGCACCGGCTTCTGGTAGACCGAGGCCGAGGAGATGAAGACATACTGCCCGACCTTCTTGGCAAAGGTAGCGATGTCCCGTTTCATCTGATCGGGCGTGTAGGCCCGGAACTGCGCCACCACGTCGAAATGCTCGTCGCCGAGTTTGCCGTAGGCATCCTCGTTCATGTCGCCGATGCGGGTCTCGACACCTTTCGGCAGCGCGACTGTCGTCTTCCCTCGATTGAGCACCGTGACCTTGTGCCCCGCGGCCACCGACGCCTCCACGCAGGGGAGGGAGATCTGGCCGGTACCGCCGATGTAGAGAACGCTGAGCGCCATTGAATTGTCCTTCGTCGCTAAAAGATTGGTTGATGTTCCGTCGTTCGCAAGCGATCGGCCAATCGTTCTCGAACCTCTCGAGATGCAGTCCCGTCCGCCTCGCCTCGTACCGCTCCCGGTGCTTCCCTCCGGCGTTCGCACCGCGGTGCCGACTTGGTACTATCAGGGATTGATCCTATAGATTGTGGGAGCGTTGATATATGGCCGCCCTGTGATGTGGGAAGGAGATTCTCGACCGATGGAAACGATTGCCGTCACCGGAGCGCTTGGAAATGTCGGTCGGATGATCGGCGCGCGGCTCGAACAGAGTGGCTACCGCGTCGTCAAGATAGACATCGTGCCCTCTGCCAACCCCTTCCACCAACCCACGCGGGTTGTCGATCTCACCCGCTACGGCGACGTGGTCGCCAATCTGCAGGGCTGCGACGGCGTGGTGCATTTCGGCTCGAACCCCTGGCCGGATGACGACTTCTTCACCGGCGCCGATCGCTACCTCAACAACACCATCGCCAGCTTCAACGTCTTTCAGGCGGCCTGCCAGCTTGGTGTGAAGCGCGTCGTCTATGCGTCCAGTGAGACCGTGCACGGCAATCCCTTCATTCGCGCCGTACCGCACCGCGTGCCCATGCTCGAATCCGACGAGCCGATGCCGCAGACCGCGTACGCTCTCTCCAAGCTCAACACCGAGCAGCTCGCGCTGCATATGCAGCGGATGTACGGCACCAGCTTCATCGGCCTCCGCTGCTCCAACATCCTCTACGACATGCCCGGACACTATGCCGGCTACGACCAGTTGCCTCAGCTCTGGAAGGACCCCGCCATCAGGCGCGAGACGATGTGGAAATACGTCGACAGCCGCGACGTCGCCGAAATCGTGCTGAGCTCGTTGAAGGCCGAGCTGCCGTCGGCCGAGGTGTTTAACGTCAGCGCCGCCGACACCATCATGAACCTGCCGACGCGCGAGCTGTTTGCGACCTACTTCCCGACCGTCGACATCGCCCCCGAACTGGCGCCCTTCGGCGCACCCGCGAGTATCGAAAAGGCGGCACGCATGTTGGGCTGGGTCCCGGCACGAAGCTGGCGGGACGTCATCACGGCGTAGCGGGGCTCTCGACTCAGAGTGCCTCGGCGGCCATGGCGCGCAGCGCCGTCGTCCGCACCTGCCGCATCTGCATCAGCATGTCTTCGCCCGCGGCTCGGATGTGGGCGGTGGCTACTGCGGCTGCCAGCTCACCGTCGGCTGACACGATGGCGTCGATCAACTCGTCGTGCTGCTTCGCGCGCTTGCGCAGGCTCGCCGGCGAGATCGGCAGCTTAGCGCGCGTAGCGCTGATCAGGTGGGCGTAGCGTTCCATGACCTCGAGCGCCTGGATGTTGAACTCTCCCTCGGTGGTGATCGCGTGGAAGGCGCGGTTTGCCCCATCGAGCGCCAGGAAGTTCGGCGCCTTGCGCGAGGCCACCTCCGCAAACACCGCCGCGGCCTCCCGCAGTCGCGCGATGTCGGACGCGGTGGCCCGTTGGCAGAACCGGCGGATGATGAGCGGCTCGAGCGCCTCGCGTATCTCGAAGATGTTGCGCACGAAGTCGTCGTCGACCACGCGTACGCGCGCCCCCTGGTTGGGATTGGCGATGACAAAACCCTCGCCCTGCAACCGCCACAGCGCTTCGCGCACCGGGTTGGCGCTGACGCCATAGCGCTCCGCCAGCGTTTCGGTCTTCAGCCAGGCTCCGGGCTCCAGAACGCCGGAGACGATGTCGCGTCGCAGGTCGTTGGTGACGCGATGCGAAAGGCTCGAATTCTTGGCCATGCGATCAGTTGCCCCGGCTGGCCCCTTACAGCGGCAATTGCTGAAATCTGTCAAGGTCGGCCATTAATTCTATAGATTTATGGTCAGAGACTATGCAAAGATCGCCCGAGAGCGCCGAAAGAGCGCCGGGGGAAGCGGTGAAGATCACGCGCCTGGAGATTTTTCTGGTTGGACACGAGTGGAACAACCTCGTGTTCACCCGGCTGCACACCGACACCGGCCTTTCCGGCGTCGGCGAAGGCACCATGCAGTGGCAGGCGAAAACGGTCGCGACCGCGATCGATCACATGGCCAACCGCTATGTCCTTGGCGCCTCGCCCTTCGAGGTCGAGCGGCTGGTGCAGGCGATGTACCGCAACGAGTACGCGCGGGGCGGCCCGGTTCTCAACAGCGCCATCGCCGCGATCGAGTTCGCCCTGTGGGATATCTGCGGCAAGGCCCTCGGCCAGCCGGTCCACAACCTCCTTGGCGGCCGCGTCCACGAGCGCATCCCGGCCTATGCCAATGGCTGGCACGACGCCGAGCATGGCGAAGGCGATCTCGCCGGTGCCGCAGGTCGGGTCGCCGCGGCGGGCTATCGCGGGCTGAAATTCGATCCCTTCTGGGGCCTTGGGCGCGACCCCGACCGCGCCGAAGTGCGGCGCGGTATGGATGATGTCGTCGCCGTTCGATCGGCCGTCGGACCCGATGTCCAGGTCTTCGTCGACGGCCATGGCCGCTTCAGCGTCGGCGCAGCGAGTGCCATCGCGCACCAGCTCGCCGAAGCCGGGGTCGACTGGTTCGAAGAGCCGGTGGAACCCGAGAACTACACGGCCCTCGGCCAGGTGGCGCGCCCTCCGGGGCTGCAGATTGCCGCCGGCGAGCGGTGCTACTCACGCTACAACTTCCCGCGGCTCCTCTCCGAAGGCCGGCCGCATATCGTCCAGCCCGATCCGATCCAGGTTGGCGGCCTGCTCGAGGCCAAGAAGATCGCCGTTCTTGCCGACACGGCGTACCTGCCGGTGTCATTCCATTGCCCGTTCGGCCCGATTGCCACCGCGGCGGCCCTTCAGCTCTACGCCGCAACGACCAACGTCGTGCTGCAGGAGTCCTTCGCCGAGTTCGACTCGCTCTGGTGTCGCGACCTCATCACCAACTACCCGCTGCCCGTGCGCGGCCAGTACGAGGTGAGCACGCTGCCCGGCCTCGGCATCGAGCTCAACGACGCGGTGGTGCGCGACCACCCCTACCAGGAACGCGCCGTGCAATCGATGTGGGCCGTCAACGGTTCCCTTCGGGCAGCCGAACGGCTGGCGCAGCCGACCGCGACCACGCAAGAACGGGATTCCAAAGCTACGCCGCTTCTCAACGGCGGTGCGACCACCCCACCAAAGCTCGAGGAGAACGCCTGACCCTCGGGCGCGGGTCGCATCGCAACAGGCATCGCCGCTCCCCAAAGGGAAGGCAAACGATCTCGGGGCCCGCAGAGGTCCGGGAGGACATGGAAGGAGAGATGGTTATGAACAAACTTCTGATGACGGCGGCTGTGGCGGTGATCGCCCTTGCCGCACAACCCGCACAGGCCGACACCGTACTGCACGTTCTCAGCTGGCAGTCGGCTTACGTCGATGGCACCGACTACTGGAAGAAGACCGTGGAGGGCTTCGAGGCCGAAAATCCCGGCGTCACGGTCGAGAGCAATTTCATCGCCTTCAGCCAGTACCTGCCGGCGCTGACGGCGATGATCGCCTCCGACTCGCTGCCCGACGTCTTCAACGGCGGCACCAAGACCGGCGAGCTCGGCCGCTCCGGCCACCTGGTAAACTACAAGGATGTGTTCGACGACGCCTTCTTCGCCCAGTTCTTCAAGGGCCCGCTTCGCCAGTACACCTTCGACGACAAGCCTTACGGGCTTCCCGACATGGCGCAGGACTTTGGCGTCTTCGCCAACGAGCGCATCATGAAGGACGTCGGCCTCAAGATGCCCAACACCTGGGACGAGCTGATCGCCGATGTGCCGACCTTCAAGGCCAAGGGCTACATCCCGCTCGCCTGGGGCAACCTGACGCGCAACACCTGCCCGGACTTCTTCCTGCCGCTCGTCGCCCAGTACGGCGGCGACGTCTACGCTCTCGACGACCACACCGCCGCCGGCCTCAGCTGGGATTCAAAGCCCGTCGTCGATGCGCTCGGACTGCTGCAGCGTCTCGCCAAGTCGGGCGTCTTCCCCGAGGGCATCAACGGCATCGATGACAGCCAGGGACAGCAGCTTGCATACCAGGGCAAAGCCGCCATGCTCTTCGGCGGTTCATGGACACCCGGCGTCTTCGCGGCGAACGGCAGCAAGGATTGGCTGGACAACTACTCGGTCAACAAAGTGCCGGCGCTGACGGCCGATGCCATCCACTACACCGGCGACGGCGCCGGTGAGGCATGGTCGGTCAACGCCGACAGCCCGAACAAGGACCTGGCGGTGAAGTTCGTCGCCTACATCTATCGTCCCGACGTCTACAACTGGCGCGCCAAGGGCCTGCAGTCTTTCCCCTCGATGCAGAGCGCTGTCGACCAGATCGACAACGAGAAGGTCAAGACCATGATCTCCTGGATCGCGACCGACTCGGCCGACCACATCCTGTTCGGACCCGGCAGCTGGGACGCTGTCTCCAATGTCTGCCAGAGCGCCCTCGATGGCTCGATCACGCCGGAAGATGGTGCCAAGAAGATCGAAGCAGACGTCATGGCGGCACGTAGCAACTAGCCGCAGCAAACACGGGCCTCCTCCCGGCTGCGTCGCCGCCACTCTGGCGGCGGCGCAGCAAATTCCAGGAACCGCGACGACCAATGGCTGAACTCGCAACCAAGCCTTCGTTGAATATGCGTTCCCTGCTGGTGCCGGCGCTCTTTATTGCGCCCGCCGGCCTCGCGCTCATCCTGCTGATGGCTGTGCCGATGGTCGATGCCGTCATCCTCAGCTTCCAGAACTGGAACGGCATGAAGCCGCCCACCTGGGCCGGCTTCGGCAACTACATCAAGCTGGCGCAGGACGCGACCTTCTACAAGGCGCTCTGGCACACCGCCTATTTCACCGTCTGGACGACTATCCTGCAGACGGTCCTGCCGCTTCTCATCGCCAGCCTGCTGAATTCCGGCATCCGCGGCAGCGGCGTGTTTCGCACCCTCTACTTCATGCCGGTGATCATTTCCCTGGCCATCAGCGGCCTCCTCTGGGCGATGTTGTTCGAGCCCAATTTCGGCCCGATCAACTCCGCCTTGCGGGCCCTTGGGCTCGGCTCATTCACCCAGCTGTGGCTCGCCAGCGCCAATACCGTGATGCCGAGCGTCGTCATCGTCTCGGTGTGGCAGTCCCTCGGCTTCTATCTCGTCATCTTCTTCGCCGCCTTGCAGGGCGTGCCCAGGGATCTCTACGAAGCCGCAACGATCGACGGCGCCAATGCGTGGAGCCGGTTCTTCAACGTCACCGTGCCCACCATCCGTCCGGTCATCCTGTTCGTCATCGTGCTCAACACCATCAACGGCATCAAGGTGTTCGATCAGATCTGGGTGATGACGGCAGGCGGACCCGACTACGCCAGCGCGACGCTCGGGACCTACCTCTACTCCATCGCCTTCGGCGCCATGGGCGCCTCCAATTCGAGGCTCGGCTACGCGACAGCCATCGCCATTGTCGTCCTGCTGCTCAGCCTCGTCGCGTCGATGATCCAGATCCGCCTCGGCCGCCGCCGCGATATCGACTCCCAGATCGAGATGTGAGGAGCAACGAGATGGCGAGCCCCAGCCCCGCAACGCCGGCAACGAAGCGCGACCGACGCGCCGATGCACATCTGTGGAAGCTGACATTCACGCGCACGCTGATCTACGTCATCCTCATTGTCATCGTCATCGTCGAGGCCTTCCCGCTCGCCTGGATGCTGGTGACTGCGGTGAAGGACTCGCACGAGATTTTCAACACCGTGCTGCCGACGCAGATCAAGTGGGAGAATTTCCCGCGGGTCTGGTTCGCCATGAACTTCCCGCTCCATCTCGCCAACTCGCTCTACGTCACCAGCCTGACCGTAGGACTGATCCTGCTGCTGGCGACACCCGCCGCCTACGCCTTCGCGCGCTACCGCTTCCCGGGTCGCGAGGTGGTCTTCTATGCCTTCATCGGCGTCATGATGGTGCCGCCGCAGGCCATCCTCATCCCGATGTTCCAGTTCCTCAAATCGCTGCACATGCTGAATTCGCTCACCGGCCTGGCGCTGTCCTTCGTCGGCGGTGGAACAGCCTTCGCGGTCTTCCTCATGCGCACCTTCTTTCTCAGCCTGCCGCGCGAGCTGGGCGATGCCGGGCGCATCGACGGTTGCAACGACTTTCAGGTGTTCTGGTACGTCTATCTGCCGCTCGCGAGGCCGGGTCTCGCGACGGTCGTGATCATCCAGTCGCTCTACACCTGGAACGAGTTCATGTTCTCGAACACCTTCATCACCTCGCCAGGGAGCAAGACCGTGCAGTCGGCCGTGTTCCAGGCAGTGGGCCAGTATTCGACTGACTACACCGCCCTCTGTTCGGGGCTCATCATCGCACTCGTCCCGGTCGTCCTCGTCTATCTGGCGCTGCAGCGCCAGTTCATCAGCGGCCTCACGGCGGGAGCCATGAAGGGCTGACTGGTCGCGGCAAAAAGAAGGAGACAGCCGTGAAGACAGTAGGCGTGCTGGGCGTAGGCTCGATCGCGGATGTCTACGTCCACAACATGCGGCACATGCCGAACTGCCGCATCGTCGCGGTGGCGGCGCGCGACACGGCGCGCACGCAGCAACGGGCGTCGGATTGGAACGTCTCCGCCGAAACGCCCGCCGGCCTGATCGCTCGCAACGACATCGACGTGATCCTCAATCTCACACCGCCCCTCGCGCATTTTGAGACCACGCGTGCCGCCCTCATCGCCGGCAAGCACGTCTTCAGCGAAAAGCCCCTCGGGATCACCGTCGCCGAAGCCCAGGCGCTGTCCGCCCTTGCGGCCGAGGCCGGCCTCCGTCTCGGCGTTGCGCCTGATACCGTCTTCGGAGCCGGCCTGCAGAAGGCGCGCGAGATGATCGACGCGGGGATGATCGGCCGTCCCCTGATGGCCTCGGCGTCGATCCTCTACCACGGCGCCGACGGCTGGCACCCTAACCCTGCCTTCTTCTACCGCGCCGCCGGCGGTGGCCCCATCCACGATGTCGGCCCTTATTTCATTGCCGCCCTCGCCAGCCTCTTCGGGCCGATTGGTCGCGTCACTGCGCGGGCCTTCCGCGGCTTCGAGACCCGCACGATCACCGCCGAGGGCCCCGAGAAAGGCATGACGGTTCCCGTCGAGGTACCAACCAGCGTCCTCTCTCTCCTCAGCTTCCGCTCGGGCCTCGAGGCCACGCTTTCGGCAAGCTGGGACGTCTGGAAGACTGGCCAGCCACCCATCGAGGTTCACGGCACGCTGGGCTCATTGCAGTTGCCGCATCCCGCCTGGCATGGTGGGCCGTTGAAATTTGCCCGGCCGAATGGCGACTGGGAGATCATTCCAGTGGAACAGAGCATCCTCGCGCAGCACAACTGGCCGCCCGACAATCCCTCGAGCGCGAACTATCGCGGCATCGGCCTTGCCGAAATGATCGATGCCCTGGAGCGGGGTGAGCCCCACCGGCTCTCCGCCGAGTTCGCCACGCATGTCGTTGAAGCCGCCGATGCCATCATCGCTTCGGCCGACGCCGATGCCGCCATGTCCCTGGCGCTCTCGCCGCAACGTCCGGCGCCGATCGACGCCGGAGACATTGCCCGCCTCATCGATGCCGCGCCCGAACCTCGGGACCGCCGCTGACTTTGCGGGGGGCCGGCACCGCTGCGGCTGCGTTCATCCACCGAATGCGAACGTAATCATCCACAATGCCACTACCCGCGGTTGATTTAACCCACTTCCCTGATAGATATGCGCGAGGGCAGTGGGGCGAAACCATCGTGAGCCGCAACTTTCTAGTCGTCGATCCGGAAGAGCAGCCGGACGTGCTGCATGCGCTCGCATCGCAATTGCGGGTGTCGATCCTCAAGCTGCTGCACGTCGAGGGACCGCTCAACGTCAACGAGATCGCCGAGCGGCTCAGCGAGCCGCAGTCGACCATCAGCTCCAACGTTCAGATATTGGTCGGCGCCGGCCTCGTTCAGACCGAGACGCAGAAGGCCCGCAAGGGCAACCAGAAGATCTGCAAGGCGCTCTACGACGAGGTCCTGGTGATGTTCAAGGAGGACATCACCCCGCTCAAGGCCAACACCATCGAAGTGGCCATGCCGCTCGGCCTCTACACCAGTTGCGAGGTGGCGGCCCCATGCGGCCTCTGCTCCCGCGACGGCATCATCGGCCTGCTCGACGTCCCCGACACCTTCCTCGATCCCGACCGCATGAAGGCGGGGCTGATGTGGTTCACGCGCGGCTACGTCGAATATCAGTTTCCCAACAACGCCCGGCTTGCCAAGCATGCCATCAAGTCACTCGAGTTCTCGCTGGAGCTGAGCTCGGAAGTTCCCGGAACCAGCGCCGACTGGCCGTCCGACATCACCGTCACCGTCAATGGCAAGGACATCGGCACCTGGACCTCGCCCGGCGATTTCGGCGACAAGCGCGGCGTCTACACGCCCGACTGGTGGAAGCTCAAGGGCAGCCAGTACGGCAAGCTCAAGTCGTTCCGCGTCAACGGCAGCGGCACCTATGTCGACGGCCTCAAGATCTCGCCGCTTTCGCTCAAGGATCTCGACATCGAGACCCACCACTCGATCCGCCTGCGCATCGGCGTCAAGGATGACGCGAGGCACCCCGGCGGCATCAACATCTTCGGTCGCGGCTTCGGAAACTACGACCAGGATATCCTGCTGCGAATTGAGACCGACTGATCAGTCGCCGGACTTGACGGCTGGCGCTCTTCGTATCAAACACGCAGATATAAATCAGAAAACGCCAAGGGGAGGGCGCTATGCGCGCGACTGTAACTGCGCATAAGGATTACACGATCTCGGCGATCGACGACCGCCTCTACGGAGCGTTTCTCGAGCACCTCGGTCGCGCCATCTACACCGGCATCTACGAGCCGGGGCACCCGACTGCCGACGCCAACGGCATGCGCGGCGACGTCGCCGGCCTGGTGCGCGACCTTAACGTGCCGATGGTCCGCTATCCGGGCGGCAACTTCGTCTCGGCCTACAATTGGGAAGACGGCATCGGCCCGCGCGCTTCGCGGCCGACCCGGCTCGATCTCGCCTGGCACACCTCCGAGGACAACGCCGTCGGCGTCCATGAGTTTGCCGACTGGTGCAAGACCGTCGGCACCGAGATGATGCTCGCCATCAACCTCGGCTCGCGCGGCCTCGATCACGCCCGCAACTACGTCGAGTACGTCAACGGCCCCACCGGCTCCTACTGGGGCGACCTGCGCAAGAAGAACGGCCAGGCCGATCCGTGGAACGTCAACCTCTGGTGCCTGGGCAACGAGATGGATGGCCCCTGGCAGGTTGGCCACAAGACCGCCGACGAATACGGCCGGCTGGCGAGCGAGACTGCGAAGACGTTGCGGGCCTTCGACAAATCGCTCGAGCTCGTCGTCTGCGGTTCGTCGCACTCCTACATGGACACCTACCCCGAGTGGGAACGCGTGGTGCTCGAGCACACCTACGATTCCGTCGATCACATCTCGCTGCACATGTACTTCAACAACCGGGCGAAAAACACGTCGGAATACCTGGCAATGAACGCCCGGCTCGACGAATACATCGGCACGGTCGCCTCGACGATCGAGTTCGTTCGCTCGAAGAAGCGCAGCAAGAAGCAGGTCACCATCAGCTTTGACGAGTGGAACGTCTGGTACCATTCGAACGAGCAGGACAAGAAAATCCTCGAGGGCAACGAGGGCTGGCCGCATGCGCCGCGCCTGCTCGAGGATATCTACAATTTCGAGGATGCGCTGCAGGTTGGCTGCATCATCAACACCTTCCTGCGTCGCGCCGATGTGGTGAAGCTCGCCTGCATCGCGCAGCTGGTGAACGTCATCGCCCCGATCATGACCGACCCGAAGGGCAGCGCTTGGCGGCAGTCGATCTACTACCCCTACTACTTCGCCTCGCGGTTTGGACGTGGAACGGCGCTTCACCTCCACGTCGACTCTCCCGCCTACGATGCCGAGGTTGCCGACAACGTCCCCTACGTTGACATCGCGGGTGTCCACGACGCCGAGGCGGGGACCGTGACGCTCTTTGCGGTCAACCGCCACGCCACCGAGGCGATCGATATTGATGTGGCGCTCAACGGCTTTGATCTGTCCAAGGTCGTCGACCACCAGATCATGACCCATCCGAAGCTCGAGGCGGTCAACACTGCCGCTGCCCCCGACACGGTCGTGCCGCGCAAGGGCACCGGGGCGACGCTCGCCGGTGGTAGGCTGCAGGCCAAACTGGCGCCGCTGTCGTACCAGATGATCCGCGTCGGCGCCTGACGCCGGCGCCGCGCCGTGGAGCATCCAAATCAGATACTCTGACTTTGGGTGCATATCATCAGGTCCGTTGACAATCGTTCCGTCGGGACTAGTCTGACATTTGCGCTGGGATGCAGGAGGGCATCCCGGTTGCAATGAGGAGGACATCCTATGCTGAGCTGGAAGACGCTAGCCGCGTCGATTTTGGTTGCGTCGCTGGGCGTTGCCACGGCGTCGGTCGCACAGACGCCTGACCCTGCGACGGCGCCGATAACCGATCTGCCGCGCAATGAAACGCTGATCATCAACAACCCCGAAAACCCGCAGCTGGCCCCGGACAATTTCAATCTGTGGGTGATCGCCAACGGTTCGGGCAATTCCAACGGCCTGCATCAGCTGGCCATGGATACGCTCTGGTTCATCGACCCCGAAGCAGGCCTCAAGGGTTCGACCTACAACGAGCTCGCCAGCGGCCCTGCCGCATACAACGCCGACTTCACCGAAATGACCGCGCAACTCCGCAAGGGCGTGCTGTGGTCCGATGGCGTGGAGTTCACCTGCGATGACGTCAAATACACCGTCGAAGTGCAGATGAAGACGCCGGGCATGGTGTGGACCGCCCCCTTCAACAACAACGTCGACACCGTCGATTGCCCCGATCCCTACACTGTCCATTTCAAGCTTAAGGCGGCCAACGCGCGCTTCCACGCGCTGTTCTCGGTGCGCTGGAACGCCGCCTGGATCATGCCCAAGCACGTCTTCGAGCAGCAGGCCGACATCAAGGCGTTCAAGTTCAACCCGCCGGTTGGTCTCGGGCCCTACACCCTCAAGTCGTCTGATCCCAACGGCGCTTGGTATATCTGGCAGCGCCGCACGGACTGGGACAAGACCGCCATGGCCGAGTGGGGCAAGCCCGCACCGACCTACGTGATCTACCAGTCGATCCCGTCCAACGACAAACGCCTGATCGAGATGGTCAACGGCAACCTCGACATGATCCACGATCTGTCGCCAGAAGCCATGTTCAGCCTCGCCAAGCAGGATCCCACCGCGCGCGGCTGGTTCCCGGGCTTCCCCTATGCCCATCCCGATCCGACCCTGCCGATGGTGATGTTCAACGCCCAGAACCCGATGTTCCAGGACAAGCGCGTCCGCTGGGCTCTGACGTTGCTGCTCGATCCGGTCGAAATGTCGCTCGCCTCCTATCGCGGCGCCGCGACGCTGTCGGCGATCGCCATGCCGCCCACCGGCACGCACCTCGACGACTATTTTGTCCCGTTGCAGGATTGGCTCAGCAGCTACGAGCTCGACACCGGCAAGGAGAAGATCAAGCCTTACGACCCGACCGTCGGCGACCAGATTGCGGCCGCTGTCCGTCCCACCTTCGGCGACGCCATTCCGACCGACGAAACGGCGATCAAGAAGTCGTTCGGTTTCGGCTGGTGGAAGAAGAATCCACAGGCCGCCGCCGACCTGCTCACGGCCGCTGGGTTCACCAACCAGGGTGGAAAATGGATGATGCCGAACGGCCAGCCGTTCAAGTTCACCATCAACACCTTCACCGATGGTGTGATGAACCGGCTCGGCACCGACATCGCCCAGCAGTGGACGCAGGCAGGCATCGACGTGACGCCCTTCGCCGACGCCCACCCGTTTGACCAGAGCTTCCCGCATGGCAACTACGAAGCCGCCATCGGCTGGTCGATCGAAACCTGGGGCGGCAATCCCGATCTCAGCTTCTTCCTCGACAGCTGGGACTCGGCCTTCGTTGCCAAACCGGGTGAGCTCCAGACCGCCCGCAACTGGATGCGCTGGAGCAATCCTAAGATCGACGACATCATCAACCGGATGCGTAAGACCCCGTTCGAGGATCACGACGCCAACGTCGCGCTCGGCGACGAGTTCATCAAGCTCATGGTGGACGAGATGCCGGTCATCCCGATCATGTCGTTCAACGTGTTCTCGGCCTACGACACCCGCCATTGGACGGGCTTCCCCGCCGCCGAGAGCAACCCCTACGCCAACATCGTCAACAACTGGTCCAACTCGAAATATATCCTGACCCAGTTGAAGCCCACCGGGAACTAGGCTTCCCTTCGCCAACGCGCCCGGCCCTGGTGGCCGGGCGCACCACCCCCAGGCCGGTCGGTCGATGAAGGCTTATCTCGTTTTCGCTCTCAAGCGGCTCGTCCAGCTTGTCGCGGTCATCGTCTGCGGATGCTCGGTCGCCTTCTTCATTGCG
>JBDTVO010000003.1:0-33728 GCA_040007135.1 Devosia sp. | reverse complement strand
CGGCGCTCACTTGGGCGCCAGCACCATCACCATCTGCCGGCCTTCCGAGCGCGGCGAAGATTCGACCTTGGCCCGGGTTTCCATCTCCTGCTGCACCTTCACCAGAAGGTTCATGCCGATGTCCTGGTGCGCCATCTCGCGCCCGCGAAAGCGCATGGTGACCTTCACCCGGTCGCCATCCTCAAGAAAGCGGGCGACCGCCTTCATCTTGGTTTCGTAGTCATGCGTGTCGATATTGGGCCGGAGCTGGATCTCCTTGACCTCGATCACCTTCTGCTTCTTGCGCGCTTCGGCCGCCTTCTTCTGCGCGGCATATTTGAACCGCCCCAGGTCGAGCATCTTGGCGACCGGAGGGACCGAATTGGCGGCGATGATGACAAGATCGAGGCCGAGTTCCTGAGCCTGCGCCAGCGCGTCGCGGGTGTTGATCGCGCCCTGGTTGACGCCTTCGGCGTCGATGAGCTGGACTTCGGGGCTCTGGATATCCTCGTTGGATGGTGGGCCGTCCTTCTGGGGGGCCACAGGTCTCATGGGTCGGCGAATGGCAGATGGTCCTTCTGCGGTTGACGGGAAATGCCGGCTGAACGGGCGCTAAAATCGTGAGTTGTCAGCGATAAGTCAATGCGCTGGACAGCCCGGAGACAGAAATGTCAGAGCCTGTTGCGACATTGCGCGGAAGCTCCAATTTGCCTCAATTTATCGACCTCGGCGACCGCCGGGTGGCGGTGGAACACCGCCCGGGCCGCAACCCCGGCCTGTTCTGGCTCCCCGGTTTCGGCTCCGACATGGCCGGCACCAAGGCCGCCGCGGTCGATGCCTTCGGCGCTGCCCACGGCCTCGCGGTCACCCGCTTCGACTATTCCGGCCACGGCCTGTCGGGTGGCGATTTCAGCTTCGGCACCATCTCGCGCTGGCTCGAAGATACCGAGGCCGCCTTCGCCACCACCAGTGGCCCGCAAATCGTCATCGGCTCGTCGATGGGCGGCTGGCTGGCCCTGCTTCTCGCCCGCGCCGCCCGCCGCCGCGGCACTTCCCGCACTGCCGGCCTGCTGCTCATCGCCCCGGCCACCGACATGACCGAGCTGATCCTCAGCCAGTTCACCAAAAAGCAGCGCCGCGACCTCGAGGCTCAGGGATTTGTCGACACCGGCAGCCCCTACCGCATCAACCGCACGCTGATCGAAGACGGAAGGCAGCATCTGCTGTTTGGCCGTCCCATCGACATCGGCGTCCCCATCGCCATCCTGCAGGGCGCCCGCGACCGCGAGGTCCCCAAGGAGCACGCCCTGAAGCTGGTCGAACACCTGCTCACCGATCCGGTGACCCTGACACTCATCCCCGACGGCGACCACCGCCTCAGCCGCCCCGAAGACCTGGCGCTGCTCGAACGCAGCATCGAAACGCTGATCGAGGGCTAGCGGCCACACGCTCGCACCGCGTGCGCGTCACCCGAACTGCAGCTTCGTCCTCTGTACGCCATCGCCGTCGAAATTGTCCGGCGCCAGCCAGCGCTCATACCCGGCCTTGAGCCGCGGCCAGTCGCCATCGAGCATCGCGAACCACGCCGTGTCGCGGCTCGCGCCCTTGACGATCATGTGCTGCCGGAACACCCCCTCGAAGGCAAAGCCGAAACGCCGCGCCGCCGCCTTGCTCGGCGCATTGCGGTCGTTGCACTTCCACTCGAAGCGGCGATACCCGAGCGTGTCGAACACATAGCGCGCGTGGAGGAACAGCGCCTCCGTCGCCACCCGGGTCCGCGTCAGCTTCGGGCCCCAGTAGATGTTGCCCACCTCGATCACGCCGTGCTCGGGCACGATCCGCATCAGCGACTGCCGGCCCTCCGCGGTGCCCGTCGCCTTGCCGATCACCGCAAACATCAGTGGGTCGTCCTTGGCCGCAGCGCTCGCGACCCAGGCCGCCATCTCGGCCTCGCTCTGCGGCGCCTCGTCGAACAGGTAGGCGTAGCGCGCATCGTCGCCTTCGGTGGCGCGCCACAAATCGCCGACATGCCCGAGGCCGATCGGCTCCAGCCGTGTATAACGACCTTCCAGTACCACCCGCTGCGGCGGCCCCTTGGCTGGCATCGGTGCGCTCATGCTGGCTGCCCGAAGATCGCGTCGAGCCCCGCGGGATAATTGGGATAGAGCAGCTCGATGCCGAGCGCCTGCTTGATCGCCGCGCTCGAGACCCGCTTGTTGTCGCCATAAAAACTACGCGCCATCTCGGTCATCTGCGCCGTCTCGAACGGCACGTCCGGCGGCACTGGAACGCCCATCTTGTCCGCCGCATAGGCGACGAGGTCCTGTGGCGGCGCCGGTTCGTCGTCGCTGAGATTGAAGGTGCCGGCGAGCCGCCGTTCTGCCGCCAGTGCCGTTACCCGGCCGATGTCCTCGACATGGATGCGGTTGAACACCTGTCCCGGCTTGACGATCCGCCGCGCCGTTCCCTCGCGCAGCTTGTCGAACGCCGAGCGGCCCGGCCCATAGATGCCGGCGAGCCGCAGCGTCAGCAGCGGCAGACCGCGCGCCGCCGCATAGTCGCGCCACGCCTCCTCGGCCTCGACCCGCTGCTGGCTCCGCCGGTTGCCCGGCCGCGTCGGCGCGCTCTCGTCGATCCAGGCGCCGTCGAAATCGCCATAGACGCCCACGGTCGAGAAATAGCACAGCCACTGCAGACTCTTTGCTGCGTCGAGATCGGCGCGGTGCAGCCGCAAGGCCGGATCGCCGTCCTCTCCCGGCGGGATCGACAGCACCAGGTGGGTTGCCGCCCGCAGCTCCGGCCCCAGCGTCGCGCCCGGGCGAACGCCGTCGAACACATGCAGCCGGTACGGACTCTCCGCCAGCCGCTCGCAGCCCTCTTCGGTGCGGGTCGTGCCGGCGATGGCCGCACTCGCGTCGACGAGGTCGTGGATCGCCCGCGCCGTCGCCAGTGACGAATAGCCCATGCCGAAAAAGAAGAAATTCATGCCGACAGGTCTTGGGTCCATTCCGCGCGCACGCTGGTGTCCCTCTCGTGCGCCAGAAAGTCCAGCGCCAAACGGTCGGCATCGTCCGCCGGGACCAGACGCCGCACCGCCCACACCGCCGCCCCACGGATCAGCGGATCGGCATCACCCAGCCGCGCCCGCGCCACCGCCAGCAGCCCCGCGTCGCCCGAGTTGCCGATCGCCACCAGCACGTTGCGCAGGAACCGCGCGTGCCCGATGCGCTTGATCGGCGAGCCCGAGAACAGGGCGCGGAACGCCACATCGTCGAGCTTCGCCAGTTCCTCCAGCGACGGCGCGTTGAGCTCCTCGCGCGCTCTCAGCTTGGCCTCGCGGCTGACGCTGGCGAACTTGTTCCACGGACACACCGCGAGGCAATCGTCGCAGCCATAGATGCGGTTGCCCATCGGCGCCCGAAACTCCATCGGGATCGGCCCTGCATGTTCGATCGTGAGGTAGCTGAGGCAGCGCCGCGCATCGAGCTGGAAGGGCGCCGGAAACGCCTGCGTCGGGCATACATCGAGGCACGCCCGGCAACTGCCGCAGCTCTCCTCGTGCGCCGCATCGGCCGGTAGCTCGGCGCTGGTGAAGATGGCGCCGAGGAACAGCCAGGAGCCGAACTCGCGGCTCACCAGCACCGTGTGCTTGCCCTGCCAGCCGATCCCCGCCGCTTCCGCCAGCGGTTTTTCCATCACCGGCGCGGTGTCGACGAACACCTTCACCTCGTGCCCGGTGCGCTTTTTCAGCAGCCCCGCCACTTCCTTCAGCCGGCCCTTGATCAGCTCGTGGTAGTCGCGGTTGCGGGCATAGACCGAGATGGTGCCGCGATCCTTGAGCCCGAGGCTCGCCATCGGGTCGCTGTCGGGTCCGTAGTTGACCCCGACCATCAGCACCGATCGCACCTCGCCCCACAGCATCGCCGGACTGGAGCGGCGTTCCGTATCCTCCGCCATCCAGTCCATGCCGTCTTCCCAGCCGGCCGCCAGGGCCAGGCCGAGTTTTTGTGCCAGGTCGGGCCGCGCATCGGGCCGGGTAATGCCGAACGCATCAAAGCCGAGCCGCCGGGCCCGCGCCCGCACCTCGGCCAGCGCGTCGGCGTGCTCAGAAATCAAGGTCCGCGTATCCCGCATGCGGCGGTATGGCGCCGATGCGGTCGTTGAGCAGGGTGCGGAAGGCCGGCCGCGATTTGATCCGCGCGTACCAGTTGCGGGTCTCGACCGAGGTTTCCCAGTCCATGTCGCCCATATAGTCGAGCGTGCTCAGATGCGCCGCCAGCGCAAAATCGGCGAGCGTCATCGCCTCGCCGGCGATCCACTGCCGCGTGGCGAACAGCCAGTTGAAATAGCGCAGGTGCTCGCCGAGGTTTGCCTTGGCGACGCGCAGCACCGATGGCTCGGGCGTCGCCCCGCGCTGGTCGCGCTTGACGATCTTTTCCTCGATGACGTAGCGCGTCACCTCGTCGTTGAGCTTCATCAGCGCCCATTCGCACAGCCGCCACATCTCGGCCCGGTCGCGTCCCGTTGCCGGGAACAGCCCTGCCACCGCGCTCGGTGAATAGCGTTCCTCGATGGCGTGGATCACCGCCAGCACGCCCACCGCCGGCGGCTCGCCGTCATCGAGCAAAATCGGCACCGTCGCCGCCGGGTTGACCTCCAGCAGCTGCGGCTCGCGCGTCCACGGCTTGATGTCCTCGAGTTCGACCGCCACGCCGTACTCGGCGAACATCAGGCGGGCGAGGCGGGAATGCGGGTCGAGCCGATGCTGCAAAAGTCTTGGCATTACGGCTTTGGGTCCATTGGTGCCGCCCTCAAATCGGACTATTGAGCGGCCAGGGCAACTGCCGCGATGAGTAGGAGATGAGATGAGCGTCGATCAAGGGCTTTTTGTGCCCGCGCTGCTGGGCATCCTCGAGGGCGTCACCGAGTTCCTGCCGGTTTCCTCCACTGCCCACCTGCTGCTCGCCGCCCACTTCCTCGGCTTTAGCAGCCCCGGACAGGTGTTCGAAGTGCTGATCCAGCTCGGCGCCATCCTCGCCATCGTCGTCGTCTATTTCGGCCGTCTCATCCAGATCCTGCTCGATGCGCTGTCGGGCAAGGCCGGCGCCTGGCGCTTCATCCTCGGCGTGGTCCTCGCCGCTCTGCCGGCCGCCATCGCCGGTGTGCTGCTGCACGATTTCATCAAGACCGTGCTCTACGAGTCCCCGCTCATCATCTGCATCATGCTGATCGTCGGCGGCATCCTGCTGCTCTATGTCGACCAGTTGAAGCTGACGCCGAAATATACCTCGATCTACGACTACCCGCCGCTGGTCTGCCTGGTGATCGGCCTGTTCCAGATGCTGGCGCTGGTGCCCGGCGTGTCGCGCTCCGGCGCCACCATCGTCGGCGCGCTGCTGCTCGGCACCGACAAGCGCTCGGCCGCGGAGTTCAGCTTCTTTGTCGCCATCCCGCTGATGATCGGCGCCTTCGGCTACGATTTCTGGAAGAGCCGCGAGCTGCTGCAGTCGTCCGACCTGTTGGCGATCGCCGTCGGCTTCGCTTTCGCCTTCGTCGCCGCCTTCTTCGTCGTGCGTTACGCGCTGAGCTTCATCCAGCGCAACGGCTTTGCCCTGTTCGCCTACTGGCGCATCTTCGTCGGCGCCCTTGGCCTCTGGGGCGTGCTGCTGTTCAAATAGACGGCTCAGGCCGTCTGCCGGTCGAACTGCCCGTTCGGCGAAAACCGCCACAGATAACTCGGCAGCACCGCCTCGAGCGGCCGCTTGGCGATGCCCAGCCCTTCGAGGCTTCGCCCCTCGGCCTGCGCCGCGCTCGACACCACATTGTCGATGCCCAGCAGCGTTACCTGGTCGGGCGTCAGCAGGGGCTTGGGCAGCAGCATCATCGGCAGCGCCAGCAGCGTGCCGACGCCGCGCGGCAGGGCGAGCAGCGGGTTGTGCCGGTTGGTCTCGGCCAGCACCCGTTCGATGATCTGCCGGTAAGTCAGCACTTCCGGCCCGCCCAGCTCATAAATCGTGCCCGCCATGGCGCTTCCGTCCACCGCCGCCACGATCGCCTCGGCGACGTCGCCCACATAGACCGGCTGGAACTTCGTTCTTCCTCCGAACACCGGGATGATCGGAAACGCCCGCGCGATGCGGCCGAGCTTGTTGAAAAAGCTGTCGCCCGTGCCGAAGATCAACGACGGGCGAACCACGATCGCCCCGGGGAACGCGGCCTGCACCTCCGCCTCGCCCATGGCCCGCGAGCGGGCAAACAGGCTCGGCGACTCGGTGTCGGCGCCCATCGCCGACATATGGATGAAGCGCCCGACCTCCGCCGCGCGCGCCGCTTCGGCGACATTGCGCGCCCCCATCACGTTGACGGCGCGGAAGCGCTGCCGTCCCCGCTCGAGGCCGACGGCAACGAGGTTGATGACCACATCGGCGCCCTTGACCGCCGCCGCCACCGAATCGCGATTGCGCACGTTGGCCTGCATCGGCACCACCTGGCCCACGGCGCCGAGCGGCTTGACGTGTCCGGCGAGGTCCGGCCGCCGCACCGCCACCCGCACCCGGTAGCCGGCCCGGGCCAGCAGTTGCACCACCTGCGTGCCGACAAAGCCCGCGCCGCCGAAAACCGTGACGAGGCGAGGATGGTCCATTTCGGCTCCGCTGGCGCTGCTGCTGGGGTCCACGCTTCTAGCAAGCCCTCCGCCGCCCTGTCGAGCGCCCCGGCCCACCGCAGCGCCTGAGCTCACCGGCCCTCGTTGACAGGATTCAGCCCTTGCCCTACCAAGCCCGCGCCCACGGTTGCCCCGGTGGCGGAATTGGTAGACGCGCACGGTTCAGGTCCGTGTGACGCAAGTCGTGGAAGTTCGAGTCTTCTCCGGGGCACCACCGGCTCTCGTCTGGTACTCTGGCAGTGCAGGTTCGAGACGGCAACGAAGCCTGGTGCTCGGCTGTCACCGCAACTGCCACCCACGGCGAAAGTCGCCGCCGGCCTGCTCCTCTCTCCGCATACGCTAGTATCGCGCCAACACAGAAAGTTTGCCGGGACTCGACACCTAAGATCATTGGAGGCCGACGTGAACGGAGCAGACGCCCTCTGCGAGACCTTGCTCGCCAACGATGTCAACGTCTGCTTTGCCAATCCCGGCACCTCGGAAATGCACTTCGTCGCCGCCCTCGACAGGCAACCGGCAATGCGCTGCATTCTCGGCCTGTTCGAGGGCGTCGTCAGCGGCGCCGCCGATGGCTACGGCCGGATGACCGGGAAACCCGCCGCCACGCTGATGCATACCGGACCGGGCCTCGCGAACGGGCTTGCCAATCTCCACAACGCGCGGCGCGCCGGTGCGCCAATCGTCAACATTGTCGGTGACCACGCCTCGTTTCACCTGCAATTCGACCCGCCCTTGGCCAGCGACATCGAAAGTCTCGCGCGACCAGTGTCGCGCTGGGTCGGCCGGGCCTCCGGTTCAGCCGACATTGCGCCGATGGCGGAGAAGGCCGTTCTTGCCGCGCATGCAACCTCGAGTGTCGCGACTCTCATTCTACCCGCCGATGCCGCCTGGGGAGGCGTCGAGCCGGCTGCCAGTCATGCCGTGGTAATTCCACCTCGTCCGCAGGTTCCGCCTGAGCGCATTCGCGCGATCGCGACCGCGTTGCGCCTCCACTGCGGCCGCTTCGGCGTGGTGGTCGCCGGTGACGCCGCCGTCAATCCCGGCCTCGAAATCGCTGCCGGCATCGCTTTGGCTCTCGGCGGCGAGGTCTTTTCGGAAGTCATCCCCGGTCGCGTCGCCCGCGGCAGGGGAACGCACCCCGTCCGCCGCATTCCCTATTTCATCGACCAGGCGACGGCGTCGCTTGCCGGGTTTGACCTGCTTGTCCTGATCGGCGCTCCCGAGCCGGTTGCGTTCTTTGCCTATCCAGGCAAGCCAAGTCGCCTGGTGCAGCCCCGGACCGAAGTCCTGACGCTGGCCACGAGAGACGAGGACATACTTCAGGCCCTGGCCGCACTGGCCGAACACATCGAGGCGCCGAAACGCTCCGCGCTACGCTCAGATCCGATCGCACTTGAACTGCCGACGGGTGCGCTCACCGACGACGCGATCTCCATCGTGCTCGCCCAATTGATGCCAGAGAACGCCATCCTCTGCGACGAAGGCATCACCAGCTCTCGGCGGCTGTTCGAACTGGCGGCACGGGGGTCACCACACGACTACCTGATGACCGCAGGTGGAGCGATCGGCAATGGCATCCCGATGGCACTGGGCGCAGCCATCGCGTGCCCCGATCGAAAGATTATCAACCTGCAGGCCGATGGCAGCGGCATGTATACGCTGCAGGGCCTTTGGACCATGGCGCGCGAATCCGCCGACGTTTTGATCGTCATATTCGCCAACCGGCGCTACGCGATCCTCGAGATCGAAATGGCAAATCTGGGCGTCAACGAGATCGGACGAAACGCCGGCGCCATGATGAGTCTGGGCAATCCTGACCTCGATTGGGTGATGCTGGCCCGGGGCATGGGCGTCGAGGCGGCGCGGACCGACACCTGCGAGCGATTTGCCGACCTCGTCGGCAGCAGCCTGCGGCGCCGTGGCCCGTTCCTGATCGAGTGTGTGATCTAACTCTCGCCCGTTCCCTTCACTCCAAAGTCCGTGACCGCCAGCCGCTTCGAGCGGCGCCGCTTCGTCCCTTGCCTGCGTCCGAAACCCAATTGCCACTGCAAATAATATGATGATATGTCAATTCCGCCGCGACCGGGACGGGAGGACCAATGCGTCTGCGGGGCGGCATCAGGAACGATTTTCGTTCATCAAGGGAGGTTCTTATGAAAGCTACCAAGTGGCTCGGCGCCGGTATTGTCGCCATGTCCATGCTGCTGGCGACGTCTTCGGCGTTCGCCGTCACCATCGGTTTCTCGCAGGTCGGCGACGAGGGCGACTGGCGCCCGGCGTGGTCCAAGGACATGCAGGAAGAAGCCAAGAAGGAAGGCATCGATCTCAAGTTCGCCGACGCCCAGGGCAAGCAGGAAGAGCAGCTCAAGGCTGTCCGCTCCTTCATCGCCCAGGGCGTTGACGCCATCATCATCGCCCCGGTGGTCATCACCGGCTGGGACCAGGTGCTGAAGGAAGCCAAGGATGCCGGCATCCCGGTGTTCCTCGCCGACCGCGACGTCGATGTCGCCGACAAGTCGCTGTTCGTCACCCGCATCTCGGCCGACTTCAACCTTGAAGGCCGCCTCGCCGGCGCCTGGCTGGCGCAGGCCAGCAAGGGCCAGTGCGATGTCGTCGAGCTGCAGGGCACCACCGGCGCCGCGCCGGCCATCGAGCGCAACAAGGGCTTCGTCGCCGTGCTCTCGAACTTCCCCGGCATGAAGATCGTCAAGTCGCAGTCGGGTGACTTCACCACCGAAGGCGGCAAGAAGGTCATGGAGGCCTTCATCAAGTCGACCGACAACCTCAAGGGCATCTGCGGCGTGTTTGCGCACAACGACAACATGCAGCTCGGTGCCATCCAGGCCATGAAGGAAGCCGGGCTCAAGCCGGGCAAGGATTTCCTGATGGTCTCGGTCGACTACGTGCCCGCCATGAAGGACGCGCTCGCCGCCGGCGACGCCAATGCCTCGGTCGAGCTCCGCTCGGCCATTGGCAAGTACATCTACCCGGTCGTGCTGCAGTACCTGCAGGACAAGAAGGATCTCGATAAGTGGATCGTGATCCCGTCCGACCTGCACACCGCCGCGACCGCTGGGAACTAAGCCGGACGCTCTCCCTATAGCCGGCCAACTGTGGGCGCCCTTCGGGGCGCCCGCTTTCTCACTTTGCGAAGCTGTCGGGATCGGCGACACTGCCGATGGCGACATCACGGGAGGTTTACGGCGTGATCGACGCAGCCAGTGCGCGGATCGAGCTGAGCAAGATTTCCAAATCCTTTGCTGGCATGCAGGCGCTCGACCAGGTCGATTTCCGCCTCTACCCGGGTGAAGTGCACGCGCTGCTGGGCGAAAACGGCGCCGGCAAATCGACGCTCATCAAGATCATGACCGGCGCCCAGCGCCAGGATTCCGGCGACATCCTGCTCGATGGCAGGCCCATGTCGTTCAGTAAGACCGCTGACGCGCAGGCCGTCGGCATCAGCACCGTCTATCAGGAGGTGAACCTTGTTCCCTCGCTGTCGGTGTTGAAGAACGTCACTCTCGATCGCGAGCCGCGCCGCTTCGGCCTGATCTCGTGGCGCGCCGCGGCAAAACTCGCCCGCGACCGGCTGCAGCGGCTCAATCTCGATATCGACATCGAGCGCGCCCTCGGCACCTATCCCGTCGCCGTGCAGCAGCTCATCGCCATCGCCCGCGCCCTCGAGCCCGACACCCGCGTCTTGGTGCTCGACGAGCCGACGGCGAGCCTCGACGCCACCGAGACGCGGCTGCTCTTCGGCATCATCCGCGAGCTCAAGGCGCAGGGCATCGCCATCGTCTTCATCAGCCACTTCCTCGATCAGGTCTACGACATCTCCGACCGCATCACCGTGCTGCGCAACGGCAGGCTGGTGGGCACCGCCACCACCGCGGCGCTGCCGCAGCGCGAGCTGATCTCGATGATGCTGGGCCGCGAGCTCGAATCCGCCGAGCGCCGCGCCCACGCCGACCGCGCCCCGAGTGGCAAGCCGCTGCTCGAGGCCAGCGGCCTCGGCCGCCGCCGCTGGCTCGAGCCGGTCTCGCTCGAGCTGCACCAGGGCGAAGTCGTTGGCCTCGCGGGGCTCCTCGGCTCCGGGCGCACCGAACTGGTGAAGCTGATCTTCGGCGCCGTCCGCGCCGACAGCGGCCAGCTGCTGCTCGACGGCGCGCCGCTGGCCAACCCGACGCCGCGCGCCTGCCTCCGGCTGGGCATCGCCTTCTGCCCCGAGGACCGCAAGGCCGAGGGGCTGTTTCTCGAGCTCAGCGTGCGCGAAAACATCATCATGGCGCTGCAGACCAAGCGCGGCTGGCAGCGCCCGCTGTCCAACGAGGAGCAGCGCCGCATCGCCGACGACATGATCAAGGCGCTCGCCATCGCCACCACCGATGCCGAAAAGCCGGTCGGCCTCCTCTCGGGCGGCAACCAGCAGAAGGTCGTGCTGGCCCGCTCGCTGGTGTCCGATCCGCGCATCATGCTGCTCGACGAGCCGACGCGCGGCATCGATGTCGGCGCCCATGCCGAGATCGTCGGCCTCATCCGCCGGCTCTGCGATGAAGGCATGGCGCTCATCGTCGCCACCTCCGAGCTCGACGAGATCGTCGCCGTCGCCGACCGCATCGCCGTGCTCCGCGACCGCCAGAAGGCCGGAGAGATCGTCGGCAACGACATCACCCGCGAACGCATCGTCGAAATGATCGCGGGGGGCGTCTGATGGTCGAGGCAACTCCCGCCGCCCGCCCCGGGAAGTCGCTGGGTACGCGCCTGCGCGAACTGCTCGGCCGCCGCCAGGTCTGGCCGCTGGTGACGCTGGCGCTGATCGTCGGGCTCAACGTTTTCCTATCGCCCGGCTTCTTCAACATCCGCATCGTTGAAGGCCGCCTGTTCGGCAGCACCATCGATATCCTCTATCGCGCCACCCCCATCGCCATCGTCGCCCTCGGCATGGCCATCGTCATCGGCACCAAGGGCGTCGACCTTTCCGTCGGCGCCATCGTCGCCATCTGCGGCGCCGTCATCTCCTGGCGCATCCACGAGGGCGATCCACACATCGTCGTGCTGCTGTTGGCGCTGTTCGCCGGCCTCCTCTGCGGCGTCTGGAACGGCTTTCTGGTGGCCATCCTCGATATCCAGCCGATCATCGCCACCCTGGTGCTGATGGTCTCGGGCCGCGGCATCGGCCTGATGATCAACCTCATCTACGGCGGCACCAATCCCAGCTTCGAGAGCCCGCTGCTGCAGGGCCTCAGCGTCGGCAGCATCGGTCTCATCCCGGCCCGGCTGATCCTCGCCGCCGCGACCTTCATCGTCCTGTGGTTCCTCATCCGCAAGACCGCCATCGGCCTGTTCACCGAGGCCGTCGGCGGCAACGCCGCGGCGGCGAGCCTCACCGGCATCAATGCCAGGCTGGTCAAATACGCCGCCTATCTGATCTGCGGGTTGCTCGCCGGCTGGGCCGGGGTCATCATCACCGCCGACACCCACACCTCCGATCCGGTGAGCCAGGGCCTCTACCTTGAGCTCGATGCCATCCTCGCGGTGGTCATCGGCGGCGGCTCGCTCGCCGGTGGCCGCATCTTCCTCGGCATGACTATCATCGGCACGCTGGTGATCCAGTCGCTGACCACGTTGATCCTCACCTCCGGCCTGCCGCCCGAATACAACCTTGTGGTCAAGGCCGTCGTTGTGCTCATCGTGCTGCTGCTGCAGTCCGACAATGGCCGAAACGCCGTCCTCGGGCTGTTCGCACGGAGGCAGGCATGAGGCTGGGCTTTGCGAGGGAACGCTATCTGCCGCTGATGGCGACCATTGCCGTGTTCGTCACGCTGTTCCTCGTCGGCGGCATGATGTTCAAGCGCTTCCTCTCCACTCTGGTGCTCGGCCACATCCTCGCCGACAACGCCTTCATCATCATCGCCGCCATTGGCACCACCTTCGTCATCATCTCGGGCGGCATTGATCTCAGCATCGGCTCGATGATCGGCTTCGTCGGCGTTGTCATGGCCAATCTCGATGCCCTGGGCTGGCACCCGCTGGCCTCGGCCGCGCTGATGCTGTGCTTCGGCATGCTGTTCGGCGCCATGCAGGGCTTCATCATCAACTACTTCAAGGTGCAGCCTTTCATCATCACGCTGGCCGGGTTATTCCTGCTGCGTGGCGCCTGCTTCATGGTCAACCTCAATGCCGTGCCGCTGCGCCACGAGTTCGTCGCCGCTTTCGCCGGCGCCAATATCCGCTTCCCCACCGGCGGCTTCCTCGCCAGCTCGGCCGTCGTCATGCTGGTGAGCCTCTTGATCGCCATCGCCATCGCCCACTTCACCCGCTTCGGCACCAACATCTACGCCGTCGGCGGCGATGCAACCTCGGCGGCGCTGATGGGCGTTCCGGTGCGCCGCACCATCGTCGGCGTCTATGCGCTCGGCGGCTTCTACAGTGCGCTGGCCGGGGTGATCTATGCGCTCTACACCTCCTCGGGCTATCCGCTTGCCGGCCAGGGCAACGAGCTCACCGCCATTGCCGCCGTGGTGCTCGGCGGCACGCTCCTCACCGGCGGCGTCGGCCTCGTCGCCGGCACTCTCTTCGGCGGCATGATTTTGGGGCTGATCGCCACCATCATCAATTTCCAGGGCACCCTGAACAGCGCCTGGATCATGATTTCCGGCGGCCTGCTGCTGTTCGTCTTCATCGTCCTGCAGAAATCGATCGTCGGCTCGCTCAGCCTCAGGCGGACGGGGTAAGGGTCCAGTGGCCAAGGTTACGCGCCCCGCTGCCAAGCCTCAGCTCGACCCGGTCCCTGCCGAGGCCGGCGCCGCCGCGCGTTCCGCCCCGGCAGGATTTCCGTTGCGCTCCGACATGCCGTTCCGGCGCAGCATCCAGGAATATCTCGTCCACCGGCTGGGCTCCGATATCGTGCGCGGCGTCTATCCGCCGGGTTCGCTCCTGCCCAACGAGGCTGACATCGGCGCCCGGCTCGAAGTGTCCCGCACCACCCTGCGCGAAGCCTATTCGGTCCTCGCCTCGAAGTCGCTGATCGTCGCCCGGCAGCGCGTCGGCACCCGCGTGCGCCCGCGGGCCGAGTGGAACATGCTCGATTCCGACGTGCTCGCCTGGCACCTCGAGGCCGAGCCCACCGAAGCCTTCGTCTCCGAGCTCTTCACCCTGCGCCAGATGATCGAGCCCGAGGCGGCGGCCCTCGCAGCGGAGGTGACCACGCCCGGCACCGTCGAGCGCATCTCGGCGGCCTATGACGCGATGGAGCGCGCCAAGGAGGGCAGCGGCGACCTCGTGGGCGCCGATCTGCAGTTCCACATCGCCATCCTCGACGCCTCCGGCAATCGCTTCATCAGCGCCCTCAGCGCCCTGATCCATGCCTCGCTGGTCGCCACCTTCCGGCTCACCTGGGAGGGGGCCTCGTATCTGCGCGAGGAGCGGCTGTTCCAGCACCGCGACGTGCTGCACGCCATTCGCGACCACAATCCCGCCAAGGCCCGCGCCCGGGCCCGCGTGCTGCTGACCGACTCCATGGCCGACGCCCGCGGCTTCCTGCGCCAGCGCGAATCGAAGAAATAGCAGCCGCGACCGCGCTGCGGCACGGCATGCGGCGCCGTCGCCCGCCTTCGGGGCGGTGCTCCAGTCCGGTGGCGTCGCCCGGCCTTTCCAATGCCAACATGCTGTGGCACACCGGGCGTGGCCACAGGCTAGGGGGCATCATTGACCACACGGCTGCACCGCGGCGATCTGCCGGACCTTTCGCGCTACGGGCGCGAGGTCGCCATCGATACCGAAACCATGGGGCTCGATCCGCGTCGCGACCGGCTCTGCGTCGTGCAGCTGTCGCCCGGCGATGGCAGCGCCGATGTCGTCCAGATCCCGCAGGACCTCACCTCCGCGCCCAATCTCGAGGCGCTGCTCATGGACCCGGCCCGCACCAAGATCTTCCACTACGCCCGCTTCGATCTGGCGGTGCTCAAGCATCGCTTCGGCATCGTCACCGGCCCCGTCTGGTGCACCAAGATCGCCAGCAAGCTGGTCCGCACCTACACCGATCGGCATGGCCTCAAGGATCTTGCCCGTGAGCTGCTCAACGTCGACATGAACAAGCAGCAGCAGAGCTCCGACTGGGGCGCCGAAAAAATCTCCGATGCACAGCTGGAGTACGCCGCGTCCGATGTGCTCTATCTGCACGACATCAAGCGCCATCTCGATCGCATGCTGCGCCGCGAGGGGCGGCTGGAGCTCGCCGAGACCTGCTTCCGTTTCCTGCCGGCCCGGATTGAACTCGACCTCCTGGGTTGGGACGAAGCGGACATCTTCGCGCATTCCTGATGGCGAGCGCGCACCCAGCGGCGATCGACCCGCGCGCGGCCCTCTATGACGCGCTGCTGCGACGCAACCGCATCGTCGGCGCGCTGCGTCTCGCCGTGCCGTTGCTCGGCGTCCTGGTCTTCATCGTCCTCGCGGCGCAGATTTATGTCGCGAGCCTCGCCCGCCAGTATGGCGTCTCGAACATTCGCATCGATCGCGGCTCGGTGGTCGTCGCCACCCCGCGCTACAGCGCCACCGCCGCCGATGGCACCCACTACGATATCTCGGCGACCGAGGCCCGTGCCCCGATCGAGGCCGCCGGCGCCATCACCATGAGCGCCGCCGAGCTCGAGGTCGCGTCGCCCGGCAAGCCGGTCCTGCACGTCACCGCCGCACAGGTCGATACCGATGCCGCCAAAGGCACCTACCACATCCCCGGTCTCGCCCAGTTGCGCGGCTCCGATGGCCTCACCGGCACGCTCGGTGACCTCGCGGGCGATGTCCATGCCGGCAAGGCGACCAGCGGGCCGGTCGACATCGTCTTCGGCGACGGCTCGCGCCTCGTCGCCCGCAGCGGCCGCTTCGACGCGACGGCGCGGACGCTGAACCTCGAGCACGTCACCATGACCCTTCCACGCCTGCCCGAGGCGCTGCCATGACCCGCCTCGTCCCCGTTCTATTGCTGGCTTTGCTGCTCGCCGCCGCGGCGCCCGCCGGCGAGGTCAAGATCAGTTCCGACAGCTTCGTTGTCGACGATGCCCAGCACCTCGCCACCTTCTCGGGTAGCGTTGTCGTCAGTCGCGCCGCGCTCACTCTGTGGGCCGGCAAGGTCGTCGTTCGCTATGGCGATGCGGGCCCCACCAGCATCAAGACCCTCACCGCCAGCGGCGGCGTGCGCATCAAGACCAAGGAGCAGGAGGCGCACGGCGACACCGCCACCTACGATCCGGCGACGCAGTTGCTGCGGCTCAGCGGCCACGTCACCCTCACCAGTGCCAGCGGCAGCATCGACAGCTCCGATGTGGTCATCGACCTCAAGGCCGCCACCACCACCTTTTCGAGCGGCAAGTCGGGACGCGTCAGCGGCGTCTTCACGCCGCAATGACCGAGCCCGCCGAAACCCGCCTCGACCAGACCGGCTGGCTCGTCGCCCATGGCCTCGCCAAGCGCTTCGGCAAGAAGCTGGTGGTCTCCGATGTTTCGATCGCCGTCCGCCGCGGCGAGGCCGTCGGGCTGCTCGGCCCCAACGGCGCCGGCAAGACCACGGTGTTCACCATCATCATGGGGCTGATCCGGCCCGACGCCGGCGACGTGCGCCTCGATGGCCGGCCGATCACCCGCCTGCCGCTGTTCCAGCGCGGCCGCCTCGGCATCGGCTACCTGCCGCAGGAGCCGTCGGTGTTCCGCGGGCTGACGGTACGCGGCAATATCCTCGCCGTGCTCGAAGCCCACGTCCACTCCAAGGCTGAGCGGCTGCGGCGGCTCGAGCAGTTGCTCACCGAGTTCGGCATCGCTCATTTGGCCGACGTCAACGCCCTGGCGCTGTCGGGCGGTGAGCGGCGGCGCACCGAAATCGCCCGCGCCGTTGCCGGCGACCCGGTGTTCATGCTGCTCGACGAGCCCTTCGCCGGAGTCGATCCCATCGCCGTCAGCGAGGTCAAGGGCCTCGTCCGTCAGCTCACCGAGCGCGGCATCGGCGTTCTCATCACCGATCACTCCGTGCGCGAGACCATGTCGCTGGTCGACCGGGCCTATCTGATCCACGGCGGGCGGGTGATGATCCAGGGCCGCCCCGAGATCATCGCCGCCGACCCGGAAGCCCGTCGTGTCTATCTCGGCGAAAGTTTCTCGGTCTGAGCTTTTGGCCTGCAGCGTCAGGCTCTTAACCTTCACTGGCACGGTTCTTGCCCTCGGCGCCGGGATGCGGCATGGTTCGCCCGCGCCGCGCCTCCCGCGGTGCACGGGAAGCATGGGCAGGTTCTATGGCGCTGTCGCCTCGTCTCGAGGTCCGGCAATCACAATCGCTGACGCTGACGCCGCAGCTGATGCAGTCGATCCGTCTGCTGCAGCTGAGCCATGTCGAGCTCAGCGCTTTCGTCGACGCCGAGCTGCTCCGCAACCCGCTGCTCGAGCGCGAGGACGGCAGTGAGCCTGCCGATCCCCTCGACGCCTCGCCGGAGCCCGCTGTCCATGACGACGCGGTGGAGGCGGGCGAGCGAATCGGCGATGCCGACAGCATCGCCCAGAGCTTCGACACCGAGGTCGAGAACGTCTTCCCCGAACAGCGCGGCGAAGATCGCCTCGCGACCGACTGGAGCCGCAGCGGCGGCCGCGACGGTGAAGGCGCCCCCGACATCGACCAGTTCGTTGCCGCCCGGCCGACGCTCGCCGATCATCTCAACGACCAGATCGGGCTGCTGCTCGACGATCCGGCGGAACGCATCATCGCCCGCTTCCTCGCCGACGGCGTCAACGACGCCGGCTACCTCGCCATCGAGCTCGAAACCGTCGCCGCGCAGCTCGGCACCACCACGCAGACAATCGAGGCGGTGCTTCACAAATTGCACGGCCTCGACCCGGTCGGCGTCTTCGCCCGCACCGTGCGCGAGTGCCTCGAGCTGCAACTGCGCGAGCGCGACCGCCTGGATCCGATGATGGCGCGCCTGCTCGAGCATCTCGACCTCATCGCCAGTCACGATCTGGTGGCCCTCAGCCGTGCCGTCGGCGCCGACCGCGACGATCTGCTCGATATGCTCGTCGAGCTCCGTGCCCTCGATCCAAAGCCCGGGCGGGCCTTCGAGCGCGGCCCAGTCGAATCGGTGGTCCCCGATGTCTTCGTGCGCCAGGGCCCCGCCGGCTGGCTTATAGAACTCAATTCCGAAATTCTACCGCGTGTCCTCGTCAACCGCAGCTACTATGCCGCCGTCACCAGCAAGGCGCGCGACCCCGGCGAAAAGAGTTTCCTCGTCGATTGTCTGCAGACCGCCAACTGGCTCACCAAGAGCCTCGACCAGCGGGCCCAGACAGTCCTCAAGGTCGCCACCGAAATCGTCCGCCAGCAGGACGCGTTCCTGCATCGCGGCATCGCCTTCCTGCGGCCGATGACTCTAAAACTCGTCGCCGACGCCATCGAGATGCACGAATCGACGGTGAGCCGCGTCACCTCCAACAAATATCTCGCCACCCCGCGCGGCCTGTTCGAGATGAAGTACTTCTTCACCACCGCGCTCGCCTCCTCGATCGGCGCTGCCGACCATTCGGCCGAGGCCGTGCGTTACCGCATTCGCCAGCTCATCGATGCCGAAGCGTCGGCCGATATTCTTTCCGACGACACCATTGCCGAGGTGCTACAGAAGGAGCAGGGGATCGAGGTCGCCCGCCGCACCGTCGCCAAGTACCGCGAGGCGATGAGCATCCCCTCGTCGGTGATTCGCCGCCGCCAGAAGCGCGCCCTCGCCACCGTTCGCTGAGCTGTCGCGCCGCGCCGCGGATGGAAACCATAGTCGGTCCAATTGCATTTGCCTGCAAGCGATGGCCGGGTCTAGTCTCCATTATCAGTGCGTCGCACCGCGCCACGCCGCACCAGCCAAGAGGAGCCGATGACTCTACGCGTCTCTGGAAAGAACATGGATGTGGGCGAGACCCTCAGGACCAAGGCCGAGCAGCGCTTCGACGGCGTCATCAAGAAATATTTCGACGGCGGCTACACCGGCCACCTGACGCTCGAGCCCGAGGGGTTTGGCTTCAACGCCGTGTGCATGGTGCACCTCGACTCGGGCGCCATGCTGCAGGCGACCGCCTATGGCGGCGACGCGATTTCCGCCTACGAGATTCTCACCGACACCATCGAAAAGCGTCTCCGCCGCTACAATCGCAAATTGAAGCAGCACCGTCATCACCCCGCCAGCGGCGATGTGGTCGAAGCGCAGGCCTATGTGCTCCAGGCGCCCGGTGACGATGACGAGCTGCCGGACGATTATTCACCGGCGGTGATCGCCGAAACCACCAGCAATCTGAAGCAGCTCAGCGTCGAGGAAGCGGTGATGGAACTCGATCTTACCCAGGCCGATGTCGTCGTCTTCCGCCATGCTGGACATGGTGGATTAAACGTGGTCTACCGCCGCGCCGATGGCAATGTCGGCTGGATCGATCCGGCCCTGCGGGCCAATTAGGCGGTCGCCAGCACGGTACCGGAAAGAACAGGAAACCATGGAACTGGCCGACATCCTCTCCGAGGAGTCCGTGCTCGTCGGCACGGGACTCACCAGCAAGCACGATGTGCTGCGCCGCCTCGCCGACAAGGCCGCCGAATTGAGCGGTCATCCCGCCGCCGATATCTTCGAATCGCTGAGCAATCGCGAAGCGCTTGGCTCAACCGGCCTCGGCAATGGCATTGCCGTGCCGCACGGAAAGTATGCGCCGCTGAAGGGCGTCATGGCCGCCTTCATGAAGCTCGACCGGCCGGTCGATTTCGAATCGGTCGATGACCAGCCGGTCGATATCGTCATGATGCTGCTGGCCCCGCTGGGCGCCGGCGCCGATCATCTGAAGGCCCTGGCGCGCGTCGCCCGCGTGCTGCGCACCGACAGTGTCGCCGATGCCTTGCGCAGCAGCAGCGATCCGGCGCACCTCTATGCCATTCTGACCCAGAGGCTTGAGACCACCAAGGCGGCCTGAGGGGCGCTTAGTGGAGCGCAGCGACACCGAGGTCGCGGTCGCTGAGCCAGTCCTCGACCGCCTCGCGGCTGTCGGCCACCAAGAGCGTCGAGCCGTCGGCGGAAACGACGATCTGGAACTCCGCGTTGTCGTCGAGGTCGGGTTCGTCCATCAGCCCCGAGAGCTTGGCGCCCCTGATCGCTTTCACATACACCACGGCGTTGCCGCCCAGCGCCATGAACTGGTCCGGCGTCAGATTGCGCAATGGATTGTCGGGGACGGATTGATCTGGTCTGCTTTGCATTCTTGTTCCCCTTTCTAGGCAGAACGGATGGCGATGCGACGTGCCAGCTTTTCCGGTTTCGGACGAACCACCGAGATGATCAGCATGCCGTGTTCGAGCACGGCGTCCTTCACCTCAACGCTGTCGGCCAACAGGAAGCTCCGTTGAAACTGCCGCGCAGCGATGCCGCGATGCAGGAACTGGCGCTCACCGTCGTCCTTTTGCCGGCCGCGCACCACCAGCTGGGTGTCTTCCTGCACGATCTCGAGGTCGCCCTGGGCGAACCCCGCCACCGCGATCGAGATCACGAAGCGTTCAGCGCCGTCGGCCTCGACAGCTCGTTCGATGTTGTAGGGCGGATAGCCTTCCGAGGCTCTGCTCAGCCGGTCGATGCGTTCCTCGTAGGCCTCAAAGCCCAACAGGAACGGCGCCGAGAACATCGAAACGCGGGACATCACGTCCGTCCTTATCTAAGCAACGTCTCCCGGCGGCCCAGGTTTCGGCACCGGCGGACGCTCCCAATATGGGGCCGCGCCGCATCCCCTTCAAGCGCCCGCGGGGCTGGGCCTCGGCATGGCTGAAACCGTCGCCATCATCACCCCCGTGCATCGGGCCGAGCGCTGGATCGGCGCCTGCGTGCAAAGCGTCCTCGCCCAGACCCATGCCGACTGGCAGCACTGGATCGTCGTCGACGATGGCGCCGACTACACCGGGCTGCTGGCCGCCGAGGGCCTCGCCGATCCGCGCCAGCGTTTTCTCTCCACCGCAACGGTCGGCGCCGGCGCCTCGGTTGCGCGCAATCTCGCCCTCGACACGCTCGATGCCCGCTACGTCGCGATCCTTGATGCCGATGACCGCTTCAAGCCCGACAAGCTGGCAGCGGTGCTGCCGGCGCTGGCCCGGAGCGCCGTCGTCTCGGTGGCGCTCGACGAGTTCGACGAGATCGGCCGCCGGCTGCGTCTCGTCGGCGAGGGCCCCGACCGCATGCTGTCGCCCGCCATTTACAAATGGACCTGCCTGTCGATGGACTCGATGCTGGTTTGGGACCGCACGCGCACCGACGCGCGCTACGACACGACGCTCAGCAACATGACCGATCTCGAGCTGCTGCTGCAGCTTCTTCGCGCCGTCCCCGCCGTCGCCCATCTGGGGACGCCGCTGCACGACTACCTCAAGCTCGCCGTGTCGATGAGCAACGGTCCCGGCGTCACCGAAAAGATGCTGCGCTCGAAGCGCGAGATCCTGCGCCGCCTTGAAACCGGATTCTACCCGATGGCCGATGCCGCCGGCGGTGAGGGAATGGCGCAGTTCCTGCGCCTGTCGCTGCACGCCGAAGAAACCTACCCGGCAGCCCTCGCCGCAAGCCCCGGCCTCCTGTTCGAAGATCACCTCGAGCCCCTGCTGCGCACAGCGGACTCCGCTCGACGGTAGTCATTCGCTGTGGGTGAGGGGCCTCGCCCCAAACCCAGACCCCGATCGAATCCCTTCCGGGCTCCGATCAATCAATCCCCAGCCGGGAACAAAAGCCTTAGGGTCGTGACACGCGCTGCTTTTGTGAGCCAAAGCAGCCTACAGAAGCGTTCGATGCAGCTCGAATGCACTTCGTATCCTGTTCAACAACGCTGTTCTATGCTAGGATGGTGCGGATATTCGGAGGCGGCTATGAAAAATAGAGTCCTCGTATCATCTTCGCTGCTGCTGCTTTTGGCGCTGCCGGCATTTGCTTCACCGCCCATCACTGTTGATCCGCATGGCGTGCTGCTGCGCGACGGCAAGCCGTATCGAGCCATCGGCGTCAACCTCCACGATGCGTTCTGGCGGACCGTCGAGTCGGCCGGTGACGACACCACCATGGCGGCGGACTTTATTGCGCTCGGCAAGGAAGGCATCCCCTTCGCTCGTGTCGCCGCCACGTACTACTACCCGCGCTGGCTGAAGGCCTATGTCGACGACAAAGAGGCCTATCTCGCAAAGCTCGATGCCGTCATTGCTGCCGCCGAGGCCAACCATGTCGGCCTGGTGCTCGACCTGTTCTGGTTTGACGTTGCCGTTCCCGATCTCGTTGGCGAACCGCGCAGCGCGTGGGGCGATCCCAAGAGTAAGACGATCGCCTTCATGCTCGACTACACACGCACACTTGTCGCCCGCTACAACGACTCGGCGGCCGTCTGGGCGTGGGAGTTTGGCAACGAGTTCAACCTGCAGGCTGATCTGCCCAACGCTGCCGACTTCCGGCCCCCGACGGACACCGGCCTTGGACTCGCCGCGACGCGCTCGGCGGCCGACGACCTCAAGACCAAGATGATCGTTACCGCCTTCACCCTCTTCGCGAAGGCCGTCCGCGAGATCGACCCGGACCGTCCGATCACGACCGGCAACTCTGTTTCGCGCAATTTCGCCGAAAGCACACGCACCACCGGCAACTGGACCAAGATCGACTCGCGCACCGCCTACAAGGCCAACCTTGCGCTCGTGACGCCCGACCCCATGGACATGATTTCAGTCCACCTCTATCCGGAGGCCACGCAGGAGGACCGCTTCGCCAACGGCAAGCACGCGAGCTATGCAGACCTGCTCACGCTCGCCCAACAGGCCGCAACGAAGACGCACAAGGCTCTGTTTGTGGGCGAATGGGGCGCAAGCCTTGCCTCGTCCCCAGGCGAGGCCGCGGTGAAAGCCGAATTCGAGGCCCAGCTGGCAGCCATCGTCAAGAGCGGAGCGGCGCTGGCCGCGGTCTGGGACTACACCTCCTCGGTGAACTACCGCGATTGGGAGTGGACCATCCGCCGCGACAATTCGCGCGCCTACATGCTCGACGCCATCGAGGCGGCGAACGACGAAATGACGAAGTAGACCGTGCGGCGGCCGTATGCATGTTTCGGCGGAGCGGAGCGGAGCGGGGCGGGGCGCCTGCGCGGCTTGGGCGCCGGGAGTGTCCGCGTCGACTGACATCGGTTGGCATCAGCAGGCCTTGCCCCACTCAAACCCCGATCGCCACATCCACTTCGTGCGCCAGCGGAATCGCCGGCTGCGCTCCCGGCTTCAGGCAGGCGAGGCTCGCCGCCACCGCGGCGCGCTGCATCGCCGGCTCCAGCGCCATGCCGCGGTCGAGTCCTGCCGCGAGGTAGCCGACAAACGTATCGCCGGCGCCCACCGTGTCGACTGGGGTGATCGGCAGCGCCGCAACGCGGATGACATCGCCGTCGCGGCCCACCGCCAGCGCCCCGCCTGCACCGAGCGTCACCAAGATCGTCTGCCCGCGCTCCGCGGCCCAGCGCAGCATCGCGGCTTCACTGGGCGCAACTCCCGCGAGCAGCGCAAATTCCGTCTCGTTGGCCACCACGATGCTCGCCGGCCGCGACGCCTCTGCCGTATCGCCGAGGAACGGCGCCGTGTTGAAGATCGACACCATGCCCCTCTCGCGCGCCAGCTCCAGCGCCCGCAGCGTCCCCGCCTGCGGCACCTCCTGCTGCACCACGAGGATGTCGTTCGGTGTGGCCGCCGCCAACTCCCGCTCGGCGTCCGCCGCGCCTACCTCGCCGTTGGCCCCGGGCAGGATGCCGATGACGTTCTCGCCGCTGTCGTCGACGAAGATCATCGCCACCCCTTGGGGAGTCTCCAGCCGGCGCACGGCGCCGAGATCGACGCCGCCGGCTTTCAGCAGCGTCAGCGCCTCATCGCCCATGCTGTCGCGACCCGCCGCGCCGATCATGCGGACCCGCGCCCCGGCTCGCGCCGCCGCCAGCGCCTGGTTGGCGCCCTTGCCGCCCGGCGCGGTCGCAAAGCTGCTCCCGGGCACCGTCTCGCCCGGGTGCGGAATACGCGACACCTTGCCGATCAGGTCGAGATTGACCGAGCCGAACACCTGGATCATGCGATGGCCTTTAGGATAGTGTTCCAGTTGCGCGTGGTGACGAGGTGGCCCTTCGGCAATTGCTTTTCGATCAGCAGCTGGCCGCCGGCCGCATAGGTGCCATCGGGCTTGCGATAACCGATGACATAGAGTTCGCGCGGCCCGCCGGGGACCACGTCGTAGTCGTCCTTGACGCTGCCCGGCAGGCTTATGCCGTGCGGCAAATCCTCGGCGAACAGCATCACGTAGAGCTTCTGCGCGTCGCTCTCGACTTTGCCCTTGAACGGATCGGCGGCGACCGTCGCCTTGAGCTCATCGACGCTGCGCAGCACCACGCCGATCGAAAATCCGAAGGCCGCCGCGAGGCCGTCCTCGATCTTCTGTTGCAGGCCCTTCGACGGCCGCGCCTCGAACAGCACGTTGCCGCTGGCCAGCAGCGTCTTCACGTCACCGAATCCGAGGTCCTCGAATGCCGCCCGGAGGTCGGCGGATTTCACTGTCCGCTTGCCGAGGTTCACCCCGCGGAGGAACGCCGCGTGGCGCGTCATTTGCGCTTGCCGTTGGGGTAGATGGTCTCACCCCGCTTCAGCATCTCGACGAACCCTGCGATCTTTTTCGTCCGTCCCGCTGCGGTCTTCATGTGGTGCGTCCGGAACGCCAGCGCGTAGCGGTTCTGCCCATTGAGCTGCTGGAACAGCTCGAGTGCCGCCGGCTCGGCCTCGATCGCCGCCAGGAGGTCCGCCGGAAACTCCATCTTTGCCGCGCCGTCATAGGCCCGCGCCCAGCGCCCGTCGGCCTTGGCGCGCTCGATTTCGGCCTGCCCGGCCGGCTGCATCCGCCCCTCGTCGATCAGCCGCGCCACGATCGCCTGGTTGCGCGTCGACCAAACACTGGTCTTCCGCCGCGGCGTGTAGCGCTGCAGGAAGCTCTTATCGTCGAACGGCTTGCGGATGGCGTCGATCCAGCCCCAGCACAGCGCCGTCTCGAAGCCCTCGACATTGTTCACCGATTTGAGCCCCGAGCCCTTCTTGTGGATCTTGATCCACATCTCCGGGGCGCTCTTGTGGTTCTTCTTGTACCAGCGTTCCAGCGCCGGCACGTCCTTGAACTCGTGGACGGCCGCAGGATCGACGGCAAACGGCGCCATCAGCCGCCGGTCCCCGTGGCGAGCACCGTTTCGAGCGCCGGGTCGAGCCGGTCCGTCTGCGGCAGCTGGATGCCAAAGGTCGTGGTCAGCACCTCGCGCAGTTCGGCAACGCTGGTCAGCTCCCGCGTCGTCGTCCCCGCCGCCTCGTGCATATGCAGGCGCGTGTTGAGCAGCGTCGTGCGCTTGCCCGGCTCGACCCGCGAGGCCCGCAGGCCGTTGCGAAACAGCGCCATCGTCGTGTCGTTCATCGTCACATAGTCTTCAAGACTCTGCGGCGCGAGGGTGAACTGGTAGAGCGGCCGCCACTCGCCCGCGATCTCGGCCTCGAGCCGCCATTGCGGATGCCCGCCCAGCAGCCGGAAGCGCTCGTTCGGCGTCTCCTGTTCGAGATCCGCCTTGAGCCGCAGCGGCGCCGTCGGCGTCTGTCCGCCGAACCCCACATCGACGAGGTAGCTCACCCCGGCAACCTCGACCGCCAGCGCCATGTGCGTCGGCAGCTGCGGCTCGTATCCGTCCGGCTCGCCCCACAGCACGCTCGCCGCCAGCGGCGTCACCACATAGTCCATCGATTCGAGCGCAGCCTTGAACAGCAGATTGTGCTCGAAGCAGTAGCCGCCGCGGCGCTCGACGATCAGCTTGTGCTCGATATCGCGCAGCCCGAGCCGCACCGGCAGTTCCATCATCGGATCGAGCGTCTCGAACGCAATGGCCGCCGGATGTAGCCGCGTCAGCATCTCAAGCGTCTGCAGGGTCGGTGCAATCGACCCCGCATGGTTGATCCGCTTGAGGTACGCGTCGAGCTGAACCTCTTCGCCCACCGCTATCCCCCGCCGCAATTGTGGAGTGGCGCATAATGGTGAAGCGCAGCGGCTTTGTCACGCCACCGGCGTCAGCACCGGCTCGAGCCTCAGCACCTCCGGGGCGAAGCGCAGCATGGCGCGCAGTTCGTCGGGCAGGGAAGGGACCGCCGCCGCGCCGCGAATCAGCACGATGTGCTGGCAGCGGTCGCCCACCACCGGCACCGCGGGCACGTCGTTGACCACCTCCAGCGTCGCGAGCGTGCCGAGCGAGGCGCAGCCGGCCTTCCGCAGCAGCAGCCGCAACCACAAATGGTAGTCGCCGAGTCCCTCGGGCTCGCGCAGCTCCGAGCAGAACGCCGTGATCGGCTCGTCGGGCCGCGGCCGGCCGATGCCCCCTTCGGGCGCAATGCAGCCGAGCAGCATCGTCTCCGAACTGCGCACCGCATCGGTCACCGCGCTGCGGTGCCGGCCCCAGGCCTCGCTGGCATGGAACGCCGTCCAGCCACGCTGCCGCGCCGCAGGGCTGGCAAAGCCGCGCAGCACCAGCAGCCGGTCGGGGCCGAGCCGGTAGCGGCCAAGCTCGATGATTCCTGCCGCCGCCGCGGCGCTGCCCAGCCCGTCGAGGCAGCGAAAATACGTCCCGCAAAGCCCGATTTCGGTCCGGATATGCTGCATTTCGACGGTCGGAAATCTCCCGAGCCCATCTGTCCACGGTGCATTCATCGCCTGTCTCCGCCTCTTTCCCTGATCACCGGGACACGATACGACTCAATGCCTGACACCGAATGTCATGGTTCTTGCGAGGCAAACGAAAAACCGTGCGCGCCAGCCGTCTCCTCTCGATCATGATGCTGCTGCAGGCCCGCGGCCGGCTCAGCGCCGAGACGCTGTCGCGCGAGCTGGAGGTCTCGGTGCGCACCATCTACCGCGACATCGACCAGCTCAGCGCCGCCGGCGTGCCGGTCTATGCCGATCTTGGCCGCAACGGCGGCTTCGCGCTCCTCGATGGCTGGCGCACCCGGCTCACCGGCCTGACGGCGCCCGAGGCGCGCGCCCTGTTCCTCTCAGGCCTGCCGGGCCCCGCCAGCGAGCTTGGCCTTGGCGACGAGGTTGCCGCCGCCGAGCTGAAGCTGCTCGCCGCGCTGCCCGCCGACTGGCAGAGCGAGGCGACCCGCATGTCCTCACGCTTCCATCTCGATCCGCGCGGCTGGTTCGCCACCGGCCCGCGCCCGGAGTTCCTGAAGCTCGTCGCCGAAGCCGTCTGGACCGAGCGGCGTGTCCGCATGACCTATGACAGCTGGACCCAGGTCAGCGAGCGCGTCGTCGAGCCGCTCGGCCTCGTCCTCAAGGGTGGCGTCTGGTACCTCGTCGGTCAGCGCGAACGCGGCTTCCGCACCTACCGGCTGAGCCAGATCCGGGCCGTGGCGCTACTCGACGAACCCTTCACGCGCCCGGCCGATTTCGACCTGCCCCGTCACTGGCAGGACGCCACCGCCAGCTTCGAGCGCGAGATTTATGTCGGCGTCGCCCGCGTCCGCGCCACCGCCATCGGCGTCGCCCGCCTCAAGGACATCTCGCAGCGCTGCAAGGACGCCATCGAGGCGCAACCGCTGGAGTTCGGCCTCGGCGGTTGGGTCGAGCTCGATATCCCTATCGAGGAAGATCAGTGGGCATCGCGCGAAATGACTCGTGCCGGCGCCGAGGTCGAAGTCCTGGCCCCGCCGGCGCTGCGCGCCCGCATGGCCGAAATCGCCCGGCGCCTGGCGCTGTCCTACGGGCTGCTTGCGCCGGCCTCCTGAGGCCCGACGCCTGATCCAGCCTGTGTGCAACACGGGCGGCTCTTCGTAGTGTCACCGAAACCCGCTAAGGGTGCCCCGACAGGGTCGATGCATGCGCTGCGCCATCTACTTCGTCCCTCCGCCGGGACATCCACTCTCCATCAGTGCCGCCGCCTGGCTCGGCCGCGACGTCTACTCCGGCGCCGCTGTCGCCGCGCATGCGCCGGGTCCTACCGAGGCCGCACACGCCGCACTCACGGCCGCACCGCGGCGCTACGGCTTTCACGCCACCATCAAGGCGCCGTTCCGCCTGGCCGACGGCTATGATGCCGACCTCCTGGGCAACCGCCTCGGCGCGTTCCTCGCCGGCACGTCGCCAATGTCGATGGAGCTGTCGATCGAACGGCTTGACGCCTTCTACGCGTTCACGCCCACCCGGACCATCGAGCCGCTGCTGGCCCTCGCGGCTCGCATCGTCACCGAGTTCGACCAGTTCCGCGCCCCGCTCGACGACGCCGACCTCGCCCGCCGCGATGTCTCGCGGCTCAGCCAGGAGCAGCTCGCTCACCTCACGGCGTGGGGCTACCCTTATGTGCTCGAACAGTTCCAGGTCCACATGACCCTCACCGGGCCGGTCGAAGCCGGCCAGCGCCCGCAGGTCGAGGAGGCGCTCGCGGCGCATTTCGGCACGCGCCCCCACCCGGTCGACATCTCGCAACTGGTGGTGGCCGTCGAGCCGTCCGACGGCGCCCCGTTCGTTGTTCATTCGGTCCATCCCTTTGCGGTGGCGAACACGCGGCCGAGGGCATAAGGCTCCGGCATGACCGCCAGCCCCACCATCTTTCGCAACGCCACGATCGTTCTCGCCGACGAGGTGCATCACGGCGCCCTGGCCATCGACGATGGCATGATCGCGGCGATTGGCACCGACACCGCCGGCGGCGAAGACCTCGATGGCGACTACCTGCTCCCAGGGCTGGTCGAGCTGCACACCGACCATCTCGAGACGCACTACTCGCCACGCCCGAAAGTGCGCTGGTCGCCATTGGCGGCGGTGCAGGCGCACGACGCGCAGATCGCCGCCTCGGGCATCACCACCGTCCTCGATGCGCTGCGCGTCGGGCTCGATGAGGATTCCGAGCTGACCGGCGAGGAAATGCTGACCCTGGCGACCACCATCGCTGCCGCCAAGGCCTCCGGCCGGCTCCGCGCCGACCACTTCATTCACATCCGCTGCGAGGTCTCGGCCCCCGATTGCCTCGACAGCTTCCACCTGCTGGCCGGCCATCCGCTGGTCCGCCTGGCATCGCTGATGGACCATGCGCCGGGCCAGCGCCAGTTCGCCACCCTCGAAAGCTACCGCGGCTACTACCAGGGCAAGCTCAAGATGAGCGATGTCGAGCTCGACGCCTTCTCGGATCGGCGCAATCTCGAGTCAGAACGTTATTCTAGCGCCAACCGCGACGCGATCTCGTCCTACTGCCGCGCCCACGACATCGTCCTCGCCAGCCACGACGACGCCACTCTGGCGCATGTCGATGAGGCGATCGCCCAGGGCATCGCCATCGCCGAGTTTCCGACGACGCTCGAGGCCGCTCGCGCCTCGCATGCCGCCGGGCTGGCGGTGCTGATGGGCGGCCCCAACGTCGTGCGCGGCGGCTCGCACTCGGGCAACATCGCCGCCAGCACTCTCGCCGCCGCCGGTCTCCTCGACATCGTCTCGTCCGACTATGTGCCGTTCAGCCTGCTGCAGGCGATTTTCGTCCTCAGCGACAAAGTTCCCGGCATCAGCCTTCCGGCCGCGGTCCGCATGGTCTCGAAGACCCCCGCCGAAGCAGCAGGCCTTCGTGATCGGGGCGAGATTGCCGTCGGTCGCCGCGCCGATCTGGTGCGCGTTGCCCTCCGCGACGGCGTCCCCATCGTGCGCGCCGTCTGGCGCGAGGGCCGGCGGGTCATCTGACAGTGGAGGGGGCTCCGATATCGCCGGGCACCTTCGTCGCCGTCGCCGGCGCCAGCGGCGTCGGCAAGGACACGCTGCTGCGCTATGCCGCCGCGAGGCTCAGCGGCGATCCGCGCTTCGTCTTCGTCAGACGCAGCATCACCCGTCCGGCTGGCGACGGCAGCGAAGACCATCTCGGCGTCACCGAAGCCGCCTTCACCACGCAGGCAGCGTCCGGCGCCTTCGCGGTCACCTGGACGGCGCATGGCCTGTCCTACGGGCTTCCGCTCACCATCGATGCCGAGATCACTGCGGGCCGCATCGTCATCGCCAATGTCTCGCGCACCATCGTTGGCGCGCTGCAGCGGCGCTATCCGAAACTGCTGCGCATCCGCGTGACCGCGCCGTCGGCCTCCGTCGCCGCGCGCCTCCGCCAGCGGGGCCGCGAAAGCCCGGACGAAATCGTCGAGCGCACCAGCCGGTCGATCGTCGATACCGATGCCGGATGGATCGAGCTGCCCAACGACGGCGCAGTGGCCGAAGCGGGCGACAGGCTCGTGACACTTTTGCTCGCGTTGCCCGCAGGCTGACCCGAGCGCACGGCGAAGCCGGCGCTCACGCGTTGCCGGCCCGCGGACTCATCGATGGAAGGGTGGTGGAGCCAATCGGAATCGAACCGACGACCTCTTGAATGCCATTCAAGCGCTCTCCCAACTGAGCTATGGCCCCATCCGGTATTTGGGAAGCCCCCGGCAGGCCGTGCCTGCCGGAGCGCGGTGACTTCTAGTGAAGCGCCCCGGGGGACGCAAGTGCAAACCTAGCGCTCGTCGCCGCCGACGTCGAAATCGAGGTTTTCTTCTTCTTCCTCGTCTTCCTCGAGAAACGCGTCCTGGTCGTCTTCACCAATGTCCTCGACATCCTCGACGTCCTCGACGTCGGGAATTTCTTCGCCGGCTTCGGCCTCGCCGGCCTCGGCGTCAGCATCCTCGAGCGAGATCACCTCAGGCTCGGCCGCCGCGGCGGCGGGCGCTGCCTCTTCGACCTCGACCTCTTCCAGCTCTTCTTCCTCTTCCTCGCGCTCTGCTCCGGCCCGGCGCCCGCTGCTCTGCTCGAAATACGAGCGCGGGTACGACTTGCCGGAATAGGGCGAGACGATCGGATCCTTGTTCAGGTCGTAGAACTTCTTGCCTGTCTCAGGGTCTTCGCGTTTGGTTCCGCGGGCATCCTTGGCCACAGCCGTATCCCTCGTAAGTAAGTGCGGGCAAACCCGCTTTGGCCCGTCCGGTTAGGAGTAAAGGCGCGGCCTGTCAAACCCAAAAAATGCGAATAACCGCGCACTTCCGCCGCCCGTGCTGCAATATCGGTGCGGCTGGATTTGCTTATCGGGCAAGCCCAGTGCTAGCCCTCACACCCATTCGCTCCCGCGACCCCCGCGAGCCATGCCCCAAGCCTCTGCGTCGCCAGTTTCGTTGACCGTCGGGCGTTCGCCGTGGATGCGCGGCATCGTCCGCGTTCCCGGCGATCGTGCCGCGACGCAGTTGGCGCTGCTGCTGGCGTCGCTCGCCACCGGCGAGACCGTCCTCGAACACGTCGCCACCGGCACCGACATTGCTGCCCTCATTCGCCTGCTTGGCCAGCTCGGCATCGGCGTCGCCCTGTCGGGCACCACGGCCCGCATCAGCGGCCTCGGCATCGGCGGCTTCCTCACCCCCGACGGGCCGCTCGATTTCAGCGACGTGGGCGAGGCCAGCGCCCTGCTGATCGGGCTGCTCAGCGCCCACGATTTCGTCTCCACCATCACCGGCTTTGCCGCGACCCAGTTGTCCGAGGCGCTGCTGGCGTTCCTGTCGCGCAGCGGCACCGCCATCGAGCGCAGCGGCACCGACCTCAAGATCCGGCCGCCGCGCTTTTCCATCCCGCTCGATCTGGCGCTGCCCGAAGGGGCGCTGGTGCTGAAGCAGCCGCTGCTGCTGCACGCCCTCGCCACCGTCGGCACCAGCGTCTTCCACCTGCCGCCTTCCCCCGACGATGCGCTCGAGGCGGTGCTCACGGCCTTCGGCGCTCATCTGCGCAGCGAGCCCACCGACGACGGCATCAAGCTCAGCATCGACGGGCTGGCCCCGCTCACCGCCGCGACCTATGTCGTCGCCGGCGATCCGATGCTCGCCGCCTATGTGGCCGTCGCCGCCATCATTGCCCCCGACTCCGAGATCACCATCGAGGCCATGTCGCTGTCGCCGTCGCGCATGGCCCTGCTCGATGCCCTGCGCGAGTTCGGGGCCAAGCTCCGGTTTGAGCCGGCCAAGGATGGGCGGCGCGACGCCACCGATCTCGTCGTCGAGCACGTCAAGCTCACCGGCCTCGCCTTGCGCGCCAACGCCGCCATCGAGCAGGATGATTTCGCCATCCTTGCCGTCGCTGCCTCCTATGCCCGCGGCGACACGCTGCTCGCCGGCCTCGGCAACGGCTATCGGCGGTTGGCGCTGAGCCGTGCCCTTCGCGCCAACGGCGTCGAGTGCGAGGAGCGTGAGGCGGGGCTCCTCATCCACGGCATGAATCGCGTCCCCGGTGGCGGCAAGGTGACCGCCAAGGCCGACCCGAAGCTGGCGATGGCCTTCACCGTCCTCGGCATGGGCGCCGACAAGCCGGTGACCGTCGACGACCAGGCGCCGATCCTCGACATGTTCCCCGGCCTCCTGCCGCAGCTCGAGCACCTCGGCGCCGGCATCGCCATGGGCAAGCCGAAATGATCATCGCCGTCGACGGCCCGGCGGCATCGGGAAAAGGCACGCTGGCGGTGGGCCTTGCCGCCCACTACCGCCTTCCGCATCTCGATACCGGCCTCCTCTATCGCGCCGTCGGGCTCGCCGTTGCCGCTGCCGCCGGAACGCCCGGCTTCGAGGCCCGCGCCATCGCCGCCGCCCGAGCCCTCGATGCCGCCCACCTCGCCGATACCGCGCGGCTCACCACCGCCGAGGCCGGCAATCTTGCCAGCAAGGTCGCCGTCATTGCCGACGTGCGCCAGGCGCTGCGTCAGTACCAGCGCGATTTCGCCGGCCAGCCGGGAGGCGCCGTGCTCGACGGGCGCGACATCGGCACGGTGATCTGCCCCGCCGCCGACGTAAAACTGTTCATCGAGGCCGACAGCAAGGCCCGCATGGAACGCCGCGCCCGCCAGCTCGAGCTGCGGGGAGGGGCGGTCGACCGCTACGCCCTCTACCACCAGATCGAGGAACGCGACGCGCGCGACCGCGCTAACCCCAATGGCGGCTTCTACCCGGCGCCCGATGCCCACTTGCTGGATACCACGCGATTGGATATAGACGCCGCACTCCGCGCTGCCGTCGCCATTGTCGACGGGGTCATGGCCGGGAAGGCGGGGCCGAAAGGCTTCTAATCCAACCTTCTCCCGCTCCGCCCCTTCGTCATCGACCAAGGACCGGCACCGGACACTTCAACCAAATCGCTGGCCCGCGCTTTTGCGCACCGGATCGCTTTTGCAGAGCGATGGAGCCGGGCCGGCTCATCCCAACCGCCGGGCGCACCGGAGAGACATTTGGCTACGCAAGCTGCAGCAATGAAAGAGAATTTCGAGTCCATGCTCATGGACTCCTTCCTCGACAACGAGCCCATGGAAGGCGCTGTCGTCAAGGGAACCGTCGTCGGCATCGAGAAGGATCTGGCGATCATCGATGTCGGTCTGAAGACGGAAGGGCGCATCGCGCTGAAGGAATTCGGCCAGGCCGGCCGTGACGGCACCATCAAGGTGGGCTCGATCGTCGAGGTCTATGTCGACCGCGTCGAGAACGCCGTCGGCGAAGCGGTGCTGAGCCGCGAGAAGGCCCGCCGCGAAGAGAGCTGGGTCAAGCTCGAGGAAATGTACAACAAGAACGAGCGCGTCGAAGGCACCATCTTCAACCAGGTCAAGGGCGGCTTCACCGTCGACCTCGAGGGTGCCGTTGCCTTCCTGCCGCGTTCGCAGGTCGACATCCGCCCGATCCGCGACATCGGCCCGCTGATGAATGTGACGCAGCCCTTCGCCATCCTCAAGATGGACAAGCGCCGCGGCAACATCGTCGTCTCCCGCCGCGCCATTCTCGAAGAGTCGCGTGCCGAACAGCGCTCCGAAATCGTCCAGCAGCTCGAAGAGGGCCAGGTGGTCGATGGCGTCGTCAAGAACATCACCGACTACGGTGCGTTCGTCGACCTCGGCGGCATCGATGGCCTGCTGCATGTCACCGACATCGCCTGGCGTCGCGTCAATCACCCGTCCGAAGTGCTGGCGATCGGCGAGACCATCAAGGTCCAGATCATCCGCATCAACCACG
>JBDTVO010000002.1:0-36026 GCA_040007135.1 Devosia sp. | reverse complement strand
ACCGCGAGGATCTTCTCGTCCTGCCCGCCGTCGTCCTCCATGAACAGCACGCCGAGTGGCCGGCAGCGCACCACGGCGCCCGGCACCAGCGGGCGCGAGTTCATCACCAGCACATCGAGCGGGTCGCCGTCACCGCACAGCGTATGCGGGATGAAGCCGTAGTTCCCGGGGTAGCGCATCGGCGTATAGAGGAAGCGGTCGACGAACAGCGCGCCCGAGGCCTTGTCGATCTCATATTTGATCGGCTCGCCGCCGAGCGGCACTTCGATGATTACGTTGACGTCGTCGGGTGGAGCCTTGCCGATGGGGATGGCGTCGATATTCATGGTGGGTACAGGCTGCGGGGCGGAAGAGGATGTTGTCGCCCCTTGCCTGTCGCATTGCAAGGCGAAGCGTTGGAGGAACCGATGAAGCCCTGGATGGTGGTCGTGGCGGTCCCACTGTTGCTGACCTCCGGCGCATTTGGCGCCGAGGCCAATGGTCCACGCTTCGTGTCGGTCTATACCGATCTCGATTTCGACCAATGCACCACGCTCGACAGCGACGACATGGGGTCGACCTCGGTCTGCCCGGGCTACAGGGGCTATCCGGTGCTGGTCGGCGAGGGCGATCTGAGGATGTTCGTGAGCTACGGCATCAAGCCGACCGAGGAGAAGGCGATGCAGCAAACGCTGCCGCCGTTCAATCACCTGGGAGGCAAGATCGAATGGCGCATCGAGGAGGACGACGAGGTCGCTCTGCCGCGCGCCACCATCACCCGCTGGTTCACCGCCGGCGACGGCGGGGTCGACAAGGGGCAGGTGCTGGTGGTCACCCAGCTCAAGACCGGCGCCACCTGCCACATCGCCTATATCGATGCGATCGCGGTCAAGGATGCCAACCAGAGGGCCCGCGACATCGCCGACGTAAAGGCGGGCAGCTTCGACTGTGCAGGCGAGCCCGAAATCGTGCAGCCTTTCCGGGCCTATTGAGCCGTTAGCTCCTCGACATCTGCTTGCGCAGTGCGGTGCGGTCACGCGCCGACACACCGATCAACTCGGCGATGCGCCAGACCATGTTGTCCTCAAGTTCGTGGTTCTTCTTGTCGGCGAACACCACCTGCCACATCATCCGCACGATCTCGATGCGCTGGGTACTGTCGAGTTCGCGCAATGCCGAGGTGAAGCGGTAGAAGTCGACGGCGTCGGCATCGCGCTTGCGGGCCTCGCGGATGAGAGCGCGGACATCGTCCTCGCTCATTCCGTAGAAATCCTGCAGCGCGCCGCGCACGGCAAGCTTTTCGGCCTCGTCGACCTGGCCATCAACGCCGGCGAGGTGAACCAGCAGCGCCGCCACTGCGAGTTTGGGCTCGTCGGGGAGGCTGGGCTCCGCGTCGGTGCGGAAGAAATTGGCAATGGCGTCGAACATAAGAGGCTCCGGGCGGGCGACAGGCAAACTAGAGGCACAACGCCCGAGCGCCAAGGCCCGATCCCGTCAGTTGGGTGCGGGTGCTTGCTCCAACTGCGGAGTGGAGCTTTTGGGTCCGAAGAGAACGTCAAACAGGCTCTGGCGCTTCGGTTTTGCCGGCATCGCGACAGCCGGGGCCGCGGCAATTGGTGGCGGTGGAGGCGCAACACCGAGCGTGCGGTCGAGGAAGGTTTTGAGCAGATCGCTGACCTGTGTGTGGAGCACTGTCTGCTGCACCGACCAGCCGCCATTAAGGTTGAGAACGGGCGGAATGCGCGGCGGATGGACTTCGCGGCGATAAAACACGCCGAGCAAATCGTCCTGGCCAGGGCCGACAAGACGCAACTCGAAGGGGGTTTCGAACTCGTAGCGCGTGCGCTTGTCGGCAAAGCTGCTGTCGCGACTGGTACGCAAATAGAGATAGCGCTCAGGCATGACGGCGAGCGGGGTGCGAACCGGGTAGTGGCCGGACGGTGAGCGAGTGAGGGCCACAAGAGTGGCGCCGTGCTTTTCAATCACCATGGCGATATCGCCGCGAGCGAGCAGGGTAGAGGCGGGCTGATTGTTGGCGGTCTCTAGCAGCAGGGCGTTGGGCAGGCTGGCCGGCCTCGGCGCTGTGGTGATCGCAGCCAGGGTCCTCTCGTCCTCGGTGCGGACTTGATGTTCGGCAACGAAGCCCCAGGCCCAGCTGCCGAAGACGACGAGGGTCAAGGCGAGGGCGGCGTAGGCCACGAGCCCATACCGCTTCCGCAGCAGGTAGATGGTCAGCACCAGCAGCCCATAGGCGGCAAAAGTCGGTAGCCCGATCGGCACGATCCAGACGGGCATCAGTGGCATGCTGCGCATCTCGGGGGAGGCGATAAAGACAGCAATGACGGTGACGACCGCGGCGACGATGCCGATGCGAGAGAGCGGCAGGGGGTGTGCTGGGCGTGCCGGCTCCGAGGTGTCGTTGGTCTGGCCCCGGCGCGGCCACAGCACGGCGAGGGCCGTGGGCGGCAGGGCGATCATCGCCAGCAATGCCGGCAAGGCGATGAGGTGGACAACGCGAAGCAGCGGCTGCAGCAGCAGCATCAGGCTGGGCAGGGACACCAGCAGCCGGAGGAGAGCTTCAAGCGAGATGAAGGCGGCGAGGACGATCGCGGCGATTGCCGGCCAGCCGAGGATGCGCACCGAGATGCGCCCGTCGCGGCCGGGGAGGATGGCCATGACGATCAACAGGGCGAGTGCCTCGAAGAGGTAATCGGGGCGGCTCAATCCGAGGACGCCACTCGAAAAAGCGAAGGACCAGGGAGCGCCGGTGTAGATCAGCACCTGGTTGTCGGCGACGATGAGCAGCAGGACGAAGGCGGCCCACCAGGGCGAAATTCCGATGTGGCGCAGTCGCCGGGCGAGAAGGTTGGGAAGGCTCAGCAGGAAGGCAAGAAAGATCAGCGGCTTGAACGCGGCAGCGAAAAGCAGCGCGACGGCGCCACAGGCGCCCTGAACGCTGCTGCAATTACTTGACCCGACGGAGCCTTGCAGCAGGAAGGGGAAGGCGAGGGTGGCGGCGACGAACAGGCCGATGCGGAGCAGAATGCCCAGCGCGAAGGTTTTGCGGTCGATGGTGGTGTAGCCCCACATCGGCGCCATCTAGCAGCGGCCAGATGCGGGAAACGTCAATTGTCCCGGGCGATCTGGGATGACGGTAAAAGCTTGGTTTCGGCCGTCTCTGACAATCCCAACGGACTCCGCTTGACTCTGTTGATGAGTCTGATGTTCTCTCTTTGTTCTTTTCTGAGAACGGGAGGGCCTTCATGAAGGGCCTTTCGAGGGATCGGGCCCTGCAGTCGCTGCGGGCCCGGATCGAGAGCATCGAAAAACGCCCGCCCCTCGGCAATGTGGGGGGCACCGACCTCGCCGCCACCGGGCTTTTCGCCCTGCCGGCGGCCGGCGCGGTGCATGAGGTGTTTGCCGATACCCAGCGCGATGCGGGCGCGGCGCTCGGCTTTGCCCTTGCCGCCAGCCGGGGGCTGCTCACGCCCGTACGCCGGGCGCTGCTGATCGTGCAATTGGCGCGCGATGGGCGGGACCTTGGGGTGCCCTATGGCGTCGGCATTGCCGGTTTGGGGCTCGATCCGGAAAACGTCGTCTTTTGCCGCGCCGAAACGACGGTGGAATTGCTCTGGGCGGTCGAGGAAGCCATCGCCTGCGCCGTCATGGGCGCCGTGGTGGTCGATCTCGGGCATGAGGTCAAAGCCCTCGATTTTACGGCGAGCCGCCGACTGAGCCTGCGCGCCACGGCCGGCGGCGGCTCGGTGTTCGTCGTGCGCTTCGGGCGCGAGCGCGAGGCGACGGCGGCACGCTTCCGCTGGCGGGTGTCGCCGGTGCTCAGCGGCGCGCCGCCATTCGATGCCCGCGCTCCCGGTCCGCCGCGCTGGATGGTGGAGCTCGAAAAGGGACGGCTCGGATCGCGGCGCGATGCGTCGGAGTGGATGGTGGATTGGACGGAAAATGGCTTCGTACGGGTCGATCCGAAGGGACGAGACAGAGCCCGGCCTGCTGCTGGCGCCGGATCGTCGTTACCTGGCGCTCACCCTGCCGCGCTGGGCGACCGATTGTCTGAGGCGAGCTGACCGCTCGCTGGCGGCGCTCACCCGGCCGCTGGTGCTGTGGGAAAAGCAGAAGGGGGCGATGCGCATCGTCGCGCTCGACCTCGTGGCGAGCGCCGCAGGGCTTTATGCCGGTCAGAACCTGTCGGATGCGCGCGCCCTCTGTCCCATCATCGAGGCCCGCGAGATCGATCCGCTCTTTACCACGCAGATCTTTGCCGAATTCGCCGACTGGCACTCCAACGCTTCGCCGGTGGTCGGCATCCTCACCGACGCGGCGCCCTATGGCGACCTGGTACTCGACATCACCGGCGTCAGCCACCTGTTCGGCAGCGAGAGGCAGATGCTTGCGGCGCTGACCGGGCGGCTCGAGGCGCTGGGTTATGCGGTACAGGGCGCCATCGCCCCCACCGTTGGCGCCGCCTGGGCGCTGGCCCGCTATCACCCCGGCCGCATCGTCGATGGCAATCTCGGCGCGGCGCTCGACATGCTGCCGGTCGCAGCGCTCCGGCTCGAGGAGGCACAAATCAGCGGCCTCACGCAGATGGGGCTCAAGCGGATCGGCCAGCTCGCCGGCCGCGACCGACGGGCGCTCACAGCGCGGTTCGGGGCCGGGCTGCTGCTCCGGCTCGACCAGGCGCTCGGCATCGTCAACGAACGGCTGGTGCCGCGGCTGCCGCTTGCCGATCACTATGCAGAGCGGCGCTTTGCCGAGCCGATCGGCCTGATGGACGATGTGCTGATGACAACGCACGACCTCGCCCTGCAGCTGAGCAGTCGGCTCGAGCGGGACGGTACCGGCGCGCAGGCGTTCCATCTCTTTCTCTACCGCGTCGACCACAAGGTCATCACGCTCTCGGTCAATGCGGCGCGGGCGACGCGCGATGCCGGCCACATCGCCCGGCTGTTCGTTCATCGCTCCGAGCGGCTGGGCGCCGAATACGACGCCGGCTTCGGCATCGACATGATCCGGCTCGCGGCCAGCTCGCTGTCGCCGCTCGATGCGGCGCAGACCGGAGCGTTCGAAAGCAGCGACGGCACCGCCGATCTCGATCATCTCTACGACCGGATGGCGAGCCGGCTCGGGCCCCTGGCGGTGGTGCGGCAGAAATTCGTCAACACCCACATCCCGGAAAAGGCCGTGCTGCTCGAGCCGGTTGTGGCGCGCACTCCGGACGATCCTGCCGCTGGGCCCGACCCTCGACTCAGGCGGCCGCTGCGATTGCTGCCTGCGCCCGAGCCGATCGTCGTATCGCTGGCCGAAGTCCCCGACGGTCCGCCGCCAAACATGGTGTGGCGGCGTGTCACCTACCGCTTCGTCAGGAGCTCGGGGCCGGAACGAATTGCGGCCGAATGGTGGGCGAAGGCACCTGTAGAACAACCTTACACAGAGGGCGCGACGGCGCGCGACTACTACATTGCCGAGGACGATGGTGGCCGCCGCTTCTGGATTTTCCGCGAGGGTCTGTTCGGCATCGCCGAAGCGCCGCGCTGGTTCCTCCATGGGTTGTTCGCATGAGCACAATTGTCGATCTGCGTGGCCAGGGGGTGCCAACGGCGATCGAGGCACCCGACTATATCGAGCTCGTCAGCACCTCCAATTTCTCTTTCCTCCGCGGCGGCTCGCACCCCGAGGAGCTGGCGATCACCGCCGCGGTCCTTGGCCTCGAGGGTCTTGGCCTTTGCGACCGAAATTCGTTTGCCGGCGTGGTGCGCGCCTATGTAGCGCTGCGCGACATGGACCCTCCGCCCACACCCGGCTTCCGCTATCTCGTCGGCACACGGCTGGTCTTTGCCGATGCCCCCGACATCATCGCCTATCCCGCCGACCGAGCCGCCTATGGCCGGCTCTGTAAGCTGCTCAGCACCGGCAACCGGCGCGAGGGCAGTGAGAAGGGCAAGGTGGAGCTGCGGTTTGCCGATCTCGTGCCGGAGGTTGTACGTCTCACCGAGGATTTCACCGCCGGTCAGCTCTTCATCGTCATCCCTGACGAAAACGACTGGGCCCGAAGCGAGACCACGCTACGCGCGCTCATTACAAAGGCACCGGGCAGGGTGTGGGTGGCCGGCACCTGTCGCTTTGCCGGCCATGATCGCGATCGGCTCAACCGCCTCGCTGATCTTGCTGCACGCTCGGGTGCGCCGCTCATTGCCGTCAACGACGTGCTCTACCACACACCGGAACGGCGGGTGCTGCAGGACGCCGTCACCTGCATCCGCCAGCACTGGACGATCTTTGAGGCCGGCCGCCGGCTCGAGGCCAATGCCGAACGCCACATCAAGACGCCCGAGGAGATGGCGCGGCTGTTCCGCGAGCATCCCAATGCGATCAGCGAAACCATGCGCTTTGCCGCGCGCATCGACTTCAGCCTCGATGACCTCAAATACAACTACCCCACCGAAACCACAGGCAATGGCGAGACGGCGCAGGAAACGCTGGAGCGGCTGACCTGGGCGGGGGCAGAAATGCGCTATCCGAGCGGCATTCCAGACGAGGTCAAGGCCAGCCTCTGGTCCGAACTGAGCCTCATTGCCTACAAAGCTTATGCTCCGTATTTCCTCACCGTACACGACATCGTCCGGCATGCCCGGCACAAACTCAAAATCCTTTGCCAGGGGCGCGGTTCGGCGGCCAACTCCGTGGTCTGCTTCTGCCTCGAGATCACCGAGGTTGATCCGACGAAGGTGTCGCTGGTGTTCGGGCGGTTCCTCAGCACCGAACGCGACGAGCCACCCGACATCGATGTCGATTTCGAGCACGAGCGGCGCGAAGAGGTGATGCAGTACGTCTATGCGAAGTATGGCGGCAACCATACGGGCCTCACCGCCAATGTCATCTGCTACCGCTCGCGTGCGGCGCTGCGCGAAGTGGCGAAGGTGTTTGGCCTTTCCGACGACACCGTCGATGCGGTCAATGGCCTCCACTGGGGCTGGGACAGCCGGGCCAGCGACGACGAGGTCCGCGCCATCGGCCTCGATCCGGACGAATCCCAGCTCAAGCTGGTGCTCGATTGCGCGCGCGAGCTGCATGGTTTTCCGCGCCATCTCAGCCAGCACGTCGGCGGCTTCGTCATCACCCGCGACGAACTCGACCGGCTAGTGCCGATTTCAAAATCGGCGATGGAAAGCCGCACCATCATCGAGTGGAACAAGGACGACATCGACGCCCTCGGCATCCTCAAGGTCGATATCCTGGCGCTGGGCATGTTGAGCTGCCTGCGCCGCGCCTTCGAGCTGCTGCATCTCAACTATGGCCGCGACGTGCGCATGGTCGACCTGCTCGCCGAAGGGCACGACGAGCCGGAGGCGGCGCGTCCGGTCTACGAGATGACGCACCGGGCCGACACGATCGGGGTGTTCCAGATCGAGAGCCGGGCGCAGATGTCGATGCTGCCCCGGCTCAAGCCGAAAGAGTTCTACGATCTCATCATCGAGGTCGCCATCGTCCGTCCTGGCCCGATCCAGGGTGGCATGGTGCATCCCTATCTGAAGCGCCGGCTCGGCATCGAAACGGTGAGCTATCCCTCCAAGGAACTCGAGGCCGTGCTCGGTCGCACCATGGGCGTGCCGCTGTTCCAGGAGCAGGCGATGCAGATCGCGGTGGTCGGCGCCGGCTTTTCGCCGGGCGAGGCCGACCGGCTGCGACGGTCAATGGCGACCTTCAAGCGCACCGGCGGGGTCGGGGTGTTTCGCGACAAATTCCTCGGCGGCATGAAGGCCAAGGGGTATCCGGCCGAGTTCGCCGAAGCCTGCTTCAAGCAGATCGAGGGGTTCGGCTCCTACGGCTTTCCCGAAAGCCATGCCGCCTCGTTCGCGCTCCTCGTCTATGTCTCGTGCTGGCTCAAGTGCCATTACCCCGATGTGTTCACGGCTGCCCTGCTCAACAGCCAGCCGATGGGGTTTTACGCGCCGGCACAGTTGATCCGCGATGCCATCGAGCATGGCGTCGATGTGCGTGGGGTCGATATCAATCGCTCCGATTACTGGAGCATTCTCGAGGACGGCACGCCGGCGGCTCCGCGCGCCTGGCCGGCGCACCAGACGATGCGCGACCACATCTGGTCGAGCAAGGCGATCCGGCTCGGCTTCACCGAGATCAAAGGCTTCAAGCAAGAGCACGCCATGCTGCTGATGGCGCGGCGCGGCTCGGGTTACGGCTCGGTGCGCGATGTGTGGCTGCGCTCTGGCCTGCCCGTTTCGGCGCTGGAGATGCTGGCCGAGGCCGATGCCTTCCGCTCGCTCGGGCTCAACCGTCGCAAGGCACTGTGGGCGGTGCGTGGGCTGGTCGGCACAGACGGTGCGCAGACCCTGCCGCTGTTCAAGAGCGCTGGCGTGCCACTGCCGCGCGGCGATGCCGAACCCGATTTGCCGCTGATGCCGCACAGCGAAGACGTCATCCACGATTATAGAACGACGGCCTACTCGCTCAAGGCGCACCCGCTGAGCTTCCTCCGTCCGGGGCTCGAGCGTCGCGGCATCGCTCGGTGTGCCGAACTCAAGCATGGCCGCAATGGCCAGCTTGTCGAGGTCGCAGGGCTGGTGCTGGTGCGGCAGCGGCCGGGCACGGCGAGCGGCGTCGTGTTCGTCACGCTCGAGGACGAAACCGGCATCGCCAACATCGTCATCTGGTCGAAGGCCTTCGACACGTACCGAAAGACCATCCTCAGCTCAAAGCTGATGGCGGTGCGCGGACGGCTGCAGATCGAGGGCCTCGTCGTCCATGTGGTGGCCGAGAGCTTTACCGACATGACCGGCGATCTCGTGGCCCTCGCTCATGGCACCTCCATTGGCGATGCGGTGATCGCCCACGGCGATGAAGGCAAGAACGGCCCGCGTGGCGAGCGCGATGCTCCCCGCATCCGCAAAGAGGAAGCAGCGGACCGTCAGGCGCGGGCGGCGATGCCGCGCGGCCGCAACTTCAAGTGACGAGTTTGTCGATCGACGTGGCCAGCGCCACATCCTTGTCGCTCAACCCGCCGGCGTCATGGGTCGTCAGGCGGATCGTCACCTTGTTGTAGACGTTGGACCATTCGGGATGGTGGTCGGCACTCTGCGCCAGCAGGGCCACCCGGGTCATGAAGGCAAAAGCCTCAGAGAAGTCGCGAAACTTGAAATCGCGCGACATCGCACCATCCGCAAAGCTCCAGGCGCCAAGCTTGCTGCGCGCCGCCTCGATCTCGCTCTCGTCCAGCTTGCGGACCATCGGTCATCTCCAATCGCGTTCTACAATTGACGCCGCGCGGTTGCCTATTCCAATATCCGTCAAGATGCTGGACGACCCTTCCGACCGAAGTCTCCTTGCCGCCGCCAGCGGGTTGGCCGAGGCGCTGCGCAGCCGCTACCGAACGGCCATGGTCGAACGTGGGTTCCCCTGGCACCAATCGTCGGCGGCTGAGCTGCTCGTCCATATTCCCCCCGACGGCACGTCGCAATCGGCACTGACGATCGCCACCGGGCTCAGCAAGCAGGCCGTGCAGCAGGCCCTCGACGGGCTCGAGGCCCACGGCGTCATCCGCCGCGAGATCGACCCTGCCGACCGTCGCGCCCGTCGCGTGGTGCTCACCGAGCTCGGCCGGCGCGATGTCGTCGTCCACCGCGAGGTTGTCGCCACCATCGAGGCCGAAAACCGCTCCGCCCTTGGCCGGAGGCGGCACAAACGGCTGAAGAAGGCGCTGCGCCGGTTGCTCACACCGTGATCGCCGGAGGCGATGACAGCGCCGCCAGTGCGGGCTAGGATCGATCGATCCGGGGGAGTGCAAATCATGATCAAGGCAATCGGTCTGGGCGTAGTGGCCTGTTTCATGCTGGTGGGTGCCGCGGCTCAGGCGCAGCAGGTCAATGCCAGCCAGGAGCAGCTCCAGGGCCAGTGGGTGTCCGATCGGGTGGCGCAAGGTATTCCGATGGAAACGGTGGTGACGATCACCGGCAACACCTACATTTCGACGCAGTCGATGCTCTCGTCCGGGGTGCTCTATTCGACCACCCAGAGCGGCGAAATCTTCGTCACGCCGCCCAATTTCCTCAACCTTGCGGTCACCGACTGGTCGCCCAAGGAGTACAACGGGCGGCCGATGTCGATGCCGCCGAGCACGTTCTGGACCATCCTCAAGCTGACCCAGACCCAGCTCGCCGTTGCCGAACCCTATTGCCTGCAAAAGTCGCCGCTGCAGGAATGCCTGGTGCTGTTCAACCGGCGCTGAGGCTCGGCATTCTCGCTGCCGGCTTCGGGCGGCGTAAACCATTCCCGAAAAATCCCGGCAACCGCCCAGTCCGCCGACCATTTCTCGTTGCGCGGAGGCCCCCGCGCAATCGGGCATTAACCGCTGTTAGCGCATGGTTTCCCGCCAACTGCTCCGGGAAACATGTTCGAGCCGGCCTACAAGACGCTACCCCCGGTCGACTACGTGTCGATGATCCGGTCGCTCTACGCCGAGCCCCGGGTCATGGTGCTGGGCGGTCTTGCGTCGGCGCTGGCGGCCGGGCTTGGCGGGCTTGAAGCCCACAGCATCGTGCTCATGGGCTTTGCGCTGGCGTTCGTCCTCCTCTCGATCGGACGCGGCATCGACATGCGCCGCTTCGCCGGCCAGCCGTTTGCCGACGACGATGTCGAGGCCGCCCGCCGCTGGGAGGCGCGCTCGACGGTCGGGGCAGCGGCAATCGCGGTGCTCTATGGTTCCTGGGGCTTTTACAGCTTCACCTTCGTCAACACGCCATTCTCCGAGATGTCGAGTCTGGCGGTATCCACCTCGGTGCTGGTCGGTGTCACCGGACGGAACTTCGCCATCGACCGGCTGATGAGCCTGCAGGTGCTGCTGATCGGCGCGCCGCTGACGCTTGGCATGCTGCTCGACGGCCAGCTCGACGCCGCGCTGCTGTCGATCGTGCTGCTCGCCTTCTTTGCCTCGATCCGGCGCGTCTCGGGCAACATCCGGGCGCTCCTCATCCGGGCTGTCCACGGCAGGCTCGAGGCGTCGCGCCTCGCCGACGAGCTCGATACCGCGCTTGAAACCATGCACCACGGGCTATGCATGCTCGATGGCGAGGGCCTCGTGGCGGTGGTCAATGATCGGGCCGAACTGCTGTTCAGCGATTTCATGCCCGGCGACTGGCGCGGCCGGCCGTTCGCGGCGCAGCTCTCGGCGGCGGCGAGCCGTGGCAGCGTGCCGCAGCGTGCGGCCGAGCAACTGACGCAGATCGTCGGTGGCCGGCGCAATGGCAAGGTCATCCTCAAGCTCGCCCACGCGCAGTTCAGTGAAGTCACGGTCAGCTCGCGCCAGGGCAAGGTCGTGCTGCTGTTCGAGGACATCACCGACCGCGTCCGGGCCGAGGAGCGGATCAATTTCATGGCGCACTACGACGCGCTGACGGGCCTGCCGAACCGCGGCTACTTCGCCGAGCAGGTCGAGGCCGACTTGAAGCAACGGCGGACCGACGCTGGCGAGGACATGGTCATGCTGATGATCGTCGACATCGACGATTTCAAGCACGTCAACGACACCGCCGGCCATCTCGTCGGCGATCGGCTGCTGGTCGAAAGCGCCGAGCGCCTGACGCGGACGCTGGGCAAGCATTCGCTGGTTGCCCGGCTCGGCGGCGACGAGTTCATCATCTATCGCAGCGGCGGCATCGACGCGACCGAGGCGGCCATCGATCCCGAAGCCGTGCTGGCCGCGTTCAAGGCGCCGTTCTCGCTGATGGGGGAGAGTCTCTCGGTTGATGTGTCGGTCGGCGTCGTCATCTCCAAGGATGCCGACGACGATCTCGACGCGCTGATGACCAAGGCGGACCTCGCGCTCTACAAGGCCAAGGGCAATGGCAAGGGCCAGCAGCAGTTGTTCCACGACGACATGGACACCGCCTACCGCTATCGCCAGCGGCTCAAGGCCGAGCTCAAGATCGCCGTGGCGACCGGGACGCTGACCCTGATGTTCCAGCCGCTGATCGACCTCAAGAGCCGGCATGTCGTCGCCTGCGAGGCGCTGGCGCGCTGGACCCACCCGACGTTGGGCTCGATCCCGCCGTCGCTGTTCATCCCCATCGCCGAGGAAACCGGCCTTATCTCGTCCATCACCCGCTGGGTGCTGAAGACCGCGGCAGCCGAGTGCATGAACTGGCCCGACGGCATCTCGGTGTCGGTCAACGTGTCGGCCCGCGACTTCCGCAATGACGACGTCGAGGGCATGGTGATGGCGGCGCTCACCAGCACCGGCCTGCCGCCGGAGCGGCTCGAGATCGAGGTCACCGAGACGGCCCTGATCGAGGAGCGCGAGGCGGCGACGACCATCCTCTCCAAGCTCGGCAAGCAGGGCGTCGGCATCGCGCTCGACGATTTCGGCACCGGCTACTCGTCGCTGAGCTATCTCCAGGCGCTGCCCTTCAGCAAGCTCAAGATTGACCGCTCGTTCGTGATGGACATCACATCCAACAGCCGTTCACTGAAGCTCCTCGCCAACGTCGCGCAGCTGGGCAAGGACATCAATTTGACGGTGACCGCCGAGGGCGTCGAGACGCAGGAACAGCTGGCGCTCATCCAGGCGCACACCAAGGTGGACCAGATCCAGGGCTATCTGTTCGGGGTGCCGCTGGCGGCCCGCGACGTGCGCGAGCTGATAAGCCGGATGGCGCAGCCTACTGCGACCGACGCCAGACGCAAGCATGGTTAATATCGGCTAACCGGCTGGAATCCATGATTATCTCGTGTCACCAGCGCCTCGTATCCCGGGCACGCAGGGCAGCAATTGATAAAACCCAATTCAACCAGGGTTAAAAAAGGCTTACAACCGCTGCTGTATTGCGTGCGGAGTAGGTGCAATGGGTGCGAACGAGCTTGATCCGTTGGCGAACGGATCGAACCCGATCTCCAGATTTGCAGGTGGCCTGATCGATATCCTCGACCGCGTCGAATATTCGCGCGTGCGCATGGATGTGGTGGACAATCCGGTCTATCGGCTGCGCTACGAAGCGTATCGGCGCGAAGAGTTCGTACCGTTCAACGATGCAGGCATCGTCACCGACGACCTCGATGGCACGCCGAATGCCTTCTGCTACGGCATCCATGTGGATGGCGAGCTGGTCAGCTCGATCCGCATCCATCATGTCACCTCGGAGCACCGCAAGGGGCCGAGCATCAAGAGCTGCCGGGACGTTCTCGATCCGCTGCTCGACAAGGGTCAGAGTTTTATCGATCCGTCGCGGTTCACGGCTGACTACGAAGCGTCGCTGGCCTATCCGGCGTTGCCGTTCCTGACCCTCAGGATCGCGGTAATGGCGACCGATTATTTCAGCACCACCGCATGCCTGGCCCTGGTGCGACGCGAGCATTCTGCCTTTTACCGAAGGGTCTTTGGCGCCATCGAAATGAGCGATGTGCGCGAATATCCGGGGCTGACTTTCCCGGTGGTGCTGTTCGGATCCAACGCGGCGATCAATCTGCAGCAGATCTACCGCCGCTACCCGTTTTTCCGCTCCACCTTCGAGGAGCAGCAGGCGCTGTTTTCGCAGACCGATCTGCGCGGCTTTCAGTACCCTATCCCCACCGCCGCGCGCGAGGCCGTCGAGCAGGCGCTCGTCGATCACGCCCGCACGGTGGCGGCGGAGTAGCGCTACGCCGCGTGGCGAATCTGGCGCTGCCCACCCACCGGCTTGTGACTGCGCGCCGGACGGCGACGGTTTGCCGGCAGCGAAACGCCGAGAGCCTTGGCGACGGCGGCTTCCAACAAATGGTCCAGATCGAGCTTACGCATGATGAACGTCCTTCCTGGGGTCGCCTCGAAGGCGGCATTTGAGGAAGCAACGCAGCTCGCAGCCATCGGGTTGCGAAAAGTTGGCGCCATCGGGTTGCGAAAACTTAATGTCGAGCCGCGCCCCACCGCGCTTGCGATCGCCTCAATTAATCGCGATCCTTATTGTGCGGCACGATTTGGTGCCGGTTCGCCGGGGGGCGAACGGAGCACGCCCATGAAATCCCTCACCCGCTTGATTGCCGCAGTTGCCGCCGGCGCACTGGTCCTCAGTGCCACGGCGGTCGAGGCTGCCCCCGGCATCGTCCGCACTACGGCCGCGGTTTATGCCAAAGCCAGCACGACCTCGAAAATCGTCGCCACCCTGCACAAGGGCGACTACGTCATCGTCAAGAGCTGCACGTTGCACTGGTGCAAGGTGCACAACGTCAAGCTCGACGGCTACGTGCAGCGCACCCAGCTTTACCACCCGCGCTACGGCTCGCGGACGTTCTACCAGTTCCCCCCAGCCAACCCCGATCCATCGCGCATCCATCCGGCGGGATGAGGTCGCTCAAAACGGCTGTTGACGACAGGCGAAGCGTTGGAGGAGAGCGCTGGTGCCGCTTAGGTGACTCGAACACCTGACCCCATCATTACGAATGATGTGCTCTACCAACTGAGCTAAAGCGGCGTGCCTCGAAGGCCGAAGCGCGGCGTCTTTTACTGAGCAGGGGGGGCAGGCGCAAGCGGAGTTTCCGGCGGCGGCGATAGCGTCTCGGCCGGGCGCGGCAGGAACTCGGCGCGGCCGGGGGCGCTGGCGACGGGGACCCGCCACTCGAACGCATCGAGCCGGCCGCTCACCGGCGACACCGGCTCCCACTCGTCCGACATGACACCGTCGGCGATCCACACCGGGTCCGCCGTGGCGCGCACCGCACGGGCCAACCATTCGCGGGCCTTGCCCTGGTCGGCGTTCTGGCCTTCCTCGATTTCGGCCATCAGCAGGCAGATGCCCTGCGTCGGCTCGGCCACCGAGTAGTTGGCCAGCGCATTGCGCGCCGCCGGCCAGTCGTAGGCATCAACCGCCGCGCGGGCGAGGACGATGGCGGCGGGACGATTGGGGGGTGCGGCGTCGATCAGCTCGCGCACCCGCTTCAACCGATCGACCGCCGAGGCGCCGGGCTGCGCGTTGGCATAGAGCGCCGCGACATGCGGATGCGAGGTGGCGCGCCACACCCGGCGGAGAAGGCTCATGGCCTTGCGCACTTCGCCGCGGTTGGACTGGATGCGCGCGGCGATGAGCGCTGCCGGGACAAAATCGGAGACGAGCTTCAGCGCCACCAGCGCGTGGTCGAGCGCAGCCAGCGGATCGCGGTCGGCGAGATCGCTGGCAAGGGCGGTTTCGAGCACCGCCTGCTTGCGCCGCTTGGTCATCTTCTCGTCGCGCGTCACTGCGGTTTCGGCGTTGAGGCGGGCGAGCGCCACGTCCCACTGGCCGCGGCGGGTGAGGTCGTCGAGCACGGCGTCGCTGGCCCAACGAGTCTGCGGGGCGAGTGCCACCGCCTTCTGTGCAAAGTTCAGCGCTGCTTCGGTGCGGCCCTGCGTGCGGGCCTGCTCGTAAAGACCGGCGAGCGCCGCGACCGCGGTCTTTTTGGTCGAGATCAGGGCGCGGTAGTGTTCGCGCGCCGACTGCATGTCGCCCAGCGCCAGATCAGAACGAGCTTCCAGAAGTTGCGCGGCGTGGTTGCGCGGCAGGTTGGCGCGCGCCTCGCGGGCGAGCATGCGGGCGCGATTGGGGTCACCGGCCTGCAGCGCGACAAATCCGTCCGATAGTGCGGCGACGCCGATGTCGCGCCGCCGTTCGCGGTTGAGGCGGGCAAGATAAGCCGGCGCATCGAGGATGCGGCGGATGATCGACCAGGCGAGGATGACGACGGCAAGCCCCGCCGCAGCGACCAGCGCCGCCATCCCCAGCTTGGGCTGCATGCGATAGCCGAGCACCTCGATGACGGCCGTGCCTGGCAGGCTGATGAGCCAGGCAATCAGCGCCGTCAGCAGCAGGCTGCCGACGATCCAGGTGGCAAGCCGGATCATGGCGTCGTCTCGGCCGAGGCGAGGGCGCGGGTGCGCAGGTCGGCAACGAAGGCGGCAGCTTCGGCGTGGGCTGTGATGTCGCGAGCCACGGTCCCCGCCGCATCCTGCATCGGCGGCGGCAGTTGTCCAAGAAGCGCGGCAGCGGCCGTGAAGTCGCGGCGTTGCACCGCGCCCTCGAGGCGCGAGACGACAGCGTCCGGCGCATCGCCGGCGGTCTCTTCGGCCGGGCGAATGGCGAGCAGCGATTTGAGCCAGTCGCCGGAGCGGCTGACCCAGTCGGCATCGGTGCGGCTCTGCGCCGCGAGTATGTCGGGCACCCGCGCTTCGAGCGCCGTCATCACCATGTCCGGCCGGGCGAGGCCACTGCCGGCGGCGGCTTTCAGTGCCTCGGGCGGAACAGATGCCGGCAACACCGAGGCGAGGGCCTCGAGTTCGGCGGCAAAGGGCCGCCCGGTGGCGAAGGCGTCCTCGAGACCGCTGAGGATCAACGGCAGTTTCAGCGCCGGCCCGACTTCGTTGGGGAGGGCGGCATTGATGTGGTCGTTGAGGGTCTTGCGCGTCGCCTCGAGGTCGGTGCGGAGTGCGCTGAGGGTCGCATCGACGCCGTTGAGCCGGGTGGCAAGGCTGCCGACGCCGGTCTGCAGGTCGCCGAGCGTTTTGGCGACGTCGCTGGCGTCGGTACCGGGAACTCCGGCTTCGAGCGCGTCAACCTCGGTCTTGATGGCGTGGATCTGGGCCTCGAGCGGCGCCAGGTCCAACGGCGCGGCGGGAGCCGGGATCGCCGCCTTCACGTCTGCCAGTTGCTTGTTGAGTGCGTCGATGTCGGCGCCGAGCTTGCCGGTCGCGGCGGTGAGGTTTGCGCCGGCTCCGTCGGCGATGGCCGTTACCGCATCGAGACCGCGCTGCAGGCTGTCGATCCGCGCAATCTGCGTGGTCACCAGCGGGCTCAGGTCCGGGGTGCGGCCCGGTAGCGGCAGGAGCCCGGCAAGCAGGTATGTGAGGATGGTGCCGAGCACGGCGCCGCCGGCGACAGCGACGCCGACCACCGGCCAGTCGAGGCCGGTGAGGCGCAAGCGACGGCGCGGGCGGGCGCTGTCGTTGGCCGCCTGCGGCTCGCCCTCCGGCCGCGTGGAGCGGGCGGTCAGGTCGATCACCGGCGGCTTGACGGGGCCGGTGGCGCGGTCAGCCATGGCGGAGTTCCTTCATCGGGCAATCATGCCCACGTTTTGGTCACGCGCAAAAGAGAGCGCCAGGGCCATCATGGCCTCCTCGCTGGGGTAGTCGGCGAGGCCGACACGGACGAAATGGGCAGCCAGCAGCGGTTCGGCAACCGCCTCGGCAAGACACAGGATACCGATCTCGGCGCGGCGGGCGAGGCCATCTGCGAGAGCAACAAAGATTTCGGCGGTGCGGCGCGAGTAGAACAGAGCGGCGGCAATGGCGCCGTCGTCGAGGCGGCGCCGGGCCGGCTCCGGCAGCGCCTCCGCCGGCTCCATGGCGTAGACGACGCTAGTGATGGCCATCAGGCCGTGCCGGGCGAGGGCCTTGCCGAGGTCGCCGCTGCGTTCACGCGCAGCCGGGTAGAAGATCGGGCCCGTCGGCGACGCCTCGGCGATCATGGCCACCAGCGCGGCGGTATCGCCGCTGCCGGCGATGACCTCGCCGAAGCCGAGGCTGCGGGCCGCGGCGGCGGTACGTGCCCCGACGCAATAGGCCGGCAGGTGGGCAAAACGGGCCAGGTCGCCGCGCTCGGCGAGGGCGCGAAGGCCGTTGGCGCTGGTCACCGCAAGAGCCGCGAAGCCGGCCGCATCGGGCAGCGTCGTTGGAAGCACGGCAAAGCGCAGCAGCGGCGCCGTCACCGGCTCGATGCCGAGCGCTGCCAGCCGCGCGGCGGTGTCGCTCGCCTCGGGCTCGGGCCGTGTCACGAGCATGCTGACCATGGAGGGCTTATGCCGGGAACAGTTTGAGGAAGTCTGAACCCGCCTTGTCGCGGAGGATTTGGCCCAGTTCGTGGCCGATGCGCTCGGGATCGCCAATCGGCCCCGAGAGCTCCCCGGAGATCGAAATATCCCCTTTGGGGGACAGGATTTCGCCGCGCAGCGTCAGCGTCGATGCCTCGATCCGGCTCACGGCACCAATTGCCGTCCGGCACGACCCGTCGAGGGCTCCGAGGAGCGCCCGCTCGGCGCGCACCGTCAGATGTGTAGCAGCATGGTCAAGCGGCTTGATTATATCGGCGGTGCGGTGATCGTTTTGTCTTATTTCGAGGGCAATGGCGCCCTGTGCAGGGGCGGGGGGAAAGCTCAAAGGGTCAAGATAATCTGTTATCTCGGCGGCGCGCCCGAGCCGGTTTAGGCCGGCGACGGCCAGCAAGGTGGCGTCGGCAACGCCCTCGCGGAGCTTCCGTAACCTGCTGTCGACATTGCCGCGGAAGGGCACGATCGCCAGGTCGGGGCGGACGCGCAGCATCTGTGCCGAGCGGCGGAGAGAAGAGGAGCCGAGCCGCGCGCCTGGGGGGAGCGCCGCCAGCGAGGGGGCCACGAGCGAGACGAAGGCGTCGCGGATGTCCTCTCGCTCGAGGAAGGCGGCGAGCACCAGGCCGTCGGGCAACGTCGTCGCCATGTCCTTGGACGAATGCACCCCGAGGTCGATGTCTCCGGCGTCCAGCGCCGCCTCGATCTCCTTGGAGAAAAGGCCCTTGCCGCCGACCTCGCCCAGCGGCGCATCGGTGAGCACGTCGCCGGAGGTGGTGATGGTGCGGATTTCGATGCGGGCGGGGTCGACGCCGTGCGCCGTGGCCAGGAGCCCCTGCACCAGTCGTGCCTGGGTCAGCGCCAGTTGCGAGCCGCGGCTGCCGATCCTGAGGAAGGGCGATGATTGCAAAGCGGGCGGGTCCACTCTAATCGAATTGGCTCGCCTTAGACCGGAAGGACAGCCGGGGCAATGCGGCTTCTCGGGATCGAAACCAGCTGCGACGAAACCGCGGCCGCCATCGTCTCGCGCGACAGCGAGGGGCGCGGGCGCATCCTGTCGAACATCGTGCGCAGCCAGCTCACCGAGCATGCCGCCTATGGCGGCGTGGTGCCCGAACTGGCAGCGCGGGCGCATGTCCGTTACCTCGATGGCATCATTGCCCGGGCGGCCAGCGAAGCGGGAGTCCGCCTCGGCGATGTCGACGGCATCGCCGCCACCGCCGGGCCGGGTCTCATCGGCGGCGTGCTGGTCGGGCTCACCACCGCCAAAGCAATCGCGGCGGCGCTCGGCAAGCCGCTCATCGCCGTCAACCATCTCGAAGCCCATGCGCTGACGGCGCGGCTGACCGACGGGCTGGCATTTCCTTACCTGCTGCTGCTGGTGTCCGGCGGGCACAGCCAGTTCGTCCTGGTGCGTGGCGTCGGCGCCTATGAGCGCTGGGGCACCACCATCGACGATGCACTGGGGGAGGCGTTCGACAAGGTGGCAAAGCTGCTCGGGCTCGGAGTCCCCGGCGGCCCGGCGGTCGAGCGGCTGGCGGCCAGCGGCGATCCGAAGCGCTTCCGCCTGCCGCGTCCGCTGCTGCACGAGGATCGGCTCGACTTCTCGTTTTCCGGCCTCAAGACGGCAGTGCGCCTCGCCGCCGAGGAGATCGCGCCGCTCACTCCGCAGGACGCCGCCGATCTTTGCGCCTCGTTCCAGGCCGCTGTCACCGACGTCGTCACCGCCCGGGCCGCCGCGGCGCTCGAGCGTTTCCGGCGCGAGCTGCCCGGCACGCCGCCGGTGCTGGTCGTTGCCGGCGGGGTTGCGGCCAACCAGGCCATCGGCCATGGCCTCCGTCGCGTCGTTGCCGACCGCGACGCACGCCTCGTCGTGCCGCCTGCGGCCCTCTGCACCGACAACGGCGCCATGGTCGCCTGGGCCGGGGCCGAACGGCTGGCGCTGGGCGACAGCGACTCCTTCGACGTCAGCGCCAAAGCGCGCTGGCCGCTCGATGCCGCCGACATGGGGCTGGCGCATGGCCATTAGCCGGGTGGCGGTCATCGGCGCGGGCGAGTGGGGCACGGCGCTGGCGCAGGCCGCCGCCGTTGCCGGCCGGCAGGTGTCGCTGGTCGGGCGCAACATGGAGGTGCTGGGCGAAATCAACCGCACCCACACCAACAGCCGCTACCTCGGGCCCCTGCAATTGTCGCCGCATGTGTCGGCGACCAACCGCTACAGCGGCGCCGATCTCATCATTCTCGCCGTGCCGGCGCAGATGACACGCGCCGCCTTGATGGACCTGGGCGGCATCAGCGAGCCGGTGGTGCTGAGCGCCAAGGGGCTCGAGCATGCGACGCTGATGCGGCAGAGCGAGGTGCTGGCGGACGTCGCGCCCAACGCCATTCCTTTCGTGTTGTCGGGTCCAAGTTTTGCCAAGGATGTCGCGGCGGGCCGGCCCACCGCAGTCAGCCTGGCCGGCGACGATGAGCGGCTGACTGCCGAGGTGGCGACCGCGCTCGCCGGCCCGACCTTCCGCCCCTATGCGACGAGCGATCGCATCGGCGTCGAGCTCGCCGGGGCGCTGAAGAACGTCTATGCGCTGGCCGCCGGGGCAGTCGACGGGGCGCGCCTCGGGGCTTCGGCACGGGCCGGCGTCATCGCCCGCGGCTTTGCCGAAATGAGCCGCATCGTGCTGCGGCTGGGGGGGCATGCGTCGAGCCTCACCGGGCTTGCCGGGCTCGGCGACCTCTCTTTGAGCTGCACCACCGAGCAGTCGCGCAACTACCGCCACGGCGTGGCGCTGGGGAAGGGCCTTGCGCCCACGGGCGAGCTGGCCGAGGGCGTGTTCACCGCGCCGGTGGCGCAGATGCTGGCCCGTCGCGCCGAGGTCGACGCACCGCTGATCGATGCCGTCAACCTGCTGCTCAAGGGCAGCCAATCGATCGAACGCATCGTCGCGGGGCTGATGTCGCGCCCACTCAAGCGAGAGGACTAGAATTGCATTTTGCCCTGATTGCCTACGACCGGCCCAACGCCGTCGCCGAACGCGCCGCCATCCGCCCGCAGCATCTCAACTATCGCGAGACGCTGGGCGACAGGCTGGTGCTTGCCGGTCCCTTTCTCAACGATCGCGGCGAGGGTATCGGTACCATCCTCATCATCGAGGCCCCGGCGCTCGAGGCGGCACGCGAGAGCTTTGCCGACGATCCCTATGCCATCGCCGGGCTGTTCGATTCGGTGACCATCAAGCCCTGGCGGCTGAGCATCAACAAAACGCGCTGAGGAGACAGTCATGGCCTACTGGCTGATGAAATCGGAGCCCGACGTGTTCAGCTTCACCGATCTGATGAACAAGCCGGTGGAGGAGTGGCACGGGGTGCGCAATTTCACCGCGCGCAACAACATGAAGGCGATGCAGCTGGGCGACCTCGCCTTCTTCTACCACTCCAATGTCGGCAAGGAGATCGTCGGCATCATGAAGGTGGTGAAGCTCGCCCATCCCGATTCGACGGCCGAGCCCAACGACAAGGGCAAGGTGGTGTGGGAGTGCGTCGATGTGGTCGGCGTCGAGCCACTGCCCAAGCCGGTGACGCTCGAAACCATCAAGCAGACGACGGCGCTCGCCAACATGGCGCTGGTGAAGCTCTCCCGTCTCTCGGTCGGTCCGGTCTCGAGCGACGAGTGGGCCTTGATCTGCAAGATGGGCGGTCTCAAGAAAGTCCCATAAAGTTTGAGTTGGCTTCGCACTGGTATCTGCCGCCCAACACTCCTAGCCTCGCCTCGCGCGGACCATTGGAGGTGATCATGGGTGAATGTGCGGTATGCGGGGTGTCGATGCAGTCGCCCTGCGGCATCATCTGTCTTTCGGACTGTTCGGTGTGCTGGGCCACGGTGATTGGGACGGACGAATCCCATGACGCCGCCGGCCCGGTCATCCAGATCAAGCTCAACGGCGACAAGCCGGTGCCGATGATCGACGCCAGGACGACCTTCCGCATCTGCACCAGTGGCGTGAAGATGGCGGACGTCGCGGCGCTCATCGATCACCTGCATCCGTCGGCGACGGTCAGCGTGCCGGCGAGCGTCCCGGCCAGCCGCGGTGGCATCGAGATAGGCACGCTCGACGAACTCATCGGCAAGATCGGGCTGCTGTCGAGTCCCTCGGGCGCCTGATCAGAAGTCGCTGGTGAGGCCCTTGATCTCCCAGTCGCCGTAGCGGGCCGGATCGAGCCCGCCGCGGCCGCCTTTTTCCGTCGGCAGGGCCGCGGCGCGGGCATCGCTGTCGCGCCGCCGCGCTGCCGCTTCGGCGAGCGCACGGGCTGCGGCAGCGTTACGCGGCGGTCTCGGTGCTGTGGTGGCCTTGTCGGGCTCGGTCATTGTCGCCATGTTATCGCCGCGTCCCGGTGTCGTGTCGAGAGGACGAGCGCGACCCTGCCGCGCAACCGGGGCTGAGCCGTGCCGCGCAATCGTATCGTTCCGAAGGCCGCTCCCGGCCTTGCCACCAGGCTCGCCGCCGCTGCGCGGCTGGCCGACGTGCTGCAGGGCAACAATTTTTCGCCCTTCGCCGCCGGCGAGATCGCCGATCCGCGCGACCGGGCCCTCGCCAACCGGCTGGTCACGACAGCGCTGCGCTACCACGGCCCGATCACCAGCCTCGTCGGCGTGCTGCTCGCCAAGGGGCTGCCGAAGAAATCCGGCCTGTTCGAGCCGGTGCTGCGGCTGAGCCTTGGCCAGTTGCTGTTCCTGCCCGATCTCGGCGCGCATTCGGCGATCTTCCTCGCCGGCGAAGCGATGCGGGCCGACCCGCGCTCGCAGCATCTCATCAAGCTGATGAACGGTGTGCTGCGCGAGGCGCAGCGGCGCGCCGCCGACATCGCGGTCGCCGCCGCCGCGCTGTTTCCGCCGGCGCTACTCGCCACCTGGCGCGGCGCCTACGGCGATGCTGCCCTCGACGCCTTCGCTGCCGCGCTCCTCGCGGGTGCGCCGCTCGATCTGACGCTCAAGGAATCCGACCCGGGCACGGGCGGTGTGGCGGTGCTGGCCGACACCGTGCGTGTCAACGACCGCGACCGCCCGGTCGACCAACTGTCGGGCTTTACGGACGGCGCCTTCTGGGTGCAGGACGCGGCCTCGGCGATTCCGGCACGGCTACTGCAGCTCGCCGCGGGTGCACGCGTCCTCGACGTCGGCGCCGCCCCGGGCGGCAAAACGGCGCAGCTTTGCAAGGCGGGCTACGCGGTGACCGCCCTCGACCGGGACCCGGCGCGGATGGACCGGCTACGCGCCAACCTGGCACGGCTTCACTATGCCGCCGACACCGTCGTTGCCGATGCGCTCGACCATACGCCGGAGGCCGCGTTCGACGGCGTGCTGCTCGATGCTCCCTGTTCGGCCACCGGCACCTTCCGCCGGCACCCCGAAGTGGTCTGGCATCGCGATGCCGCCGATATCGCCGGACGCGTCGGCGTGCAGCGACGGCTGATCGAAAAGGCGGCCGGCGCCCTCAGGTCGGGCGGCATCCTCATCTATTGCGTCTGTTCGCTCGAGCCCGACGAAGGCGAGGCGCAGGCGGCGTGGGCCGAGGGGCAGGGACTCGAGCCGCTCCCCATTTCAGCCGCAGAGCTTGACGGCTGGGCCGCTCCCGTGACCAAAGAGGGCTTCGTCCGGACCCATCCGGGCCTCGTCGTCCCCGGTGCCGCCGGGGGCACGCTCGATGGGTTCTTCGTTGCGCGGTTCCGCCGCCGCTGAGTATTGTCCGTGCCGCGCGCCGGGGCTCGCGCCATTGAGTATGAGGGCTGGTTGGTCAACCCGATCGCATTCCTTGCGCGCCGGAGCAGCAAGCGCATCGCCGATTTCGCGGTCAGCAATCCGCTGATCCGCTGGAGCTGGACCGGCCCCGGCAGCGAAGACTACACGCAGGCGCTGAGCGAGTTCCGCCCCACCGATCGCGAGACCGTGCTTGAAATGATGCGCGGGCGCTACCTGCTCGCGAGCAAGCTGGTCGACACCAACGGCGTGTCGCCGTTTGCCATCGAGATGGTCCACAACGACTGGCTCGATGATTTGCAGGCATTCGAGTGGCTGCGGCATTTCCGCGATGCGCGTAACGACGAGGAGCGCAGTTTTGCGCGCGGCCTGACGCTCGACTGGATCGATCGCGACGGGCAGTTCGATTCGATGGTCTGGGGCCTCTCGCTCACCGGCCGCCGTGTGCTCAACTGGCTGCGGCACTACAATGTGCTGATCGAAGGCGCCAACCCAAGCGACGCGGCGGCAATCGGGCGCTCGCTCGGCACGCAGATCCAGTCGCTGCGGCTGCGCGCGCGCTTCGCCACCGACCCGGTCGATGGACTGATGGCCGCCATTGCGTTGCTCGGCGTGGTGCTGTGTGACCAGGACCGCGACCGCGAGATTCCGGTTCGGCTGGCGCGGGTCAACGAGCTGCTCGACGAGCAGATCGACCAGGATGGCCTGCATCGCTCGCGCTCGGCCAAGGTGCAACTGCTGCTGATGGTCGAGCTGACGACGCTGCGGCAGGCGCTGCTGCGGCAATCGGATGTCTATCGCGACGAATTGGCCGAAGTGCTCGACAGCATGCATGTGGCGCTCGACGCGATTTCGCTGGGCACCGGCGAAGCCGCTTATTTCAACGGTGCCGGCCAGCAGCCGCACGACATCATCGTTTCGGTGCAGGCGCAGAGTCCGGCACGGGCCCGCTCGACCGGCACTGCGGGTGGCTATGGCCGACTGGTGCAGGGCCGTTCGATCGTGGTCGCCGATTCGGGCTTCGTGCCCGACCCCGAATATACCCGCCACCTGCACTCCGGGGCGCTGGCCTTCGAATTCAGCCACGGGCGCGACCTGGTGGTATGCAATTGCGGCCCGGCACAGTCGGATGAGGAAGCCAGCGCCTTGCTTTTCCGCCAGGGCATTGCGCATTCGTGCCCGACCATCAACGCCCTCTCGGCCGCGACGATTGCGACCAGCGGTCCGCTGCGCAATCTCGTGGTGCCGATCGGCGAGGAGCCGGAACTGGCGAGCGATGAGGCCGAGTGTTCGCTGGTGATGCGCACGCACGGCTACGAGGACCGCTTCGGGGTCATTCTCGAGCGGCGGCTGACGCTGATCGCCGACGGTACGTCGCTGGTCGGGCAGGACCGGCTGCTGCAGGCGCGCGGCAAGATGAGCGGCGCCTGCGCCTTCCGCTTCCATCTCGCGCACCAGACGCAGGTGAGCGCCGGCCCCGACATGCTGAAGCTGAAGCTCGGCTCCGGCGCGGTGTGGAACTTCCTCTGGGAAGGGGCCGAATGCCGGATCGAGGATTCGGTGCGCCACTCCGCCTATTTCGGCTTCCACCGCACGCGCCAGATCGTCCTCGACGTGCTGGTCGGCGAAGTCCCGGAAGTGAGCTGGATCTTCGCCCTCGACGAGGGCTGACGGTCCCGAGGCCGGTGGCGTTTTCCCGCGCCGTCTGCTAGCGAGCCGGCGCAATTGCGAGGTGCCCGCATGTCCGACCCGATCGTTCCCATCAAGCGGGCGCTGCTCAGCGTCTTCGACAAGACGGGGATCGAGGATTTCGCCAAGACCCTCGCGGGGCTCGGGGTCGAGCTGGTGTCGACCGGCGGCACCGCGAAACTCATCGCCGGCACCGGTGCGGCGGTGCGCGACATCTCCGACCTCACCGGCTTCCCCGAAATGATGGATGGGCGGGTCAAGACGCTGCACCCCAAGGTGCACGGCGGGCTGCTGGCGGTGCGCGACAACCCGACGCACCAAGCGGCGATGGAGGCGCACCAGATCGGCGCCATCGATCTGGTGGTGGTCAACCTCTATCCATTCGAGCAGACCATCGCCCGCGGCGCATCGTACGACGAGACGATCGAGAACATCGATATCGGCGGCCCCGCGATGATCCGCTCGGCGGCCAAGAACCACGCCTATGTGACGGTGGTCGTCGATCCCAACGATTACGACATGGTGCTCGAGGCGGTCCGAACGCAGGGCGGGGTGCCCTACGCGACGCGGCAGAAGCTCGCGGCCAAGGCCTATGCCCGCACCGCCGCCTACGATTCGGTGATCTCCAACTGGTTCGCGAACGCCCTCAACTACAACGATATTCCATACCGTACATTCGGCGGCCGGCTGGCGGAGATCATGCGCTACGGCGAAAATCCGCATCAGTGGGCGGGTTTCTACACCACGGCGGAGCCTCGGGTCGGGGTCGCTACCGCCAGGCAGCTCCAGGGCAAATCGCTGAGCTACAACAATCTCAACGACACCGACGCGGCGTTCGAACTGATTTCGGAGTTCGATCCGAAGACTCCCGCCGTCGCCATCATCAAGCACGCCAATCCCTGCGGCGTGGCGACGGCGAAGACGCTGAAGGAGGCGTACCTCCTGGCGCAGCGCTGCGATCCGGTGTCGGCGTTCGGCGGCATCGTGGCGCTCAACCAGGAGATCGACGCGGCCACCGCCGACGAGATCGTCAAGATCTTCACCGAAGTGATCGTGGCGCCTGCCGCGTCTGACGCCGCGCAAAAGATCATCGCCGCCAAAAAGAACCTCCGGCTGCTCGTCACCGGCGGCCTCGCCGACACCGCGGCGGCAGGACTGACGTTCAAATCGCTGGCCGGCGGCATGCTGGTGCAGAGCCGCGACAACGGCCGTGTCGACGAACTGGAGCTCAAGGTGGTGACGACGAAGCAGCCGACTGCGGCCGAACTCGCCGATCTCAAGCTCGCCATGAAGGTTGCCAAGCACGTCAAGTCCAACGCCATCGTCTATGTGAAAGACGGGGCCACGGTCGCTATCGGCGCCGGGCAGATGAGCCGGGTCGATTCCTCGCGCATCGCCCACCGCAAGTCGATCGACGCGGCGCAGGCCGCCGGGATCGAGGGGGCGCTCACCGCCGGCTCGGTGGTGGCGTCGGACGCCTTCTTTCCGTTCCCCGACGGCATGCTGGCGGCGGTCGAGGCTGGCGCCACCGCGGTCATCCAGCCGGGGGGCTCGATGAACGACCAGGCGGTGATCGATGCCGCAAACGAACGCGGCGTCGCCATGGTGGTGACCGGCATGCGGCATTTCCGGCACTGATCGCGCCGGGGAGGAAAACCAGGTGGCCGCACTGCCCGACGCGCTGCCGGCGAGTCTCACCGTCACCACCTGGAATCTCGGCTATGCCGGACTCGGTGCCGAGTCCGACTTCATTGCCGATGGCGGCCGCCACCGTTTCCCTCCGTCCGCCGCCATCGTGCGCAAGAACCTCGATGGCATCGTTGCCACGCTGTCGGGACTCGAGCAGCAGGTGCTGCTGCTGCAGGAGGTATCGCGGCACAGCCCGCTGAGCTGGTGGCAGCCGGTCGAGCAGCGTCTGGCGCGTCTCTACGCCGAGCGGTCGATCGCCTATCGCCCGGACATGCAGACGCGCTGGCTGCCCGCCCCGCTGGCGGTCAACCACGGGACCATGCTGGTCGCAGAGGTGGCGCCGTTGCGCGTCGAGACGGTGGAGCTGCCGCGCGAAACGGCGGCGCCGCTCGGCATGCCCAAGCGGCAATACGGGCTACAGGTGCTGCGCGCGCCGCTTGCCGGCAGTACCGCGCACTGGGTCATCGCCAATGTCCACCTCTCGGCCTTCGACGATGGCGGCCGCTTCCGGCGACGGCAGCTCGCAGCGGTGTTCGATTTCGCCGAGGCGGAATATCGCAAGGGCAACCACGTGATCGTCGGCGGCGACTGGAACATGGTTCTGTCGGATCCGAAGTGGCCGTCGACCACCGAGCAGAAGCATCTGTTCTGGATCTTTGATTTTCCGCGCGATCTGGTTCCCGCCGGCTGGAGCCTCGTCACCGATGCGACGATGCCGACGGTGCGCACGCTGCATAAGCCCTACGTTGCCGGCGAAAACTATGTCACCGCCATCGACGGCTTCCTGGTCTCGCCCAATGTGCGCACCCTTGCGGCGCACACCAGCGACACCGGCTTCGCTTTTTCCGACCACATGCCGGTGACGGCGTCGTTCGAGGCGGCCTAGCTGGTCTTGGCCAGGTCCGACAGCAGGCCCGCCGCCACGGCGAGCCGTGACACGGTGAGGGTGCCCCTCGTCAGGTCGGTGACCGAGGCCATCACCCGGTCGGCGGTTTCGGCATGCAGCTGCCGCCAGGCGGCGAGGCGGGCGCCGATATCGCCGCGGCCCATGCCGAGCACGTCGGCGCTGAGGTCGCGCTGGGCCCGCATCAGGTTGGCCAGCGCCCGGTCGAGCGCCATGCGGTCGTAGCGGTCGGCCGGCGCCACCTGGCCGGCGGCATCGATCACCGGCGACAGGCCGAAGAGGTCGAGCACGCCGAAGAAGGCGGCGGTGGCGGCGCTCACCGGCTGGCTGGTGCGGCGGGCGATGGCGACGATGTCGGTGGCGTAAGCAAGGGCACTGAGCTCGGCGATGCGCCGCGCCAGCGGCGCCGGGGCGCCACCGCCGGCAAGCGTCTCGGCCTTCGCCGCGATCGCCGCCTCGATACTCTGCGGCAGCGCCGTGCCGATCAGGCCCTGCACGTCGGTGACGCCTTCGGCGTAGTTGAGGGCGAGTTCGTCGAGCGGCTTGCTGAAATCGGCATTGCGCAGCAGCCAAAGCGTCTCGCGTTCGACCAGCCCGCCGATCTCGGCGTAGAGCGCCAATTGGGTCTTGCCGGGAACGGCGCCGTCGAGGGCGTCGATCTCGGCGTAGAGCCGCTCGAGCCCATAGGCGTCGCGGGCGAGGCAGAAGGCGGCAGCCACCTGGCCGGCATCGGCGCTGGTGGCGGCGGTCATCTTGACGGCAAAGCCCGGCCCGCCGCGATTGATCATCTGGTTGGCGAGCACCGTCGCCACCACCTCGCGGCGCAGCCGGTGCGCCGAGATGGCGTCGGGATATTTGGCGCTGAGTTTTGCGGGGAAGTAGCGGAAAATTTCCTGGCTCAGGTGTGCGTCGTCCGGCGCCTTGGTCAGCACCAGGTCGGTCTCGAGCGTGTTCTTGGCGTAAGCGAGGAGCGTTGCCAGCTCCGGCCGGGTGAGGCCGCGGCCGGCGGCGACGCGCGCCTCGATCTCGGCGTCGGTGGGCAGCGCCTCGACGCCGCGGTCGAGCTCGCCCCGCGCCTCCAGGGTCTCCATCAGCGCCCGCTGGTCGGGCAGGGCGGCGATACCGGCGCGTTCGCTCAGCGACAGCGCCAGCGTCTGCAGGTAGTTGTTGGCGAGGCAGAGGGCCGCCACCTCGTCGGTCATGTCGGCGAGGAAGCGGTTGCGCTCGCTCAGCGTCAGGATGCCGGCGCGACTCAGCGTGTTGAGGGCGATCTTGACGTTGACTTCGATGTCGGAGGCATTGACGCCGGCCGAGTTGTCGATGGCGTCGGTGTCGATGCGGCCGCCGGCCAGCGCGTACTCGATGCGGCCCTTCTGGGTGACCGCAAGGTTGGCGCCTTCGCCGACGACGCCGGCGCGGAGCTGCCTGCCGGTGATGCGCACGCCGTCATTGGCCTTGTCGCCGGCCTCGGCGTCGGTCTCGGTCTCGCCGCGCACATAGGTGCCGATGCCACCGAACCACAGCAGGTCGACCTTGGCCTTGAGGATGGCGGACATCACGTCGAGCGGCGTCACCGGATCGGGACCGAGGCCGAGGACGCGCCGCGCCTCATCGGCCAGCGGCACGGTCTTGGTGGTGCGCGGGTAGACTCCACCACCCTTGCTGATGAGGTCGCGGTTGTAGTCCTGCCAGGTCGAGCGGGTGAGCGCGAACAGGCGCTTGCGCTCCTCGAGCGACAGGCGCGGATCGGGATCGGGATCGATGAAGATGTCGCGGTGGTCGAACGCGGCCACCAGCCTGATCTGCGGCGACAGCAGCATGCCGTTGCCGAACACGTCGCCACTCATGTCGCCGACGCCGGCGACGGTGAAAGCCGACGCCTGGATGTCGCGGTTCATCTCGCGGAAATGCCGCTTCACCGCTTCCCAGGCGCCGCGCGCCGTGATCCCCATCTTCTTGTGGTCGTAGCCGTTCGAGCCGCCCGAGGCGAAGGCGTCGCCGAGCCAGTATTTGCGCTCGAGGGCGATGGCGTTGGCGGTGTCGGAAAAGCTCGCCGTGCCCTTGTCGGCGGCAACCACGAGGTAAGGGTCCTCGCCGTCGCGGCAGCGCACGTCGGGCGGCGGGATCACCACGTCGCCCTCGAGATTGTCGGTGACATCGAGCAGCGTCGAGACGAACATCGTGTAGCAGGCGGTGCCCTCGGCCATCACCCGCTCGCGGTCGGCCCCGATGGGCAGCATGCGCGGCACGAAGGCGCCCTTGGCGCCGACCGGCACGATGATGGCGTTCTTGACCTGCTGCGCCTTGACCAGCCCGAGGACCTCGGTGCGGAAATCCTCGGCGCGGTCCGACCAGCGGAGACCACCGCGCGCCACCGGGCCGAAGCGCAGGTGCACGCCCTCGACGCGGGGCGAATAGACGTAGATCTCGCGATAGGGGCGCGGCGCCGGCAGGCCCTCGACGCGGGTGCAGTCGAATTTTATCGCCAGCGCCGGCCGCCGCGTGCCGGCGCCGTCGCGCTGGAAGGCATTGGTGCGCACCGCCGCCTCGACGAGATTGGCGAGCCGGCCGATGATGCGGTCCTCATCGATCGAGGGCGTCGCCTCGCGCGCCGCGGCAACAATGGCGCGCGCCTCGGCCGCGGCCCGCTCGCGGCTGCGGGCAAAGCCCATGTCGAGCTCGGTGTGGAACAGTTCGAGCAGCGCCTTGGCCACGTCGGGGTGCGCGGTCAGCACCTGCGCCAGGTAGGTGCGCGACCAGACGACGCCGACGAGCTTCAGGTAGCGGGCAAGGGCCCGGAGGATGCCGATATCGTCCCACGCCAGCCCCGCCTTCAGCGTCAGCGCATTGAGGCCGTCGCTCTCGGCGTCGGTCTGCCAGACGGCGAGGATCGCGTCCTCGACGAGGTGGGCGCGCGCGGCGAACTCCTCCGGTGGCACGCTGGGGGCGTCGAGCACCATGTCGTGGATGAAGCACTCCGCCTGCCCGGCAGGCGAGACGGTATAGGTGCGCTCGTCGATGACGCGGAAACCGAAATTCTCCAGCATCGGCACGCGGTCGCTGAGCGGGATCGGCCGCCCGCGGTGATAGACTTTCAGGCCGTAGCTGCCGTCGGCGCCCGGGGCGCGGGCGACGAGCTTCAGCGCCAGGCTGGTGTCGCCGGCGAGGCGCTCGACGATGGCGACGTCGGCCAGCGCTTCAGGTGCAGTGAACCGCGACTGGTAGGCCGCCGAGAACGCCTTGGCCCACGGCTCCAGATTCTGGCCAGCGGGTGCCGCCGCGTGCAGGCGGTCGCCGAAGGTCAGCAGCAGGTCGCCGACGGCGCCCTCGAGCTCGTCGCGTGCCGGGCGCGGCGTTGCCCCGCCGTCGCGGCCGATGATGAAGTGGACGCGGACCAGCTCTCCCTCTTCGGGAAAGTACGGATAATAGGCCGACACCCGGCCGGCGTAGATGCCGGCGAGGTAGAGCCCGATCTTTTCGCGGATGTCGCTGGTGTAGCGGTCGCGCGGCACGAAGACGAGGATCGAGACGAAATTGTCGAAGCGGTCGATGCGCGGCAGCACCCGCACGCGCGGCCGGTCGGGCAGCGCCGCAATCTCCTTGGCAAACTCGAACAGCTGGTCCTCGGTGATCTGGAACAGCTCGTCGCGCGGGTAGTTCTCGAGCGCCGCCAGCAGCGACTTGCCGGCATGGCCGCCGGCGGCGAGGCCGGAGCGGCGCATCACCTCGGTCACCTTGCGCCGGATCAGCGGCACCTCGGTATGCGGCGTCGCCATCGCCATCGAGGTGAAGAGGCCGATGATGCGGAGCTCGCCCGTGACCTTGCCGTGCGTCGTGGTGAGCTTCACCCCCACATAGTCCATGTAGGTGCGGCGGTGCACGCGGGTACGCACATTGGCCTTGGTGACCATCAGCGGATCGGCGTCACCGAGAAAGCTCATGTGCTGCTCGGTCATCTCGACATAGTCGGTGCCCGAGCGCAGGAACTTGAAGGCCGGGTCCTCGAGCAGCCCGAGGCCAGAGCTGAGCTGCGGCACCAGAACGGCGTCCTTGCCGTCGCCCTCGAGGCGGTATTCGCGCATGCCGAGGAAAGTGAAATTGTGGTCGGCCAGCCAGCCGAGGAAGGCCGCCGTCTCGTTGACCACGGGCTGCGCCGCCTTGGGTGGATCGATCTTCCAGTCGTGGATGACCTTTTGCAGGCGCTCGAGCATCGGCCGCCAGGCCTTGGTGGCGCGCGCCACTTCGGCGAGCGTGCCGTCGATCTCGGCAAGCAGCGCGGCGCGCTGGTCGGCGTCGGCCGCCGGGTCGGTCTCGACGATCAATAGGCTCTCATTGACGCTCTTGGGCGTCGCTGCGTCGAGCAGGCGGTAGGATTCAGGGTCTAGGTGCAGCACCGGGTGGGCGATGAAGCGGATGGCGCCGCCTTTGGCGCGGATCGCGGCGAGTACCGAATCCACCACGAACGGCATGTCAGACGAGTAGATCTCGAGATGCTCGAGCCCGCCCGGCTGGTCCGGTGGCCGGTCGTGGATGACGTGGCTCTTGTCGCCGCGCTTGCCGAGCCGGCCATAGGCCTGGCGCAGCATCGCCTCCACTGCCTGGGCGGTGTGCAGCATCAGATCGTCGGGGTCGGCCGCATTGGTGGTCGCCAGCAGGAACCGGGCGAAGTTGGGCTCGGTTTCCTTCAGCAGGGTCGCCCGGTCGAGCAGGGCGCGCCGCGTGTCGGTGATGGCGTCCATGGGTCATGGCCCCCTTAACCATGACGGCGGCGGCTCCAAGGAGTGGGCCCCCGGGCTGCTATTGTCGAGCAGAAGGTAAGACCTTCTCAGACAATTGCCCCTATCGTTGTCGGCCATGGATCACAATCCGCGATCTGATCTCCGGAGCCTGTTGCGCACCGGTCTCAGCAAGTCGTTCGCCTCGCTCGCCATCAAGGTGGCGACCGCCGGGCTGACCTACCTGATGTATGTGGTGCTGTCGCGCTCGATGGGAGCGGTCGAATACGGCACCTTCGCCTTCGGCCTGTCGCTGGCAACGATCCTCGCCATCGGTGCCAATTTCGGCCAGCAGACGGCGATCCTGCGCTACTGGCCCGAGGCGATGGTCGGCGGCCGTGCCGACGAGGCGCTCTCGGCGCTGCGTTCGGGCGGGGCCATCACGCTGATCGGCAGCGGCATCGTCACGGCTGGCCTCGTCGTTGGCGCCGCGGGCGCCGGTGTCGCCGGGCAGGGCCCGATGCTGCACCTTTACGCTGCGGCGGCCTTGGTCCTGCCGCTGGCACTCGCCGAATACTGGAGTTCGGCGCTGCGGGCACAGGGGTCGGTATGGACCGGGCTTGCGCCGCGCGACCTCATCTGGCGCGCCGCGGTGCCGCTGGCGGCGGCGGGGCTCTGGTGGGCCGGCGTCGGGCTCAGCGGCTGGGCGGCGCTGGCGCTCACCGCGACGCTGCTCGGCTTTGCCCTCTGCCTCCAATATGGCTTCGCCCGGGCCCGCCACTACGAGATTGCGGCCGGCACGCGGACGTTGCGCAGCTACTGGGGCGCCCACGGCAAGGCCAGCCGCTCGTTCTTTTTCGGCACGGTGCTCGACAGTGCGGCGCTCAATATCGACATCATCTTCGTCGGGCTGCTGGTCGCACCGGCCGCAGCCGGCGTCTATTTCAACGCCTTTCGCACCGCCGGGCTGCTGACGCTGTTCATGTTCGCCATCACGCTGGTCGTGGCGCCGATGGTGGCGCAGCACTACCATGCGGGAGACATGCGCAAGGCGCAGGCGATCACGGCGCTCTGCGCCTGGGCCGGGTTCCTGTTCTCGCTCGTGGTGTTCGCCGGCTTTCTGGTGTTCGGCGCGCCGATCATGTCGCTGTTCGGCGGCAGCAGCGAGCAGGGGGCCCTGTTGCTGGTGATCCTCTCCGTCGGGCTGCTGTTCGACGCCGCCACCGGCCCGTCGCGCATCGTCATGATGATGACCGGGCACGAGCGCGAGTATGTGCGCATCTTCGGCGCGGTGATCGTCCTCGGCATGATCGTCCAAGTGCCCGTGATCCTGGTCTGGGGGCCGATCGGCGCGGCGGTGGTCAACACCCTCGCCCGCATCCTCGCCCAGCTCGCCATCGCCTGGTACAGCCACCGTCGCATCGGCCTCGACACGACGCTGCTGGGGGCGTTCCTGGTCAACCGCGTCGCCGACCGCGCCGCTTGACCCGTCCGCCCGCCCGGGCTTATGACGCCAGCTCTTCGCCAAACCCCTCGCATCACGGGACTTTTGAGCCAAATGGGCCGCACGCTATACGACAAAATCTGGGACGATCACCTGGTCGCCAACAACCCGGACGGCACCTCGCTCATTTACATCGACCGCCACCTTGTCCACGAGGTGACGAGCCCGCAGGCGTTCGAGGGGCTGCGCATGAACAAGCGCAAGGTGCGGGCGCCGGAGCGCACGTTGGCGGTGGTCGACCACAACGTGCCCACCACCGACCGGAGCCTGCCCAATCCTGACCCGGAGAGCGTCATCCAGATCGCGGCGCTGGCCGAGAACACGCGCGATTTCGGCATCGAATATTACGACGCCTTCGACAAGCGGCAGGGCATCGTCCACATCGTCGGCCCCGAGCAGGGCTTTACGCTCCCGGGCATGACCATCGTCTGCGGTGACAGCCACACCTCGACGCATGGTGCGTTCGGCGCCCTGGCGCATGGCATCGGCACGTCCGAGGTCGAGCACGTACTCGCGACGCAGACGCTGATCCAGCAGAAGGCCAAGAACATGCTGGTGCGTGTCGATGGGCAATTGCCGCCGCACGTCACCGCCAAGGATATCATTCTCGCCATCATTGGCGAGATCGGCACCGCCGGCGGCACCGGCCATGTCATCGAGTTCGCCGGCGAAGCCATCCGCGCGCTGTCGATGGAAGGCCGTATGACGGTCTGCAACATGACCATCGAAGGCGGCGCCCGCGCCGGCCTGATCGCGCCCGACGAAAAGACCTTCGCCTACGTCAAGGGCCGCCCGCGCGCACCAAAGGGCGCCGCCTTCGACATGGCGCTCGATTACTGGACGACGCTCAAATCCGACGACGACGCGCATTACGACAAGATCGTGGTGCTCGATGCGGCGAAGCTGCCGCCGATCGTCTCGTGGGGCAGCTCGCCCGAGGACGTCATCGCCGTCACCGGCGTGGTCCCCAACCCCGACGATATCGCCGACGAGAACAAGCGCGCCAGCAAGTGGCGGGCGCTCGACTATATGGGGCTCAAGCCCGGCACGCCGATCACCGACATTGCGATCGAGCGGGTGTTCCTCGGCTCGTGCACCAATGGCCGCATCGAGGATCTTCGCGCTGCCGCCAAGGTGGTGGCGGGCAGGAAGGTCGCGGCAGGCGTCAACGCCATGGTCGTGCCGGGCTCGGGGCTGGTGAAGGAACAGGCCGAATCCGAGGGCCTCGACAAAATCTTCAAGGACGCGGGCTTTGAGTGGCGCGAGCCGGGCTGCTCGATGTGCCTCGCGATGAACCCCGACAAGCTGAAACCGCAGGAGCGCTGCGCCTCGACCAGCAACCGCAATTTCGAAGGCCGCCAGGGTTTCAAGGGCCGCACGCACCTCGTGTCGCCGCAGATGGCAGCGGCCGCCGCGATCGCCGGGCACTTCGTCGATATTCGCGAGTGGCAATGATCCAGGCAGTCGGCAGTGGGCAGTCGGCGGTCGTATTCGCCGGCCGCTGGTGCCTGCGATTGCCGATTGCCGACTGCCGACTGCCGTGACCAACCAGTGGACCGATCGCACCGCCCCCTCGCTCGATGATTTCGAGGAGATGGCGGCGGCTGCCTTCGACTCGCTGCCGGACGAGTTCAAGGCACTTGCCGGCAACGTGCCCTGTGCCGTCGCCGACTTCCCCGACGAAGAGACCATGACCGAGATGGAGCTGGAGACCGAGTTCGATATCCTTGGCCTGTTCCGTGGCGTCGGCCTGCCGCAGGGCGGCGCGACGCCGTTCACCGGGCAGATGCCGAACCAACCGCGGTGGGTTAGGGGAATGGTTTCAGCCATTGGTCGCATCCTTGTAAGCCCGCTCAACCTCATCGAACGACGCCGTGTTGCCGCCTCGATCAGGGTGGTGTTTGCTGCGAAGCCGGCGGTAGGCGTCAGTGACCGCCTGGCCGCGCGCAT
>JBDTVO010000001.1:0-37963 GCA_040007135.1 Devosia sp. | reverse complement strand
GTCGGTGCCGGTGAAGGCCGACTTACCGACGACCTGAGAGATCAGGTCGGGCAGTTTGTCGTCGAGCGGAAGCAGAGAGCCGGTGAGGCTCTTGGCATTCGCACCGCCATTGGCCCAGATCACGTCAGGGCCGGTCTTCGACGCGAAGGCAGTATTGAGCAGGTTGTAGTACTCGGCGTCCGGCTGGGCGACCCAAGTCAGAGTCACGCCCGGATGGGCCTTTTCGAACGCCGCTTTGGCAGCGGCAAAGTAGGCGGGATTGCGCGTTACGTTAACGTCCCACGCGGTGATCTCCTGCGCGACCGCAGGAGCAGCCACCATGACGGCTGCGAGCGCCGCCATAAGTCTGATTTTGTTCATGTCGTTCCTCCTTGTTGACTTCTCTTCATGTTCATCCTGCGTTCGCGGCGAGCCTGGGGGTACTGGCGGCGGGAGACCGCAGAGGCGGATCACCAAGCTCATTGCGCGACAGGATTTCGGGGCGCGCCCAGTCGCGGCGCGCGGCTTCTGACAGGACCAGGCCGTGGCCCGGCCGGTCGGGCGCATGAATCCAGCCGTCGCTGATGTCCATGGGCTGCTCGACCAAATGCTCAAAGTTCTGGAACGAGTATTCCAGCCACTCGACCTCGGGCAGCGCGCACGCCATGTGCACGCCGATCTCGAGAAAGGTGTTGCCGAGCGAAACCGGGATGCCCATCTCGGCGGCGAGCCAGCCGATCCGCATCACATCGGTGACCTGGCCGTGGACGTTCAGAATGTCGGTGCCGCCAGCGAGCATCAGGGCCCGCTTGCCTGCCGCATCGAGATATTCGCCCGAGTTGATCAGCGTCCAAGGGATGCTCTCCCGCAGCAGCCGCAGACCTTCGAAATCGTAGCGAAGGATCGGGTCTTCCACCCACATCAGCTCGTGCCCGGCGCGGCGGATAGCCTCGAGCTTGACCACCGCTTCTTTGGCGCCCCACGCCTCATTGGCGTCGATCATCACCTGCGAGCCCGGCGTGACGGTTTGCTTCAGCAGCTTCAGGCGGTGCAGGTCGCGCTCAAAATCGGTGTGCCCGACCTTGATCTTGAAAGCCCGGTAACCGAGGGAATCGGCCCGCTTGAACAGCTCGACGAAGGCCTCGTCGCTGAGATGGAAATCGAGGCCGGACGCATAGGCGCGGACCTTGTCGCGCCGCGATCCCAGCAGTCGATGCAGCGGCAGGCCCTGCTGCTTAGCCGCAAGGTCCCAGACCGCAACCTGCACCGCTTCGTGAAATGGCAGCGTGAAGGCCCGCTGATTGCCGCCCCGCGGCCGGTTCACGCGATGAGCGATCGCCAGCGGGTGCTCGCCCTTTAGACCCGGCCAGACCTCCGCTTCGAAGACCCTGTTGATCTCACCGAGCGCCGGCAGCGTGTTGAACAGGATCTGTGCAAAGCCGAGGCCGCGATTGCCCTTGTCGTCGATCAGTTCCACAGATGCTGCGTTCGCCTCGTCGGCGCGCACCTGGCTGTCTCCGATGACCCGGTCACGAGCAAACTGAAACCGGGTAATTTCGAAACCGGCTATTCGCATGAGCAATCATACGCCTATAGATGATATATCAAAGGCGCGGTATAAACTACCAAAGAGAGGGGTCGTCAATAGGTGGCCGCGAAAGTTCCAAGAAAGACCGCCGAGGAGGCGGGAGTCGGCCGTCGGCTGAGCGACCTGGCCTACAAGCGGGTCTTTGAGATCCTCTTCGAGCGGAAGCTGGCGGCTGGGGCGTTTGTCTCCCAGGCCGAGTTGGTGGAGCTGACCGGCGTACCCCTGGGGCCCTTGCGGGACGCGCTGCGGGTGCTCGAGGTTGAAGGGATCGTGACGATCCATCCCCGCACCGGCATCCAGTTCGTCAAACCGGGACTCGAGCTGACGCGCTCAACCTATGAGCTGCGCGGCATCATCGAGTCGGCGGCCGTTGCCGTGTTTGCTGAAACCGCCCCCGCATCGCAGATCGACGATCTCATTCGAACCCATGAGGATGTCCGTCTGAGAGTTGAAGGCGAGGGACTGACCGACGAGGTTCGAGACGAGATGGAGAAACTGGAGCTGCTCCTTCACAGCTCCATCGTCGGCAGCCTTCACAACCCGCTGGTCGACACCGTCTACAGGCGCGTCCACAACTACCTGCGCATGCTCAGGCTGGACCGGCGTATGACGACGCCGCTGGCGCTCCGGTCCCTGCGCGAGCACATCGCCGTGCTCGAGGCCTGCCGTGCGCGCAGCCCGGTGGCCGCCGTCGCCGCCATCCAGGCCCACTTCGCCGCGGCCCTGCAACGAAACCTCGGACTCTACTAGGGACGGGCTGACGATCCGCCGAGCCGCTTGACCATGTACACCGTTTGCTCCGGCAGGTCGGGCGCCTGCATCTCCTCAAAGCCGATACGCCGGTAGAACTCGCGGGCCCGCTCGTTACTGGGCGCGACACCCAGATGCATTCCCGGCGATCCAAGTTGCGCCAGCTTGCGCTCGAGCGTGCCCATCAGCTCGCGGCCGAAGCCCCGGCCACGCGCGTCCGGCAGGAGGTCGATGTGACCGTGCGACGGATACGGCGCAAGCGCCCGAGGCATCTCAATCGTTGGATGGTGGATGTGGTGTCGCGCCCAGTCGCTGCCGCTCCAGAGAGCGCGATCTACCGGTGGCGCGGTGATCCGCTGCTGTAGCTGCGGATACCAGTCCGCCGCCAGCCGGGCGTTGAAGCTCTTGGTATCCAGGGCGCCAAGCACATAGCCGCAAACCCCGCCTGGACCCTCGAGGACAAAGGCGAGTTCGGGCTCGAACACCTGATAGGGAACGGCAAAGATCAGCCCCAGCAGCGTGCCGTCGTCCTCGCGCGCCGTAGCATCCTCGCCTGCGGCGCCGGTCTGCAGGCAGATCGACGATAGTGCCGGGCGGTCGGCTTCGCTGGCCTGCCGGATCTGGAAGCCGTCACTCAGTCCGAGGATCATGCGGCACGAGCTTGAAGTCGTTGCCTTCCGGCAGCAATTGGCCGCCGTCGACGACGATTGTGGTGCCCGTGATGTAGCTGGCGTCATCGGAGGCAAGAAACAGGAACGCGTTGGCAACGTCGCGAACGCTGCCCAGCCGGCCCAGTGGAATGGCGTCCTCCATCGACTTGATGAACTCAGGCCCGCGATAGAGCATGATCGCTTCGGTGAGGATGTTGCCCGGCTCCACCCCGTTCACCGTAATGCCATAGCCGGAGAATTCCAGCGCCGCGGCGCGGATCAGCCCGTTGATGCCGGCCTTCGTCGCCGAGTAGTGCCCATGCCCCGGGCTCGTGACGTGCGGCCCGGTTATCGAGGAGGTGAACAGCATTCGGCCGCTGCCCTGCTGCTTCATTGGCACCAGCGCTGCGCGTGCGGCAACGAAGCTGCCGCGCAAATTCACCGCCATGACACGGTCCCAGTCGTCGGGGCTGGTGTCCTCGAGCAGTTGCCAGGGATAGATTCCGGCATTCTGCACCATGATATCGAGCCGCCCGTGCTCGAGCGCCACGTTGACCGCTGCCTCGGCGTCGGCCATCTGCGAGATGTCGGTGCGCACGAAAGCCGCGTCGAGTTCCCGCGCAGTCGCCGCTCCGGCCTCGGCCTCGATGTCGGCAAGGATCAGCCGCGCACCCTCTTCGGCGAACCGCTGGGCAATGCCCTTGCCGATGCCGCGGGCGGCCCCGACGATCAGGGCCACCTTGCCATCGAGACGTCCGCTCACGCGAGCCTCTGGCGAATGGTCTGCTTGAACGTGTCCAGCAGCACCGCAGCCAGGACCAAGAGGCCGTGGATCACCTGGGTGGAGGTGGCGGGGAGGCCCATGAGGTTGATCGCGGTGTTGATCGCCGACAGCAGCAGCACGCCGGCATACACTCCCGGCAGGGCGCCGACGCCGCCCTTGAGGCTGACGCCGCCGATCACCACTGCGGCGAAGGCATTGAACAACAGCCCGATCCCCAGATTTGCGGTGGCGCCGGAGGTGCGCACCGCCAGCAGCCAGCCAGAGAGCCCGGCAATGGCGCCGGCGAGGATGAAGGCGATGAGCAGGATTCGGCTCACCCGGATGCCGGCGCGGAACGTTGCTGCCTCGTTGCCGCCGATCATGATCAGGTGCCGGCCGAAGCGCGTGCGCGCCATGACGAACGAAAATACGACGTAACAGATAATGGCGATCCAGGCGGTCAGCGGAATGCCGATGACGCGCTGGATCCCGAAGAACCGGATAGCCGGCGCCAGGTCCTGCGCCGACCGCCCGCCCGACACCGCGAGCACCAGTCCGCGTACCCAGATGTAGGAGGCGAGGGTGACGATGAAGGCGTTCATCTTTACCTTGACGATCAGGTAGCCATTGAACGCACCGATCAGCGCGCCAGCGCCGAGCGCCAGAGCCAGCGAGGCGGGGACTGCCAGCCAGTCCGGCGTCAGGTGCACGCCGATGCCGATGCCGGCCGAGCAGAAGATGATGCCCATGACCATGGCGCTGAGCGCCGCCACCGACTCGACCGACAGATCCATATGCCCGGCGATGATCACCAGTGCCAACCCGATCGACATCACCCCGAGCACGCTCGAGGCCTCGATGATGTTGGTGAAGATGTTGATCTGGAAATAGTTGGGAATGGTCAGCGAGAACGCTGCCAGTACGACCAGCAGCATCAGCCAGACCAGATTGTCGAGTGTGAACTCGAGCAAACGGCGATTGCGGGGTGTCACGCGCTGGGCTCCCGGAAGGATCCCGGGCACCTCGCGGCGCCCGGGCGGTTGTGGCGTTACGGAACGGAGGTGACCGTTCCGGACGGGGCTTTCATGTTGCCCCAGAACGCCGGGTTGTCGACGTTGTCCTTGTCGATCGCGGTGCCCGGTACCTTGATGTTGGGACCCCAGGCCTCGATCGTCACCACGCCCTTGAGACCGAGGACGTCGTACTCGCCTGCCTTGATCTCCTGGTGCGCGACGATCCTGTCCATGAACATGGCGACGGCCGCCGCCTGAGCGTAGAGCGGCTGCTCGACTTCGACATTGAGCCAGCCCTTGCGGATCAGATCGAGACCGACTGGCGCACCGTTCGAGCTCATCAACATGATGTCACCCGGCTTCTTGCCGGCCGCCTCGAGCGAGGCGACGACGGCAACCGACAGATGCGCGGCATGCGAGAAGATGAGATCGATATCGGGGTTGGCGACCAGCTGGTCGTTGGCGATCGTGCCGGCAGCATCGGCGGCCCAGCCCATAGCCGGAACCGAGATGATCTTGACGTCCGGGAACGCCGCCAGCTTTTCCTCGAACCCCTTCTGGATATCGAGGGTATAGGGATCGCCGGGGTCGCCGAGGATCTGCAGCACCTTGCCCTTTACCGAGCCGTACTTCGCGGTGAGCAGCTTTTCGGCCGAGGCAGCGGCGACGTAGCCGATTTCCACGGTGCCGGCGACCGACGTGAACGCCGACGGTGTCGACGTGATCTGCCGATCGAACTCGACCACCGGGATGCCCGCGGCCATCGCCGCTTCAATCGACGGTTTCAGCGCGTTGAAATCCACTGCGGCGAGAATGATCGCCGCTGGCTTCAGCGCAATGGTGTCGTTCATCTGGCTCTGCTGAGCGTCGGTCTTGTTGTCGGCGTTGAGCGTCTTCATGTCGTAGCCGACCTGCTTGAGAAACAGCTCGAGCGCGGTGATCGAGCCGGTCTGGAACTCGTCGAGCAGCGTCGGCACGAGGTAGTACACGGTGCCCTTGGACTGGGCGAAGGCCGGCGTCAGCATGGCCATGGCCAATGCGGCGACGCCGAACAAGGCTAGAAGGATTCTCTTCATCTCGTTCGCTCCTGTTGTACCGGACTTCATGCGACCGCCGACCCGCCTGCCGGTCCGGCGCCGGCGAGGGTTTCCCCGGTGATCATGTTGATCACCGCATCGGGGCTGGTATTTTCACGCGCCACATCTCCGGCGACGACGCCCTGCCGGATCACCACGATCCGGTCGGCCACCTGGAATGCCTGCTGCATGATATGCGTAATGATGATGACGCCGATCCCCCGGCTGGCGATCTGGCGGATCATGTCGAGACCGCGCCGTGTCTGCTCGACGCCCAGCGCCGCAAACGGCTCGTCAAGCAGCACCAGCTTGCCGCCCCAGTGGACGAAGCGATTGAGCTCGATCGCTTGCCGCTGGCCACCGGACAAGTGCTCGACCTTGCTGCGCAGCGACGGAATCTTGGTGCCGGCATTGGCCATTGCCTTGGCCACCACCGCCTCCATCTCGCGCTCCTGCAGGATCGGGATGCCGAGCACTCTCTTGGTGATTTCGCGGCCCATGAAGAAATTGGCGACGACATCGACATTGGTGCACAGCGACAGGTCCTGGTAGACCGTCTCGATACCGGCGTCCTTGGCCTCGGCGGGGGATTTGGCGAGGAACTCGCGCCCCTCGAACAGCATGCGCCCGGAACTGGGCTCGAGCCCACCGGCGATGATCTTGACCAGCGTCGACTTGCCGGCGCCATTGTCGCCCAGAAGCGCCACCACTTCGCCCTTGCCGATCGAGAATGAGATGCCCTTGAGCGCTTCGATGGCGCCGTAGTTCTTGGTGATGTTGTCGAGCACCAGCAGCGCTTCGCTCATGCCGCTACGCCTCCCTGGACCACCAGATCGGGCGCGCGCTCGCGCTCGGGCGCGAACATCTGGTCGATACGCGGCGACAATACGCCGGCGATCGCCAATGCCGCGGCGCCGCGCAGCACTGAATGCTGTCCCGCCCGCGACAGGATGAGCCGCGGGCTGGTCCGGTTGCGCCGGGCCGAAACCGAATGGGGCAGTGTCGCCGCCGTCGCTTCGAGCTGGCGCATCAGGCTCGGCGGCGCCAGCCCGCCCAAGACGATGGTCTGTGGGTCAAACAGGTTCTCGATCGTGGCGATCGCATTCCGAAAGATCGGCGCCACCCGCTCGACCCATGCCGTCTCGCTCATCGCCGGTGGACGGCGCCGGAAGGCGTCGAGCGACAGGTAGCGCTCGAGGCAGCCGGCATTGCCGCAGTGGCAAGGCTCACCATCGGGGATCGCAACGATATGGCCGATCTCGCCGGCATTGCCCCAGGCGCCGCGCAGCACGGTGCCATCGTGCACCATGGTGCCCCCCAGCCCGACGCCGAAATGGAGATAGTAGAAATCCGAATAGAGCGCTCCGAGCCCGTAAAGCCGCTCGCCCAGCGCCGCCGCCGCCATGTCGGTCTCGATGAATGCCGGCAGCCCCGTTCGTTCGGCCAGCCGCTCGCGCACCGCGACATTGCTCCATCCGGCCATCGTCGTCGGACCGACGAAGCTCATCGAGTCGACATCGAACGGGCCGGGCAGGGCCATGCCGGTTCCGAGGATCCTGCCGTTCGGGCGCCGTGCGACCAGATCCGACACCAGCGAGCCGATCAGCGTGAAGGCCTCGTCGGGCGAGGCGCTTGGCGCGTCGCGGTGGAGTTCATCGATCACCTCGCCACCCAGATTGATGAGCCCGGCGTCGATCCCCAGCGGCGTGACATGCACGCCGACGGCATAGCCGCCATCGGGATTGATCCTGAGGCTCGCCGGCGGCAGGCCGCGCCGTGTCGGCTCGGCGCGCGACGACAGCACGTAGTCCTGGTCCTGCAGCTCGCGGATGATGGTGGAAACGGTCTGCACCGTGAGACCGACGCGCCGGGCAATATCGGCCCGAGTCGTGGGCGCATTCAGCCGGATGGATTCAAGCACGATGCGCCGGTTGTACGGTCGCGCCGACTCTTGGTTCGTCCCGCGCAGCCCCATGCGAAAGCCTCCGGTCGATCGTAAGCTTTGCACCCCATATTTAATCAGTCAAATGGAATTCAAAAATGACTTCGCTAGTGGCCCTTGGCTGGAGACGGGCTAGGCTTGGGCCCTGCGCGTCGTCCCGGCCATAACGGTATCCATGAAGCTCGCCGCCATTCTCTTTGATGCCTACGGCACGCTGCTCGATGTTCTCAGCGTCAGCGACCTCGCCGAGCAATTGCTGCCCGGCTCGAGCGTTGCCCTCAGCCGGCTGTGGCGCGACAAGCAGCTCCAGTACACTTGGCTGCGCACGCGCTCGGACCGCTACGAGGACTTCGCGCAGGTGACCGCCGACGCACTCGACTACGCACTGCGGTCGCTCGGTCTATCGCTGTCGGGGCCGGATCGTGCCCGGCTGCTATCCCAGTACGAACATCTCACCGCCTTCGCCGACGCCGCCCCGGCGCTCGAGGCGCTCCGTGCATCCACCGGCCCGGCGCTGGCCGTCCTCTCCAATGGCACGCCGGCGCTGCTTGAGGCGGCCTTCACCAATGCCGGTCTTCGGCAGCATTTCGCGGCGCTCCTCAGCGTCGACGCGGCGCGCCGGTTCAAGCCGTCACCTGCGGCCTACCAGACCGCGGCTGACCATTTCGGCGCAGCCCCATCGGAGCTGCTGCTTGTGTCCTCCAACGGCTGGGACGTGGCCGGCGCCGCGAGCTTCGGGTTCCGCACCTTCTGGGTCAATCGCGCCGGCGCGCCGGTGGAGCGGCTGGGCGTCGAGCCCGACGGCATCGGCAAGAGCCTGCATGACCTGCAGGGCTGGCTCGCCTCGGACGACTAGACGCCGACGTAGCGGCTGAGGATTTCCGGCGACGCCTGCAGCTGCGCGCTGGTGCCGTCGAACACCACGTGTCCGTTGTTGAGAATATAGGCGCGGCTCGCGATCGACAGCGCCGCGGCGAGATTCTGCTCGACGATGATGATCGTCTGGCCCTCCTTCGCCAGCCGTTCGCAGATCGCCAGCAGGTCGCGCACGATGATCGGCGCCAGTCCCTCGAACGGCTCGTCGAGCAGCAGCACCTTCGGATTGCGTGTCAATGCACGTGCGATCGCCAGCATCTGCTGCTCACCGCCGCTGAGGTCGGTGCCGCGGCTGCTGCGGCGTTCCTTGAGCCTGGGGAACATGTCGTACACCCGCTCCAGCGGCCAGGCGGGTTTCGCCGTCAGGCCAGCGAGAATGATGTTCTCCTCGACGCTGAGCCCGCCGAAAATGCGCCGCTCCTCCGGCACCAGTTGCAGCCCGGCGTTGGCGATCGTGTGCGATTTGGAACCGCGCAACTCGCGGCCCTCGAGCGTGATGCTGCCCGTACGTGCCTCGACTGCCCCCATCAGCGACTTCAGCGTCGTGCTCTTGCCCGCGCCGTTGCGGCCGAGCAGTGCCACGACGTCGCGTTGCTCGAGCCGCAGCGACACGTCGAACAGGATGTGCGAGTCGCCGTAGTAGCTATTGAGCTTGTCGACCTCGAGGTAGCTCACGTGTGGACACCCCCGAGATAGGCGTCCTGCACTGCGGCGCTACCCTGCACCTCAGCAGGAGTGCCCTCGGCCAGTATCCGCCCCTGCGCCAGCACGGTCACCCTGTCCGCCATGTCGAAGAGCGCATCCATGTCGTGCTCGACCACTACCAGCGTCCGCCCGATGGCGAGCTGCTTCAAAAGCTTGACGGTGTCGGCTCGCTCTTGCGGACTCATGCCGGCCAGCGGCTCGTCGAGCAGCAGGATCTTCGGGTCGGTGCCGAGCGCGAGGCCGATCTCGAGCCGCCGCTTTTCGCCATAGGCGAGGGCGGACACCGGTACGTCGGCGCGCCCCGTCAGGTTGAGCAGGCGCAGCGTTTCGTCGATATCGGCGTTGAGCTCGTCCATGCTGTCGACGTGGCGGAACAGGTCCAGGCGGAAATCGCCGCGGGCTCGCGATAGCGCCGAGATCATCAGGTTTCGCCGCACCGTCAGCTTCGGAAACAGTTGGTTGATCTGGTAGCTCTTCGCGACGCCGAGCTGGCACACCGCTGTGACGTCGAGCTTGGTCACGTCCTGCCCGAAGAGGAAGATTTCGCCCGAGCTCGGACGCACCTCGCCCGTCAGCATCTTGAAGAATGTGCTCTTGCCCGCCCCGTTCGGCCCGATGAGGCCACGAATCTCACCCTCGTGCACGACGAAGGTCACATCCTCGTTGGCGACAATGCCGCCATAGCGCTTGCCAAGGCCCCGCGTTTCGATCGCGATCCTCTCGCTGTTGGGCGGCGGCCGGTGCGGCGTCGCCGCCACCTCTTCCTCCGCCTCCGAAAGCATCGGCGGCGCAATGTCTTCGCGCCGTGGCCGCACCATGTGCCAGAGGTCCGCGATGCCGCCGACGATGCCGCGGCGGAGGAACATGATAAGGATGACGAAGACGACGCCCAGCACCAGCTTCCACGCCGCACCAAGGCTCAGGGCCGACTGCAGCTCGTTGCGCAGGTAAAGCCACAGCGCCCCGCCGACCAGCGGTCCGAGCAGCGTGCCGGCGCCGCCGATCACCGTCTGCATCACCAGCTGGCCCGACGTCTCGAAGGTAAAGGCCTCGGGAGACATGTAGCTTTGCAGCGTGCCCTCGAGTCCGCCGGCAAGGCCTGCATAGGCCGCGGCGATGACGAACACGCTGAGCTTGTAGCGCTGGATGCGATGCCCCACCGCCTGGGCGCGCGTCGGGTTGTCGCGGATCGCCGTCAGCACGTGTCCGAACGGCGAGGCAACGATCCGCCGGGCAATCACGTAGCCGACGAAGAATAGCACCGCGAGCAGCCCATACATGGCCCATGGGTCGCTGAACGAAAAGTCGAAGCCGGGCAGGGTGATGCGCGGCTTGGGCACATTGGGCAGTCCGTTCTCGCCGCCGGTCCACGGGTAAAGCGCCGAGTTCTCGAGAAAGAAGAACATCTCGCCGAACGCCACGGTGATCATCGCGAAATAGATGCCGGAGCGCCGCAGCGCCAGCATCCCGACCACGAGCCCGATCAGCGCTGCGCCGACCAGCCCGATGAGCAGCGCCAGGAACACGTTTGGGATGGTGTGCGACACAAGCAGATAGGACGAGATGAACCCACCTGACCCGTAGAACGCCGCCTGCCCGAAGCTGAGCAGTCCGGTGAAGCCGAAGATCAGGTCGAAGCCAAGGCCGAACAGGCCCCAGATCAGGATGCGGCTCAGCGTGTCTGAATTGCCGCCGATATAGGGCAGCGTGAATGGCGCGACGACGAGGACGAGCGCGAGGACGAGTTCGGCGAGGTAGCGGAAACGCCGGCGCGGAGGAGCGGTCACTGCGGCCTCACCTCGTCCCGAACAGGCCCTGCGGCCTTGTAACGAGCACCAGCGTCATCGCCGCGAACAGCATCACCTGGCTCAGTTGCGGATTGAACATCGAGGTGAGGCTCATGATCTCACCGGCGATGATGCCGCCGACGATGGCGCCAGGGAATGAGCCGACCCCGCCGATCACCACGACCACGAAACACTCGATCAGGATGTCGTCGCCGACGTTGGGCGTCACGGAAATGATCGGAGCGTTGATGATGCCGGCGAAACCCGCCGCCATGGCGCCGATGCCGAACACCAGCATGAAGATGCGCTGCACGTTGATGCCCAGCATGTCGACCATCTGGGAATCCTCGATCCCGGCGCGCACCACCATGCCCAGCCGGGTCCGGTAGAGGACGAAATAGAGGATCGCCAGCGCCACCGCCACGATGGCAAAGGCCAGCAGGCGGTATTCGGGATAGATGGCAAAGCCCAGATTGACGATCGGGCTCACCAGCACCGGCGCCTGCACACTTTGCGACAGGCTGCCGAAACCGTAGCGGACCAGCTCGACAATGACGATGCCGACGCCGAAGGTCACGAGGATCTGGTCTTCCTCCGGTCGGGCATAGAAGAAGCGAACGATCAGCCGCTCAAGCACGACGCCGACGAGGCCGACAAACAGGGCTCCAACCACCACCGCGACAACGAAGCTGCCGGTCGCCTGATACGCGACGAACCCGGCATAGCCGCCGAGCATGAACAGCGCCCCGTGCGCGAGGTTGAGCACTCCCAGCGTCCCATATACGATGGTCAGCCCGGCGCTGATGAGCGCCAGCAAAGCACCCGACACGAGCCCGTTGAAGAGCTGGGAGACGAAATTGCCCCAGTTCAGCACGCTGTCGCTCTCCCCTTGGATACAATTCGCCCGGCGAGCCTAGCGGCATCGCCGGGCGATAAGAAGCAGATCAGGTGGCCTCGCCCAGCATGCAGCCGAACGCCTTCGGATCCTGCATGATGCCGTCGCCGGGCACGACCTCGACCACCGAATAGAAGTCGTCCTTGCCCTTCATGTCGGCGGTCTTCTTGCCCTGGACGACGATCACCGGCCGGATGAGCTGGTGGTCCGCCGCGCGCCAGGAGATCGGACCGACCGTGGAGTCGGCGTATTTCTTGCCCGACTCATAGGCCTTGATGACTTCCGGCGGGTAGAAGGTGCCGGCTGTCTCGACGGCATCGGCCCAGAGCGCGATCTGCAGGTAGCCCGCGTGTGCGCCCCACTCCGGCTTGGCGCCGTATTTGGCCTCGAACTTGTCGACGAACTGCTTGGCCAGCGGGAACTTGTCGCCGATGTCCCAGTAGAAATCGAGGCCGGCGTAGACGCCCGCCATCAAATCCTGCCCGACCTGCTGCACGAGGTAGGGCGACATGTAGGGAACGACCAGCGTCATCTTGTCGAGCAGGCCGAACTGCTTGGCCTGCTTGATCGAGTTCACCGCGTCGTTGCCGAAGCCGATCACCACCAGCGTATCGGCGCCGGAATTGGCGATGTTGAGCGCGTAGGCCGAATAGTCGGTGGCGCCGAGCGGGAACAGCTGGTTGGTCACCGTGGTCCAGCCGCCGGCTTCGGTGAACTTGGTCATCGAGTCGTAGACGGTGTGGCCGTAGGTATAGTCGGGGGTGAGGTACGCCGCCTTGCGCGTCTTGCCCAGCTTGTCGATCAGCACCGGGGCGAGTGCCGCCGAGGTTGAGTACGCGTAAAAGCACGACCGGAACGAATAGCGCGTGCAGTCCTTGCCGGTGGTGTCGTTCGAGCCCGAAATGCCCGGCAGGTAGATGACCTTCTGGTCCTGCGCGAAATGGTTGAGCGCCACGGCGGTGCCCGACGACACCGAGCCGATCAGCAGCGAGGCCTTGTTGTCCTGGACGAACTTGGTGGCGTTCTGCACTGCGATATCGGCCTTCGCAGCTTCGTCCGCAGCCGACGACGTCACTGTCTTGCCGAGCACGCCCTTGGTGGTCTTGGGCGAGATCGCCTTGATCAGATCGTCGCCGCTGTTGAGATGCTCGATGGCGAGCTCGATGCCCTTCTGCTCATCGGCGCCGGCGGCGGCGTAGGTGCCGGTCAGCGGCACGTCGATGCCGACGAACACGCTGTCGCCCGCTTGGCCGGCGGGGAACGTGCCGAGCGGCGGATAGTCGGCGGCGAAGGCGATTTCCGGCAGCGCCATGGCGCCTGCGGCACCGGCCATGCCGATCAAAACGGCGCGCCGGCTGACGGCTCCGCCAAGGTCTAGCGACTTAGACATGCGTAATCCTCCCTGATTGCGGAGCCGCAGCGCGGCCCGCTTCTCCTTGGAGCTGCGGGGAGTTCCGACATCGATGCCACCGTCGCCTCCTCAAGCGTCCGGCAACTCGGGTCTCCTCCAGTCCCTGAGGCGAGTTAACGGGAGGCGGCTGAGCACAACCTGACCTGAAGCTGACCTCAAGCTGACTTCAGCGATCTTTCCAGAGCTTCCAGCAGCGAAAATATGGCCTTCTGGGACAAATTTTCGCCCGCTGCGGCCGCCGCGTCGAGCTCGAGCGCGATGTCGCCGATCGCGGTGTACCCGAAAGTTCCCGCCGCGCCCGCGAGACCATGAACGATCGCCCGGGTCCGCAGCGCGTCGCCCGCCGCTACGCTCGTGGCGAGCGCAGCGCGGTCAGCGGCAAGCCGCTCGACAAACATCCTGTCGGGATCGAGCAGGCGCAGCTCTTCGGGGGTCGGCGCCGGTCGTCGCGCCATCGCTAGTGCGCACCAGCCTCGCGGCTGCTGAGCCGGTAGCCGATGCCGCGGCGCGTCTCGATGGTAATGGCCGCACCCGCCAACCGCAGCGCCCGTCGCAGCTTCGACACCTGCGCCTCGATCGAGTTGGCGCTCACCGCGTCGTCGAAGCCGTAGAGAGCTTCCTCGATCATGCGCTTGGGCGTCGTGTGGTGCTTGCGCCGCACCAGCAGCTCGAGCAGCAGGTACTGCTTGCGCGGCAGCGCCAGCCCGACGCCCTCGACCATCGCTTCCAGTGCTTCGCTGTCGATGGCGAGATTGGCGACCGCCAGTTGTTCGCCGCGCAGTCGCGCCGGCCGCCGCAGCAGCGCCAACACCCGCGCCCGCATCTCCGGCACCGCGAACGGCTTGCCGAGATAGTCGTCGGCGCCGCTCGCAAGACCAACCACCCGGTCCTCCACCCGCCGTCGAGCCGTCAGCATCAGGATTGGAACCTCGATCGCCCGCCGGCGGATTTCGCGGACCAGCTCCACCCCATCCATATCGGGCAGGCCGAGGTCGACGATCATCAGCGCATAGTCGGTGCTGCGCGAGGCGAGCAGCGCATCGCCGCCCAGCCGCACCCCGTCGACGGTGCAGCCCAGCCCGCGCAACTCGCGCGTCAGCAGCTCGGCAATATTGGCGTCGTCTTCGACCACAAGGATACGCGACCGCGATGCCGAAACGGGCAGCTCCCGCCGCCCCGCCTTCGCATCTGTCGCACGCGTATCCAGTGGCATCGTCACACCTCCCGCATGCCGACGCGCGATAGTGTGAGGCTTGCTGGGCAAATACAAGGGGTTTAGGCTTTTTCGACCGCACGGAGCCTGCCATTCCCGCCTCCATCCTCATCGCCGACGACGACCCCAATATCCTCCGCGCCCTCACCTTCCTGATGCGGCGCGAAGGCTACGACGTGCGCGTTGCGGCGGACGGCGAGGCGACCCTCGCGGCCATCGCCGAGGCGACGCCCGATGTCCTCCTCCTCGACCTGATGATGCCGCGCGCCAATGGCTACGATGTCTGCCGCAAGCTGCGCGCCTCGTCCGACTACGACGACGTTCGCATCATCATGCTCACAGCCCGCGGCGGCGACGCCGATCACAGCAAGGGTCTCGCCGCCGGCGCCGACGCCTATGTGACAAAGCCCTTCGCCATCAGCGACGTCGTCGATTGCGTGGCTGGCGTCCTCGCCAGCCCGCGCCAGCCGCAGCGCGCCTGAGATGCTCCGCCGCACCGCCCGCCGCGACCGCATGATTGGCCTCTTCGTCCTCGGCCTCGTCCTGTTCAATCCGCCGGTGCTCAATCTGTTCGGCGGCACCGTGTTCGGCTGGCCGGTGCTCTACCTCTATCTGTTCGGCGCCTGGGCCCTGGTTATCGTCTGTGTCGCGCTGGTAACCCGCGCCGCCGCTCCGCCCGAGGGCGACGGTGGTTCCTCGTGAGCCGGCGATGAGCGCGCCATGAGCCAGCCGCTGGTCCTTGGCGTCGCCGTCGCCTATCTGCTCGTCCTCTTCGCCATCGCCTGGCTGGTCGAGAGCGGCTCGAAGCGCCTCGGTCGTATCGCCGGCTCGAGCCTCGTCTATACGCTGTCGCTGGCCGTTTACTGCAGCTCGTGGACGTTCAACGGCGGCGTCGGCCGCGCCGCCCTCAACGGCTTTGATTTTCTCCCCATCTATCTCGGCCCGACGCTCGCCTTCTGCCTCGGCCCGCTGCTGCTGCGACGCATCTTGCGGATCAGCAAGGCCAACCAGATCACCTCGATCGCCGATCTCATCGGTGCCCGCTTCGGCCGCTCCGGCGGTGTCGCCGCGCTGGTCACGATCATCGCCGTCATCGGCCTCGTGCCGTACATCGCGCTGCAGTTGAAATCGGTGTCGAACGGCTTTGCGGCGCTCACCCTGACCTCGCCCGATCCGGCCAACCAGCCGTTCTGGTTCGATGGATCGCTGTGGGCCGCGGCCATACTCACCGTCTTCGCCATGCTGTTCGGCAGCCGCTCCATCCACCCCGGCGAGCACCACCCCGGCATGGTCGTCGCCATCGCGGCAGAATCGATCCTCAAGCTCATCGGCCTCACCATCATCGGCCTCTTCGTCGTCTATGGCCTCTTCCACGGCTTCGGCGATCTCTTCACCCAGGCCGCCACCGTCCCCGAGGTCGCGCAGATCTTCGCCCGCTCGCCCGAGCACTACGGCTTCAGCTGGGTTGGAATGACGTTCCTCGCGCTGCTTGCGAGCTTCTGCCTGCCGCGCCAGTTCCAGGTGATGGTGGTCGAAAACGTCAACGAGCGGCATCTCGATCGCGCCGTCTGGCAGTTCCCGCTCTATCTGCTGCTGATCAACATCTTCGTCCTGCCCATCGCCATGGCCGGCCGGCTGCTGCTGCCCGGCACGGCCAACCCCGACAATCTCGTCCTCGCCCTGCCGCTGCTCGCCAACCAGCCGGTGCTGGCGCTGGTCGCCTTCCTCGGCGGCGTTTCGGCGGCGGCGAGCATGGTGGTGGTGGAGACCACGGCCTTGTCGATCATGGTGTGCAACGATGTCGTCATGCCGGCGCTGCTGCGGGTGAAGCCATTCGGCCTCGAGCAGCGCACCGATCTCACCCGCCTGCTGCTCTGGGTCCGCCGCGGCGTCATGGTCGCGGTGATGGCGCTCGGTTATCTCTACATGCGCCACGACAATGCCCAGGTGACGTTGGTGTCGATCGGGCTGATGTCGTTCGTCGCGGTCGCCCAGTTCGCCCCGGCTCTGCTGGCCGGGCTGTTCTGGCGCGGCGCCACCAAGGCCGGCGCCATCGCCGGCATCTCGCTGGGTTTCGCCGTCTGGTGCTATACCCTGTTCATTCCGTCCTTCACCCAGGTCTCTCCGGTGGCCGGCTTCATCGCCGTCGGTCCCTTCGGTATCGACCTGCTGCGGCCCTATGCGTTGTTCGGCCTCACCAGCCTCGATCCGGTGACCCACGCGACGTTCTGGTCGCTGCTGGCAAATCTCGGCTCGCTGCTGGTCGTCTCGATGCTGGGCCGCCAGCGTCCCGTCGACCGCGCCCACGCGGCGCTGTTTCTCGATGCCGACAATCCTGCCGAGGCGGCGCGCATCTGGCGGCGTACGGCGCTCATCCCCGACCTGCAGTCGCTGGCCTCGCGCTTTCTCGGCCGCGAGCGCACCGCCGCCGCCTTCGACATCTGGGCCCGCGAGCGCGGCCTCGATCCCGCCACCGCCATCAACGCCGACGCCGAGACCGTGCTCTACTACGAGCGCCTCTTGGCCAGCGTCATCGGCGCCTCGTCGGCGCGAGCCCTGGTCGGCGCCATCGTCGAGGAGCAGCCGCTCGGCGTCGAGGAAGTGATGGGCATTCTCGACGAAGCCTCGCGCCTGATCGAAACCAACAGGGCGCTCGAGGCCGCCACCGGCGAGTTGCAGCAGGCCAACGAGCGCCTGCAGGAGCTGGACCGACTGAAGGACGACTTCATCGCCACCGTCAACCACGAGCTGCGCACCCCGCTCGCCTCGATCCGCGCCTTCTCCGAAATCCTCCGCGACCACGCCGACATTTCCGACAGCGATCGCCAGGAGTTCCTGCGCGTTGTCGTCGGCGAGTCCGAGCGGCTGACCCGGCTCATCGGCCAGTTGCTTGACCTGTCGCGGATCAGCGAGGGCGGCGCTCCTGCAACCCTCGCGCCCGTCGATCTCGTCCACGCCGCCCGCGACGCGACCGCGGCGATGCAGCAGGTCTTTGCCACGCGCGGCGTCGCACTGACGACACACATCGATGTGCGCGCGGCGCCGGTGATCGGCGATCACGATCGACTGGTGCAGGTGGTGATCAACCTGCTCGGCAATGCCGCCAAGTTCGCGACGCCCGGGAGCGGCCGCGCCGAGCTGTCGCTGCGCCGGGCCGGCGACCAGTTCGAGCTGGCGGTCGCCGACAATGGACCCGGCATTCCGCCGAAACATCGCGACATCGTCTTCGAGCGCTTCCGCCAACTCGGCGACACCATGAACGGCAAGCCCGAGGGCGCCGGCCTCGGCCTCGCCATTTCGCGCCGCATCGTCGCCCAGCACGGCGGCCGTATCTGGGTCGAAGAGGCGCCAGGGGGCGGCGCGCTGTTCCGCTTCACACTCGCCGCGGTGCCGGCCGGTCCCCGCGAAGACGCCGCCGCAGCCGAACCCGCGTTGCTCCCCGCCAGGTAGCCCGCGCTACGACGCGCGGGCGCCCTCGAGCGCGGCGCGCGCCGTCTTTACCCGCCGGCTGTTGTTGAGCGTGTCCTGCAGCGCCGAGTCGATCAGCAGCGCCATCTCTTCCAGCGCTCCGGCGGCGTTCTGTGAGGCGATCTTTTCGAACACCCGCGCGTGGTCGGCGACCGGATCGTGCGCCAGCGACAGCGTCGGCAGCATCATCTGCAGCTTCACCGACCAGCGGAGCGTTGTCTGTACCGCCGGCCATAGCGACGCAATGGCTTCATTGCCGGCGGCCAGCAGCAGCTCCTCGTGAAAGGCGATGATGGCATTTAGCCAGCCGCCGGTGCGCGGGTTCATCCGCGCCATGCGGGCCAGTGAATCGGCCAGCCGCGACAGCTCGCCGTCATCGCGCCGCGTTGCCGCCAGCGCTGCGGCGCTCGGCTCGACGATCTTGCGCAATTCGAACAGGTTGCGCACGAATTCGTCGGTCGGCTCCAGTTCGAAATGCCAGGCCAGCACATCGGGGTCGAGGATGCGCCAGGTTGTGCGCGGCGCGATCTTGGTCCCCACTTTGGGCAGCGCCAGCACCAGGCCTTTTGCTGCCAGCGTCCGGATGGCCTCGCGATAGGCGCTGCGCGACACGCCGAAGGAGGCGCTCGCCTTGTCCTCGTTGGGCAGCAGCGCCCCCGGCGCCAGCACGCCCTTGATGATGTCGGCGGCGATCCGGTGCGTCAGCGAACCGTGGAGGCGCGACCGCCCGCCGGTGAACAGCGGCTCGACGTCGACGATCGTCTCGCCCGGCGGCGGCGTGGCGGCGACCGGCCGTGCCTCGCTCTTCACCGTCTCGAGGTGGAGGGCCCGCTGCCGGTGCGCGTCCACGAACTGCACGATCGATCCGGCGGCCGCCGTGACACTGTCGATGACGCCGACGAAATGCATGCAGCCGTGCGGCAGGCTCGACCACAGCGACAGCGTCACGTCGACCGCCGCCTTGGCGAGTTCGCCATAAAAGGCGAGGGTGTCGTCAAGCAGCAGGTCGCACTCGGCGCCGATGCAGAGCGTCGGTGGAAAGTCGCTGAGGTCGGCCCCGATCGGGCTCAGCATCCTGGCGCGATGCTCGGGCGGCACGTGCGGCGCGTAGAGGTTCCAGAACCAGCGCATCTGCGCTTCGGAAAGCCCGAAGCGCCCGTCGCCGTAGAGCCGGTGCGACGACAGCGTCATCTCCGGCGCATAGGCGCCATAGATCGAGATGAACCCGGCGAGCCGCTTCCGCAGCGCCGCCGGCAAGTCGAGGATTGCCGTCACCGCGACGTTGGCGCCCGCAGAATCGCCGGCGACAAACACCGGGTGCCGTCCCGACTCGCCCATGATCGCCGAGATCACCGCCCCCGCCTGCTTCATCGCGGCAGGGTAGGGGTGCTCCGGCGCCAGGTCGTAGTTGACCGAGATCACCTGCCCACCCGTTTCGGCGGCGAGCCAGCGCGTGATGTGGTCGTGCGTGTCGATGGTGCCGAACGACCAGCCGCCGCCGTGCAGGAAGATGATGGTCAGCGTCGTCTCGCCCGGATTGTAGATCCGGGTCGTGACGCGGCCGGTGGGCGTGTCGAAGGTCCGCGTTGCCGTCTCGACCGCGATCTCGTGGCCGCGAGCGCTCATCGCGCCATATTCGTCGAGCCAGGCGCGCAGCATGGCGATGCTGAATTCGCCGGTATCCGGATGCATCTGAGCGGCCGCGACTTCGGCCATTTTCTCAGACAAGCCGGCGTCGATGATGCCATCCGCGCGGCCCAGCATCCGCCGATCGAGCAACAGCGCCATAGTCTCCTCCGCCTTGCCGTCGCTGATTTAGTCGCTTCCTGACGGTTCGTCCAGCGATTGACCTTTGTCTGAGAAGAAGATTACATCGGGCCAGCTTGTCGGACAACAACGCCCGAAAACGGCAGACGAGCATGAGGAGGAATGCGGGGCCAATGCACCGCATTCGGGGTATCCACAGAGGAGGAATTCACATGACGAGAGCGCTACGCTCATTGACGACGGCCCTTGGCGCGCTGGCGCTGGCGGCGGCCCTTGGCGGTCTTGCGACCGTCCCGGCCATGGCCCAGGACGCGAAGATCAAGATCGCGTTCGTTTCGGGCCCACTCTACGATTCGTTCTTCCCGCCGCTCTACCAGGGCGCCAACGATGCGGCGAAGGACCTCAACGTCGATCTCAACTACATCCCGATCGACGAGCACGACATCGAGGCCTCGTCGGCCCGCACCATGCAGGCCGCGATCGCCCAGCATCCCGACGCCATCGTCGTCGGCAGCTTCATTTCGACCGTCGTCGATCCTCTCATCAAGCAAGCCGTGGCCGCCGGCATTCCGGTCTATGTGAACCAGTCCGGCCGGGCGACCTGGAAGAGCACCGGCGCCTTCGGCTTCGTCGGCCAGGATCCGCTCGACGTCGGCATCATCGCAGCCGAGCGGCTGCAGGGTGGCGGCGCCAAGAACATCCTTTGCGTCATCAACGTGCCGGGCAATCCGTACCTGCAGTCGATCTGCGAAGCCCTCGGCGGCCGCGCCAAGGAACTCGGCATCGCCTCGGAAAACCTCGAACTGCCGACCGCTGACTCGACCGATCTCAACAAGGTCACCCGCAACATCGGCGCCTACCTCCAGAGCCATCCGACCATCGACGGCGTCTTCACCGAAAACGCGCTGGTCGGCGTTGCCGCCACCGCCGCCGTCGAAACCGTGCAGCTCACCGGCAAGGTCGCGGTTGGCACCATGGAAGTGTCGGCCGTCGCGCTCGAGCAGATCGAGAGCGGCAAGATGCTGTTCCTCATCAACGAGCAGCCGTATCTCGACGGCTACTACGGCGTGCTGTTCGCCTATCACTACGCCAAATACGGCATCGCGCCGGTGGGCGAAGTGGCGACCGGCCCAAGCGTCGTCGACGCGGCGAACATCCACAAGATCAAGGGCGTGTTCGAGCAATATGCGAACGTGATCGGATCGAAGTAATCTTCGATTTGGCCTGGGATCGAGGATCTGGCGGATGACGAATACGCAATCGGCGGCCGCTGGGTCATCTTCCGAGGCCCCTGCCAACACCAAATCGGACGATGGCGCCACGCGCCGTCGTTCTGTCTTCGCCGGCCTCATCACGCGGCCGGAAACGGGCGGCATTCTTTCGGCGCTGGCCGTGTTCCTGTTCTTCGCCGTGCTCGCCGGCAAGAGCGGATTTCTGTCGCCGCTTGGCACCGCCTACTGGCTCGATACGGCGGCCGACCTCGGCATCATGGCCATCCCCATCGCCATGCTGATGATCGCCGGCGAGTTCGATCTCTCCGTCGGCTCGATGGTCGGCGCAGCGTCCATCATTGTCGGCATCTGCACCGGCTATTTCGGCCTTGATCCGTGGATCGGCGTCGGCTTCGCCTTCCTCGCCGCCGTAGCGGTTGGCCTGCTCAACGGCTTCCTCGTCGTCCGCACCAAGCTGCCGTCCTTCATCGTCACCCTGTCGACCATGTTCATGGTCACCGGCGGCGCCCTCGGCATCTCGATCGGCATCACCGGCTCGAGCAGCATCTCGGCTGTCGCCACCGGCTCGGCCAACTTCGTCTTCGCTGCCAAGTGGTACGAATTCAACATCGCGCTGGTGCATTGGATCATCATCGCCGGCGTCGCCATCTGGGTGATGCAGCGCACGCCCTTCGGCAACTGGATCTACGCCACTGGCGGCAGCCTCGATACCGCGCGCCTCGCCGGCGTTCCGACCAATCGCGTCAAGATGATCCTCTTCCTCTGTACCTCGATCGGCGCCGCCTTTGTCGGCGTCATGGAAACCTACACCTTCCAGAACGCCAGCGTGACGCTCGGCGCCCAATACGTCTTTTCCGGCATCGCTGCCTGCGTCATCGGCGGCCTGCTGTTGACCGGCGGCTACGGCTCGCTGCTCGGCACCGTGTTCGGCGCCATGACCTACGGCATCGTCTCGATGGGCGTCTTCTTTCTCGGCTGGAACTCCGAGCTGACCGACCTCTTCATCGGCCTCCTGCTCCTCCTCGCCGTGCTCGCCAATGCCCGGCTCCGCCAGTTCGCGATGGGGCGCTAGACATGGCCACCCCGATCGTGGAGCTGCGCGGTATTTCCAAGCACTTCCAGGGCGTCCAGGCGGTCAACGATCTTTCGCTGAGCGTCGAGGCCGGGCAGGTGCTCTGCCTCCTCGGTGAAAACGGCGCCGGCAAATCCACCGTGATCAAGATTCTCACCGGCGTCGAACGGCCTTCCAGTGGCGACGTGCTGATCGACGGCGAAGTCTCCCACCTCGTCTCGCCGCGCCACGCCCGCGAGCGCGGCATCGCCACGGTCTATCAGGAGATCGGCACCCTGCCGCTGATGAGCGTCGCCCGCAATTTCGTCCTCGCCGCCGAGCCGACCAAGGGGCGCGGCCCGTTCCGCCGCCTCGATATCGAGGAAGCTGGCCGCATTGCTCTCGCCGGCTTGCGCGAACTCGGCATCAGCCGCGTGCACGACGCGGGCCAACTCGTCGGCACCCTCTCGGGCGGCGAACGACAGGCGCTGGCCATCGCCCGGGCGCTGCATTTCGGCGCCCGCGTGCTGGTTCTGGATGAACCGACGGCGGCGCTCGGCGTCCGCGAATCCGCCACCGTGCTGAAGCTGATCCACACCGTCCGCCAGCGCGGCGTTGCCGTGGTGTTCATCACCCACAACGCCTACCATGCCTATTCGGTCGGCGATCATTTCGTCGTCATGCGCCGCGGCGAAATGTCGGCCAGCTTCGACAAGGCCGACAAGCCGATCGGCGAAGTCATCGAGCTGATGGCCGGCGGTGCCGAGCTCCGCTCGCTGCTCTCGGCCGCCGAAGCGGGCGTCATGGGCCCCGCCACCGCTGGCGTCTAACGCTTGACCTTGCCCACCGAGCCGCGCTCGATCACCGGCATCGGCACCAGATGCTCGCCTTTGGCGCCGCCCTCGAGTAGCAGGTTGACCGAGCGCCGACCCATCTCCTCGTGCGGCAGTGCGATGGTGGTGAGGCCGGGCCGCAGGTACGCGGCAATCTCGTCATTGTCGAACGACACGATGGCGACCTCGTCGGGCACCGATATCCCCAGTTCCGCCGCGGCCTGGTAGGCGCCGAACGCCAGCCGGTCGTTCATGCACAGCAGTGCCCTGATCCCGTGCCCGCGTTTCAGCATGCGCTTGGCGAGTTTGTAGCCTTCGTCCGGCTCCCAGTTCCAGCACGACTCCTCGGCCACAAAGCTCAACCGCCGCTTCTGCATCTGCGAGCGGATGCCGGCGACGCGCCGCGACACCGTCTCTGATCGAAAGAGGCCCGCTTCCGCCACGTCGCTCTGGCCCAACAGCCCGATGCCGCTGCGGATGCCTGCGGCCCACAGCAGCTCGACCGCCGCCTTGCCGCCCGCCGCCTCATCGGGCAGCACCGAGACCGGAAAGCGCGGGTTGGTGGCATTCAGCATCACCACCGGTGTGCCGAGCCGCATGTCGGGCACGAACACTTCGCGCGCCCGCATCGCCGCAAAGATGATGCCATCGACCTGTCGATCAAGCGCCGCCGCAATCGCCTCGCTCTCGCGCGCCGGCTCGCCACCGGTCTCGAGCACCAGCATCACGTGCTGGGCCTTTTCCGCCGCCTCCAGCGCGCCGCGGATCAGCCCCATCGCAAAGCGGGTCGTCGCCACCACGTCCGAGATAAACGCGAAGGACTGCGTGCGCTCGGTGCGCAGGCTGCGCGCCGCCATATTGGGCCGGTAGCCAAGCTGGTCGGCCGCCGCCATCACCCGCGCATGCGCCTCCGCCGACAGCCGCGTATCGGGTTTGCCGGTGAGGATCATCGAGGCCGCGGTGCGCGACAGTCCCGCCAGCCGTGCAACATCGGCAAGCGTCGCGCGCTTCTTGGCTTCAGCTCTTGCGTTCATGCTCGGCCCCGACCGTCCCGCCTGTCATACACTGTCTCTTCCGGCCTCAACAAATTGTATGCTGCGTCCATCGCGTAGCGCCGCTGGCCGCATTGACAATCTATGCTAAATCAATTTAGCAAAGGAGCCAACGCTGTCGACGGAGACGTTGCGGCAGGTGGTCATCCCTGCGTCGGCTCCGATAGAACAGCGATCCACGAACCCCGCCACAGGCGGCCGGCCCGTGGCGGAGGAGCTATCGTGCTTGCGCTTGCCGACGCCTGGGTCTGGGATTTCTGGCTGGCCGAAGATGCCGGTCTCTACCACTGCTTCTTCCTCCACGCGCCCAAGGCGCTGGGCGACGCCAACCTCCGTCACCGCAACGCCCGCATCGGCCACGCCAGTTCGCGCGACCTCGTGCACTGGACCGAGCACGCGGTGGCGCTCGCGCCCAGCCCGGCGGGGGCCTTCGACGACACCGCCACCTGGACCGGCAGCGTCCTTCGCGGCCCCGATGGGCTCTGGCGCCTGTTCTACACCGGCGCGCACTTTCTGTCGCCCGATGCTGCCACCAACATCGAGACCATAGGCGTCGCCACCTCGCCCGATCTCTTCACCTGGACCAAGCTACCCGGTCCGATCGTCCGCGCCGATGCGCGCTGGTACGAGACCCTCGGCACCTCCGCGTGGCCGGAGGAAGCCTGGCGCGATCCGTGGGTGTTTGCCGACCCGGACGGCGAGGGTTGGCACATGCTGGTCACGGCGCGCGCTAACGCCGGCGACGAGTTCGACCGCGGCGTCGTCGGCCACGCCGTGTCGACCGATCTGGAGACCTGGCAGGTGCGCCCGCCGCTGAGCCAACCGCACTCGGGCTTCGCGCATATCGAGGTCACGCAGGTGATCGAGATCGGCGGCCGTATCATTGTGCTCTTCTGCTGTGACGCGCCGCGTCTTGCCGGGCCGAACGCCGGTGGCATCGGCGGCATCTGGTGGGCGCCGGCGGCCGGGCCGGTGGGCCCGTTCGATATCGCCGCCGCCCGCCTGCTCCTGCCCGAGACCTGGTATGCCGGGCGGGCCGTCAAGGATCCCGAAGGCCGCTGGGTGTTGCTGGCCTTTTCGATGCGCGCCGCCGACGGCAGCTTCCCCGGCACCATCAGCGATCCGATGCCGCTTGGCCTCGACGCCGATGGCAATCTCCTTGTCCTCGAACCCGCGACGGTGGTGCCGTGAGCACCTTGAGCGCCCCGCGCAGCATCGGCACCACGATCCACGGCCACGTCGCGCCCGGTTTCGCGCCCGTCGCCGAAGCCTTCGCTGCCGCCTTCGACGATCCGCGCAGCGGTGCCGCGCTCTCCATCTGGCGCGGCGGCGAGCCGATTGCCGATCTCTGGGGAGGCACGGCCGACGCGCGCGACTCACGTCCGTGGCAGGAGGACACGATCGGCGTCGTCTTCTCCTGCACCAAGGGGCTGGTGTCGATCCTCGCCGCCCAGTTGATCGAGGCCGGCCGCCTCGATCCGGACGCGCCGGTGAGCCGCTACTGGCCCGAGTATGCGGCGAACGGCAAAGCCGGAACCCAGGTCCGCCATCTGCTGGCCCACCGCGCCGGCCTCTCGGCGCCAACTCTCGACATCACCACCGCTGAGATCACCGACTGGGCCGGCATGGTTCGCAAGCTGGAGCAGCAAGAGCCGCTTTGGCCGCCGGGCGAAGCCTACGCCTATCACGCCATCACCCACGGCTGGCTGGTCGGCGAGGTGCTGCGCCGTGTCACCGGCCGCACGGTCGGGCAACTGTTCGCCGAATCGATCACCGGCCCGCTCGGAGTCGATGCCTGGATCGGCCTGCCCGCCAAGGAGATGCCTCGCGTCGCTCACCTCACGCCCAGTGAGGCGTTTCGCCGTCAGCTGGCGGACGCCGCGGCCTCGCGCCCGCCTGGCGCCGTCGACTGGAGCGAGCGCGCCGCGACCCTTGGGACCGCCCTGCCGCCAACGCTCGCCGAGCCGGCCGGCGGCTTCAACGACCAGCGGCTGTGGGCCGCCGAAATCCCGGGGGCAGGGGGCATCATGTCGGCCCGTGCCCTGGCCAAGATCTGGTCGGCAACGGTCGCCGACACCGGCGGCAGGCGGCTGCTGCAGCCGGCCACGGTCGAGCGGCTCACCGTCGTCGAGAGCGAGGGCCCGCCGGTGTTTCCCGTCCCGCCCCCCTGGTCGCGCTGGGGCATGGGCTTCCAGCTCGATTCCGAAACCCGCCGCTTCGTCACGGGCCGCGGTTTCGGCCACGACGGCGCCGGCGGCCAGTGCGGCTTTGCCGAACCGGGGCTCGGGATCGGCTTCGGCTTCATCACCCATTTCATGCAGGGCGGCGGCGATCTCCGCGCCACGCGCATCATCGACGCGCTGCGCCTCTGCCTCGTCGACCAGGGAGCCATGACTGTCGCCAATAGCTAGAACAAGATTTCACGGCGGCCTCGCATGTGCCGCTGGCTCGACACCCGGGAGGGCAATTGACCATCACCCCGGGGCGGTGCTAAATGGATTTAGCACGACGAATACCAAACGACGAAACCAACGTCCAAACTGAGGAGGAACAGTTGAACGTGCCAAACACTGCAAAACTGACCCTGTTGGCTGCCGCCCTTATGTCGGCAACCGCCGGCGCTGCCTACGCGGCGCCAAGCTGCGGCACCGGCCCGGTGGTGCTCAACTCGTATTTCGAGACCGGCTTCCCGCTGCCCACCGAGCTCTCAAAGGAGTTCACCAAGCAGTTCCCGAACGTCACCTTCAACATCAAGGAAGACCAGTTCGCGACGCTGATGGAAAACAGTCCGCGCGTGCTGGCCGGCGACAACGCCCCCGACCTCATCCGGCTCCCCTCGATCAGCGACCTGGTCAAGGACGGACTGCTGAAGAATCTCGATCAGGACGCCACCGATCTGGGCTGGGACAAATACCCGCCTGCCCAGCTGGCGCAGAACCGCGTCGCCGACGGCGGCAGCCCGCGTGGCGAGGGTTCGCTCTACGCCATGGGCCTCAACTACTCGATGACCGGTATTTTCTACAACAAGGCCCTCGCCGCCAAGATCGGCATGACCAAGCCGCCCGAGACCGTCGCCGAGCTCGAAGACCTGATGGCCAAGGCCAAGGCCGCCGGCATTCCGCCAATCATCATCTGGAACAAGCCAGTCGTTGGTCTGACCTTTCCGCTGCAGAACCTGATGGGGTCGTATGGCGATCCCGGTGCCGTCAATGACTGGATCTTCCAGCGCAAGGGCGCCGACATCGACACGCCGACCAATCTGACCGCCACGCAGCATCTCGAGCAGTGGATCAAGGCCGGCTACTTCCAGGACGACATCAACTCGGTGGACTACGCGACCGCCAATGGCCGCTTCCACGATGGCGACGGCTTGTTCCTGTTCAACGGCGACTGGGAGTCGGGCAACCTCGACAAGGTGATGGCTGGAAATGTCGGGTTCTTCCTGATGCCGCCCGCAATTGCCGGCGGCAAGCACGCCGCTATGTCGGCGCCCTTGACCTATGGGATCGGCGCCAACGCCAAGAACGCCGATTGCGCCGCCTTCTTCCTCAACTGGGTCGGAACCAATGCTGAGGCGCGCAAGATCGATGTCGCCATCGGCGGCTCCAACCCGGGCGGTCCGGTTGACCTCGCCATGCCGGCGGTGACGGCGGGCTCGGTCACCGAAGAGACTCTCGCCGCCGGCACCACCATCGCCAAGGACAATGGCGCCATGGACTTCATCGCCAACGCCACCGGCGCCATCTACGCCGAGGCGTGGACGCCGGAGCTGCAGAAGATGGTCGGTGGACGCCAGGACGCGGCCGGGCTGCTCAAGAGCGTGCAGGCCGAATACGTCAAGGAACTTTCGCGCTAGCCGGAAAACTGTGGCAGCGTCTTCGATATGACGATCGCCGAGCCACATAGCCTGCCATCGGCGTCGCGGCCCCTTCTCTCCCAGAGGGGTCGCGGCGTCGTTGTGGCGTGGGCCTTCATCGTCCCCGCGCTCGCCTTCTACGCTGCCTTCGTGCTCGTCCCCATCGGCATGTCGGTCTATTATTCGCTGCTCCGCTGGGACGGCATCGGCAAGGCCCAGTTCAAGGGCCTCTCCAACTACCTCGTGGTGCTGAGCGAGAGCGATTTCCTGCAAATCCTCGGCAATGCCTTCCAGCTCGCCATCTACTTCACCCTCATTCCCATCCTCATCGGCCTCGGCGTCGCCTCGGCCATCCGCAATCATTTGAGCGGCGCCTTCGGCACCACCGCCCGCACCATCCTGTTCATCCCGCAGGTCATCCCGCTGGTCGCCGCCGGCATCGCCTGGACCTGGATGTTTGCCAGCAACGGCGTCGTCAACCAGGCGCTCAACCTCATCGGCCTCGGCGGCATCACCCGCGGCTGGCTCGGCGATTTCGATTTCGCGCTGCCCGCCGTCGGCATCATCGGCGCGTGGGTGCTGCTTGGCCTGTGCACCATGCTGCTGGTCACCGGCATCGCCCGCATCGACCCCAGCCTCTACGAGGCGGCCAAGCTCGACGGTGCCTCCGCCTGGAGCGAATTCCGCTGGATCACGCTGCCCGGCCTCCGCCAGGAGATCGGCGTCTGCGTCACCGTCACCGTCATCGCCGCGCTCGCCAGCTTTGACATCGTCTATATCGCCACCGGCGGCGGTCCCGGTATCCAGACCACCGTCCCCGGCCTCGAGATCTACCGGCTCGCCTTCGCCCACCGCCAGGTCGGGCTCGCCTCGGCGCTGGCCGTCGTCCTCATGGTGCTGGTCATCGTCTGCGTGCTGCCCATCCAGTGGCTGACGAGGCAGCCCAAATGACCGACGCAGCCATTGCCGCCCCCACCGCGGCGCGGCGCGAGCGTCTGCCGCTGCCGCTCGGCACCATCGGCGCCCGCACCATCCTCGTCGGCCTGATGATCGTCACGCTGATGCCCTTCGTCACCATGTTCTCGGCGGCGCTGGCGCCCTCCGGCACCTATCCGCCCGGCCTGCAGTGGCCCACTGATCCGCAGTGGCAGAATTTCATCGACGCCTTCAACGCCGCCCACATGGACCGGCTGCTGCTGTCGAGCACCATCATCGCCCTTGGCGTCGTGCCCATCTCGGTGCTGATCGGCACCATGGCCGGCTTCGGCGTCGCCAAGCTCGCGCCGCGCGGCAGCAAGCTCGTCTACCTGCTCTTCGTCCTCGGCCTGACGCTGCCGTTCGAAGGCATCATAACGCCGCTCTACTACGAAGTCCGCGCCATGGGCCTGCTCAACACCAAGCTCGCCATCATCCTGCCGCTGATCGGCCTGTTCATGCCCTTCTCGGTGTACTGGATGCGCGCCCATTTCGTGAACGTGCCCGACGAGATGAGCGAGGCGGCGCAGATCGATGGCGCCAGCGCCTGGCAGCAGTTCTGGCTGGTGCAGGTGCCCATCGCCCGCCCCGCCATCCTGTCGCTGGCGATCCTGCAGTTCCTGTGGACGTGGAACCAGTTCCTGCTGCCCATCGTCCTCGTCGAAATCCCGCTCGAGCGCACCATGGCCGGGGCGCTCGGCGCCTTCCAGGGCCAATGGGGTACCAATATCCCGCTGCTCTGCGCCGGCTCGCTGATCATCATCGCTCCCACGGTGATCCTCTTCCTGCTGTTCCAGCGCCAGTTCGTCGCCGCCTTGCTGCAGGGCGCCGTCAAGGGCTGAGGCCCGTGTCCGGCGCTCAATCCTTGAGGCTCACCCACACCGGCGCATGATCGCTGGCCTCGGGCAGCCCGCGCACGTCGCGATCGACGCCCGCGCCGGTGAGCCGCTTCGCCAGCGTCTTGCTCAGCAGCACATGGTCGAGCCGCAGGCCCGCATTGCGCGGCCAGCGATTGCGCATGTAGTCCCAGAAGCTGTAGAGCGCCGCGTCCTTCGGATGCATCTTGCGCAGCGCATCGGTCCAGCCCGCCGCCAGCAATCGCTGGTACTGCTCGCGCGGCCCGGGTTGCAGCAGCGCGTTACCAGCGTAGGAGGTCGTGACGTAGATATCGCGTTCTTCCGGAACGATGTTGTAGTCGCCGGCCAGCACCACCGGCAGCTTGCTCGCCATCAGCTCACTGGCATGGACGATCAGCCGCTCGGTCCAGGCCAGCTTGGTGTCGAACTTCGGTCCCGGCTGCGGGTTGCCGTTGGGCGCGTAGAGGCATCCCACCACCAGCCCGCCCACCGCGGCCTCGAGATAGCGCGCCTGCTTGTCCTTGCCGTCACCGGGCAGCGTCCGCCGCGTCACCACCGGTGCGCCGACCCGCGACAGGATGGCGACGCCATTCCAGGCGCTCTGCCCCACCCAGGCTGCCTCGTATCCCGCCGCCGCCAGCGTCGCGGCAGGAAACTCCGCATCGGTGCATTTGAGCTCCTGCAGGCAGACAATATCGGGCCGCGCCACCTCGAGCCACGCCAGCAGCACCGGCAGTCGCCGGTTGACGTTGTTGATGTTGAACGTCGCGAGCTTCATCGCCGCACCGGCATCGACCGTATCAGTCGCCGTAGTGTCCCCAGAGCGGCCCCACCCGGCGCTTGTCCCACTCTTCGGTGCTGGTGAAATACTCGAAGCCCTTGGCCATGTTTTCGCGGATCGCCTCTTCGTTGAGATCGATCCCCAGTCCCGGCGCGCCCGGCACCGTCACATAGCCGTCAGCCATGTAGTCGGGCTCGAGCCCGGTCACCAGGTCGCGGAAGAACGGCAGGTCGAGCCCGTGATGCTCCACCGCAACGAGGCTCGAGATCGCGGCGCCGAGGTGGACGTTGGCCATGAACCCTACCGGCGAGCAGCAGGCATGCAGCGCCGTTGGAATGCCGAAGCGCTCGGCATGGTCGGCGATGCGCTTGGTTTCGCTCAGCCCGCCCGAACTCAGCATGTCGGGATGGATGATATCGACGGCGCGCGTCTCGATCGCCTCGCGAAATCCCTCCCACGCATACCAGTCCTCGCCGGCAGCCACCGGCGTCAGCAGCGCGTCGGCCACCTTCTTGTGGTTGGCGATATCGGTCCACTTCATCGGGTCTTCGATCCACGCCAGGTTGTAACGCTCGAGCGCCCGGCCGATGCGGATGGCCTCGTCGGCCATCACGAAGCCTTCGCCGAAATGGTCGGTGCAGAGCGAAATCTCGTCGCCCACCGCCGCTCGCACCGCCGCCGTGATTTCCACCGCCCGCGCCACACCCTTCTCGCTGATGCGCGGACCGGCGCCGCGACCCGGCACGTACCACTGCTTGTATTCGGGATATTCGTGCTTGGTCGCCTGACCCACCAGCGCCCCCGGCGTCGACAGGAACAATTCCGGCGGCAGGTCGAACTTGATGAAGGTGAGGCCGAGCTTCTTGCGCCCCATCACCACCTGCACATAGCCCTCGGGCGAAATGTCGTCCGGCATCGGCGTATCGCCATAGAGCCGCACCTTGTCGCGGTACTTGCCGCCCAGCAGCTGGTAGCAGGGGATGCCGTAGACCTTGCCGACGAGGTCCATCAGCGCGATCTCGATGCCGCAGACGCCGCCAGCCTCGCGGCTGTCGCCGCCATAGTTCCGGATCGACTTGAACAGGTAGTCGACGTTGCAGGGGTTCTGTCCCACCAGCATGTGCTTAAGCCGCAGCGCCGTATCGGGGTGCGCTGCGTCGCGCACTTCACCCAGCCCATAGACGCCCTGGTTGGTGTCGATCCTGAGGATCGGGTAGAGCCCGTGCCCTTTCACCGTGGCGATGCGGATATCGGTGATCTTCAGCGCACTCGGCTGCGAAGCGGTGCGCACGGCGTTGCTCATGGTGTCGGTGACCTCGAGCGTCTTGGCAGTCGTCGGCATTGTCGGAATCCTCTCGTACGGGCCGGATTGTCCTTCCGGCCCTTTGTCCAAGGATGGTAGGAAACGCCTTGCCGCGCAACCGCCGGAACCACCCGGGCCGTCCGGGCATTGCAGGTGGCCATGAGCTCACGCAGTGTCTTTTCGCACTTCGCCCACTCGGTCGCGCACCTTGCCGGCCGGCCCGCAACCTTCGCCACGGCGGTGATACTGATCGTGGTGTGGGCCGTCTCCGGGCCGCTCTTCGGTTTCTCCGAAACCTGGCAACTGGTGATCAACACCGCCACCACCATCATCACCTTCCTCATGGTCTTCGTGCTGCAGAACAGCCAGAACCGTGACGGCGAGGCGGTGCAGGCCAAGCTCGACGAGCTGATCTATGCCCTGCGCGGCGCCGACAACCATTTCGTCGCCGCCGAACGCCTCGAGGACGCCGAACTCAAGAACCTCCGCGACCTGCTTGTCGATCGCGCCAGGAAGACCACCGAAGTCCTCGAAAAGCGTGGCATCGTTGCCGCCCATCCGGGCAAGAACAGCGACAAGTCCGCCTGAGCTTTGCGCTTCGCCCTCGAGGCGGTATCACCACGCGGCAAATTGCGGGAGGCGAGGCATGGTCAAGGCGGCATTCATCGGCTTGGGGGTGATGGGTGCGCCCGTGGCGCGGCACCTCAAGGCCAAGGGCCACGACGTGACCGTCTACAACCGGACCAGAGCCCGGGCCGACGAATGGGTCGCCGCCAACGGTGGCCGCGCCGCCGCCACGCCGCGCCAGGCTGCCGAAGGCCAGGACATCGTCTTTGCCTGCGTCGGCAATGACGACGATTTGCGGCAGGTGACCCTCGGGCCGGACGGCGCCTTTGCCGCGATGGGGCAGGGGACGGTCTTTGTCGATCACACCACCGCGTCTGCCCTCGTCGCCCGCGAGCTGCACGCCGTCGCCCTCGCGGCCGGCTTCGGCTTCCTCGATGCGCCCGTGTCCGGCGGCCAGGCCGGTGCCGAGAACGGCCAGCTCACCGTCATGGTGGGTGGCGATGCCGCCGCCTTCGCCCGCGCCGAACCCGTCATCATGGGCTTTGCCCGCGCCTGCCGCTTACTCGGCCCATCTGGCGCCGGCCAGCTCGCCAAGATGATGAACCAGATCTGCATCGCCGGTGTGGTCGAGGGGCTGGCCGAAGCCATCCATTTCGGCAAGTCCGCCGGCATGGACGTCGCCGCCGTCATCGATGTGATCTCCAAGGGCGCGGCGCAGTCGTGGCAGATGGAAAACCGCGGCCCCACCATGCTCGCCGGCAAATACGATTTCGGCTTCGCCGTCGACTGGATGCGCAAGGACCTCGGCATCGTCCTCGACGAGGCCCGCAGCAACGGCGCCCGCCTGCCGCTTACCGCACTCGTCGACCAGTTCTATGCCGAGGTGCAGGCCATGGGCGGCCGCCGCTGGGACACCTCGAGCCTGCTGGCACGGCTGGAAGCCTGAGCCTGTCGCTCAGATAAGTCCGAACATCTTCGGACGGTGGATGTCGCCTTCGATGAACTTGCGGGTCCAGTTGGCGTAGCCGCCGTAGCCGTCCTGCTGGCGCCGCTCGGCGTAGCGGCTGAAATACAGCCAGAAGCTTTGCGACTCGGCGCCGAAGAATGTCTTCAGCACATCGTAGTCGCACAGGCCCTGGTCGGCGCAGGTGGCGGCGCGGTCGAAGAACTGGAACACCTTGTCGACGTCGTGGTCGGCGTCCGACGAGAACTGGTCATCACGCCCGGTGATGGTCTCGCCGATATTGGCGTAGATCACCTCGCGCGTCGCCGCGTCGATATCGGTTCCACCCTGGTCGTGTGTTGCCTGCTGCAGCAGCGGCCAGATCGCATCGTTGATCCGCGTATAGGCGCCCTGGGTGCCGCTGCTGTCCCATTCCTTGACCAGCTCCAGTGACTGGTTCACCCGCCCGTCGGCCTTCTGCCGGTCGTACTCGAACAGCCCGAAGGTCAACGCCAAAATCGTCACCACTTTGAGCACCACCGCGGCGATCTCGTCGGCACGATGCAGCCGGCTTGGTCGATCGTCGTCGGGGCGCGCCGACAGCATCCCTTCCATGATGCCGACGCCGATATGCGAGCGCTCATGCAGGGCAGCTTCGCGCCGCGCCTCACCAGCCTCTTCGGCTGGTGGCTTGGCTTCGCGACGGCCGCGGCCTGCGGCTTTGGTGGGACCATCTCTCATGCCGGCCATTTCTAGGAGAGAAGTCGCCGCAAAGAAAAGATGATTCCGACCGATTTTCGGCTAAAGCACTGTTCAGGATGGTGCAATGCGCGGGCAGGGGCTCGGCGTATGCAACACCCGCGACACGCGGGAGTGTGCATCGGAGGGGTTCGCGGTGAAGTTTGTCGGCTGTCTGGTGCTGCTGGGTCTGTTTGTGCTCGCCGTGCCGCCCGTCGCCGCACAATCGCATCCCCCTAGCCCCTACGATCTCGTTCCACCCTTGCGTGCCGCGCAAGTCGTGCCGGCCGGCCTCCGGCCCGCCGGCGTCTTCGGTGGGCGGGAAATCGCCGAGGGTGCGTTTGCTTTCCAGGTGGCTCTGCTCAGTGCCGACGGCCTCTCCGACGATCCTGAATCGCAGTACCGCTCGCAGTTTTGCGGCGGCGCGCTGATCGCTCCGGATTGGGTGCTGACGGCGGCGCATTGCGTGGTCCGCGACGGCGTCGCGCTGACCCCTGACAAGTTCATCGTCCTCGCCGGCAGCATCGACCTGATGGCGGGCCGGCGCCTCGCAGCGAGCCGCGTCATCGTTCACGAGCGCTTCGACCCCGACAGCCTCGACCATGATGTCGCCCTCATCGAACTCACCGCCCCTTCGGGCCTGCCCACCGTCGGCATCGACGATGGCACCGCGGCGGCACGTGCCGCTACCGTCCTCGGCTGGGGCATGACCGAGAACGGCGCCTACCCGCGCTATCTCCTTGGCAGCGACCTCGAGATCGTCACCAGCGCCGCCTGCGACAGCGGCATCCGTGCCATCTATGCCGGCGATCTAAGGGACTCGCTGCGCCAGCTCGGCGCGCGCTACCACATCCCCGCGCGCGACCTCGACAGCGCCGGCGACGAACTCGCCGCAAGACTGCCCGATCCACTCACCGGCACGATGCTGTGCGCCGGCCTCGAAACCGGCACCCGCGATTCCTGCTACGGCGACAGCGGCGGCCCGCTCGTCGCCACCGTCGCCGGCCGCGTGGTCGAGGTCGGTATCGTCAGCTGGGGCGAGGGGCCCTCGAACGCCGACATCAAATGCGGCCACCGCGACGTCTATGGCGTCTACAGCAGGGTCGCCAGCGTCCACGACTGGATCGCCGCTCAAATCGGTGCGCCCTGATGCCCATTCCGCCCAGATCGCTGCCTCTCCCGCCGGTCCGGGCTGTTGACGGCGCCGCCAATGTCGATTTCACTCCATCCACGAGAACAAGGGGAATCTCCGCCATGCACATTCGTACCGCGACGTCGCTCGCCGCCCTGCTGCTGGGCGCGACGCTGACCATGCCCGCCATGGCAATGGGCACGATCATCAGCAATCCCGGCCCGGCCGGCGGCTCTGCCGGCGCGGCCACGCCGGTGACGCTCCCCGACTCCCTTGCCGGTGCGCCGCTCCTTGCTGTCGATGGCGCCACCGCCACCCGCGCCATGCCGGACCTCGACGCTGCAGTGGGCAGCATGGGGACGCTCACCCGCAACCCCGACGGCTCGGTGACCCAGATGCCAGCGTCCGCCGCGATGCGCGGCCTGGTCGAGGCGTCTGTCGCCGGATCCAATACGGGCCAGAGCGCCGGCACCGTTGTTGGTGCCGACGGCCGGACGCAGATCACCGATGGCAAGAGCTTCCCCGCAGCGGTCGTCGGCTGGCTTTGGACCGAGGACCAGAAGGGCGTCTGGACCAGCTGCACGGCGACGCTCATCGGCCCGCAGACCATCCTCACCGCCGCCCACTGCGTCTACAAGCACGAGGCTGGCGGCTTCGTCGGCCAGGGCCAGTTCTATCCCGGCGTCACCGACGGCGTGAACGCGCCGTTCGGCCGCTTCGAGATCACCTACATCAATGTGTTGAGCGGCTACGTCGACGGCTTCGACGGCAAGAACTACGGCACCTCGATGCCGTGGGATCTTGCCGAGGTCGAGCTCGCCGCTGACGCCGGCAACCAGATCGGCTGGCTCGGCTGGGGCCCCGACAAGAGCCTGGCCTTCGACGCCACTATGATCGGCTACCCCGCCGACAAGCCCAAGGGCACGCTGTGGCAGGACAAGTGCCACGTCGACGACGCCAATTTCGGCGACACCGTCTTCTGGCACGACTGTGATTCCGCCCAGGGGGCTTCGGGTGCGGCGCTGTTCACCCTCGATGCCAGCGGTAACACCGTCATCCACGGCATCAACGTGGCCGAGGACGATACCCGCAACTATGCCGTGCGGCTCTCGGGCCCCATCGCCCAGTTCCTCAGCGAGCACTACAAGTAGGGCCGCTCCCTCCTAGAGCGCGCACTCGCCCTCGGGTGTGCGTGGATCGCTGAGCGCCATATCGGCCGCCCGCGTCGCCCCGCTGCCCGGCAGCGCCTCGAGCGGCACCATCACCACGGCGCCGCGCGGCGTCTTGTAGTCGCGCTGCGATGGCGGGCTTGCCCGTGTCGCAACGCCGGCCCCGAGGTCGTCGAGCATCCCCAACAGTCCCGGCTGCTCCAGCCCGCGCGTCGCCGCCAGCTTCGGCTGGGTCAGGAACCTGAGGTCGGTGATCTCCTTGCCGGTCTCGTTGATCACCGCCACGATCCGCTCGCTGCCGTGGTCGCCGTCATCGATGTCGGCAAAAGGCTGGAACAACCGGTCGCCCGCCGCGAGGTGTGCGCTGCACAAGAGCGTAATGCCGTAGTCGTGGTCGATGAACAGCAGGTTGAGGTCCGCTGCCTTGCCCGAGGCATTGGTGAAATCGACATACAGCCGGTCCCCCGGCCGGATCACCGGGGTTTCCTCCGCGGCCATCGCCACGATTGCGTCGGCCCCGGCCTCCTGCCGGCCGAAGCTCAGCGTGAAGTCGCGCGGTCCAAACGTGCTTGCTGCCGTCAGCCGCGACAGGCCTGTCGCCCTGAAGATCGTGGTGAGGCTCTCCTCGAGCTTTTTCTGAAATCCCGTTCCATCCGCCCCGGCCGCCCCCGCCGCCGGCAGCAGTAGCGCCGGAGGCCGCCGCACTGGATCCAGCGATACCTCGCCGCTCGCCGGCAACAGCCACACCCGCTGTGCTCCGTCGGCAGCTGCACCGCCCGCGGCATCGGGATGCCCGAGCCGCGCCACCGCCGCCTCCGACAGCAGCGCCAGCCGCACGTCGGCGGTCTCGCCCGCTGCCACCACCCGCAGCTTCAGCGGCTTCTCGGCCTGTGTCTCGATTGCCGCGAGCGCCGCCTCGACCACCCTGGCCGCGACCGGATCGGCGCCGGCCGTGTCGGGCCGGGCCACCGTCAGCTCAAACGGATAGTGCACCTCCACCAGCCGCACATAGGCGCCGGTCGGAATGGCCGCCGCTGCAATCGCCGGGTGGGCCGCGTCGGCCACCGGCGCCAGCTTGGCGCGCAGTTGCGTGACGCTGGTTGCCTCCATCACCCCCAGCGCCTCCTCGTTCGCCGCCGCCGGGCTCGGCACGATCAACAGCCGGCTGCCCGGCGCCAGTCCTTGTAGTTGCCCCGCCGAGATCGACAGCGTCACCCCGTCGCCGCCCACCACGATCGGCCACTGCGCCGCCGGCACCACGTCCTCGTTGCCGAACACCTGCGCGTCGAGCTTGCCCTCGAACAGCGGCGTCGGCTTCAGCCAGTTGTCGGCGACGTAGCTCGCGAGGACGCTCTGCGCCAGTTGCCGGTAGGTGAGGTTCGGGTTCTTGGCCAAAGCCGAAAAGATCGCGTGCGTGAACACCCCATAGGTGACATCCGCCATCGTCCCGTCGGCCTGCTGCACCGGGTAGGGCTGCTCCGGCGCCTCCTCGGTCGTCTGCGCCGCAAAGAACGCCACCAGCCCGCCTTCACCCGCGTCACCGGCGTCCGCCAGCGCCGATGCCGGCAGCGGCGCCGATCGCATTGTCTCG